>NZ_OZ245882.1:1597888-1917465 GCF_965229465.1 Cellulomonas sp. | reverse complement strand
GGCTTGACTCCCTCAGACCGGACTGCCATCGCGACCTCTGCAACGTGCGTCTCCATCTTCTTCCCTCCAACAAGTTTGGCCGTGTTGCCAGTAGTTGGAAGGCTAGGTGCATCCACAGTCCCGGCGCAACTACTTCCAACTAGTGACTTGTTGGCATACGGTCACGAGATGGAGGACACCACAGGCGAACTGCGCGACCGGCCGCTGTCAGAGGAGCCAGAGTTCGTGGACCTGGTGGTTGGGCGTGATCGCGACGCCGACAACCGCAGCTTCGGAGAACTGCTGGAGAGGCTCCGGTGGCACGCCCACCTTTCTCGCAGCGACGCGGCAGCGAAGCTGGGGCTCTCTTCCGAGTATCTGCGCCTCATCGAGGCGGGCAGGCGCACTCCCGCCTTGGGTCAGATGCACAACTTCCTGGCCGCCTACGGTGCCGAGGGTGAGACTCAGAAGGTCATGCCCGGTGGGGACCGGCCCGATCTGATCGTCCTCGACCCACTCAACGGCGAGCCGGTCATCGTCGAGTTCACAAGCCGAATCCGTGAAGCTCGGCGCACCGCTCTCGGAGGCCCGCCGGAGGACGACGAGACGCCGCTGGACGAGAGCCATCGCCTAGATGAAGGCTGGACGACGAGGCGCGCGATCGAACTCGGCATCGCAGTTTCGCTTCTAGTGCGAGCCGATGACGCGACGATTCGACGGGTGCGCCAGATGCTGGAAGGCAGTTCGGCGGCCCGCGCCGGCGCGGCCGAGTAACAGCATCGCCGTCACACTTCGTGGCCCACCGATTGTCGCCCCCGGCACGACCACCGCGGGCGCGCCCGCAACGCGCAGCCGTGCTGGCCGGGCTTCTCGTCGCCGTCACGCCCGAGCCGGGGTCTGCTCCGAGCACGGACGCTGCCCGACTAGGAGCGCCGGTCGAGCAGCAGTAGACAGTTGCAGCACTTGGGCGGGAGGATCTTGATGTGGTGAACCGGCGCACGCCGGGCATGGGCGAAGTGAAGTCCGCCCGGTGGAAGTGCAGTCACGTGGACGAGCACGGCGCCACGTGCCAATACTGGCTGCCGGCGGAGAGCCAGCCACCGCCGCACGACCTCCACCCTCGGGCGCCGATGGTGCGCCTCCCCGCTGCGACTACGCGCCCGCCCCAGGCTTAGCCACCTGGTGAGTGCCATCGCCGGCACCCGCTGGGTCTTTCTGAGCGGGACGTTGCAGTGTCGCCCGGATGGAGAGCAGCACGGACCCGTAGGCATGTGCGCTGGCAATCGTTGCCCGGTAGGCGAGCAGAGCGATCAGCACGGTGATCGTCTCGATCACAATCAGGTAGGAGCCGTAGCCCCACAGGACGGGAATGGCCACGACGCCCACCAGTGGCACCAGGAAGACGAGGGTGCTGTACAGGTCGAGGCGTGACCGCTCCTCGTCGTGGGCGGCCTGCAGGGACGGCGGCAACTCGTCGAAACAGTCTTGTACGTAGCGCTCGATGTCGTCGGCGTCGAGCTGTTGCTCATGACGTCGCAAGATGTTGCCGAGCTTCGTCGGCATGACCCACCCCGAGACTGGGTACGAGCCGAGGCGGTTGTCGAGCACGGCCTCAGCCAGCCGCAACTGCGGATCACCAAGGCTCTCCCAGTCGAAGGCGAGGGCCGCCTCGAAATCGGAGGCTGTGAGGTGGGCCGTGGCCTGACGTCCCTCCAGTCCGGCGAGCAGGACCTCCAGTTGGTCTGGCGTGAGCAGTGGCGGATGTCCCGTTGCCACCAGCTCGGAGTTCCGGTTACGGATTGCCAGGAACGCGCCGTCGCGCATGGCCTTTCGAACTTCAGCGAGTCGCGTCAAGAGGCTTGCCCGACGCCTGCGGTGCCACCACACTCCCAGCGCTGCCGCAGGTGCCAGTGCCCGGTTGGCCGCCCAGTAGCCCTCGAGGAATCGGATGGCCTCGAAAGCAAATGCCTGAGTGAGCACCGTGGTGATCACGATGACCGCCAGGATTACGACGGCGCCCCCTACGGTTACGTGGGACAGTCGCTGCCCTGCGGCCACCGCTGCCTGGGGCCAGTCGCAGGGGCTCGGGCACGTGGTGGGATCTTCGAGCGTGACACGCAGCGCGAACAGATAGGCCGAGGTCACCACCAGCGCCGCAGAGGCCAACCAAGAGCTGAGCAGCAGTTGACCGAGGACCCTCGCGAAGAACTCGGAGAGTCCCTTGGGGACCTTCGAAGCCTCCTGCCCGCTTGCGTGCGCGTCCGGCGCCATGCGTTCAGTCTGGCGGCGTGCCGGCTGTCCACGTCGGAGCACACGCTTCCGCACGGACATGAGGTCACCTGCAGCGGGGTCGGCAGCGGCACAGGTCAGGTCCATAAGGGCTGGTGACAGTGGCGATTGATTCGGCTTTGCCGAGGAAGCCGCATCTTCGACGGTAAAGACGAACCGTTTCGAGCCGATCTCAGCGGAGTCGTCGCCAGATCGACAACTCGCAGCGCCCGGCGGAGTTCGTGCGCGAGCGGCGCGTCCCATGCGCGGCGCATAGAAGAGACGGACCGCCGATCGGGGCGGCACTCGCACTGAGCATCAAGTCACGGGTACTCACCATTGGCTCAGCGTCGGGCGTCACGCTCGGCTCGGCGGTCCTGCTGCCGCCCGTCCTCGTCGTAACCACGGGCAAGTTCCTCCAGGACTGCGCCGGTGCGTGGCCATCCGTCGCGTACAGCCTCGCCCCACCGCCGGTACATCGCCGCCAGCTCCCGTTCCTGCAGACCACCGTCGTAGACACCACGCGCGGTCACTCCGCGCTGGTTGATCCGCGACCCGATCAGGGCTTCCTCAAGGCTTGCGTCTTGCTCGTGCTCCAGCACCGAACGCACCGGCAAGCAGGGCCACGTGCCGTCGGCGTCGGTAACGGCAGCAGCGAGAGCCTCTCCGATAACCATGGACGCCACGCGGGTCACGCTCCGCGCCGCGAGGTCGACGCGTGCCTGGTCGACCCACGCCTGCAGGTCCTCCGCGTTCGGCGGGGTATCGGGGAGCCCACCAGGCAGGGGTCCGTGCCACTCGTGCAGCAGCCGCCAGCACGCGTCGCTGAACCGAAAGTCTTCATCGCTCAATGGCGAATCGTCGTCGGGCTCATTGCCTTCGCCGCCGCCCTCATCAAGCGGTTCGCCATCCGCTGACGTCGCCCCGGTCGACTCCGGGTCCAGTGCCTCGTCGGGCCGGTAGACCCTGCTCACCACGTCGGCGAACAGTTCTGGGTGGCGACCGAGTTCGCGGTGTAGGGCTCGCGGCTCCCGCACGTGCGTGAGCGCAGGTAGGTAGAAGAACTCCAGTTCGGCGATCTGGTCGTCTGGGACACCGATGGACTCCAGTTGGTCCAGAAGCCGACCGACCTCGTAGTCCAACGAAAAGCCGGCGCCGCGAGGGCTCTCCTTGGTCCCCTGAGTCGGGGCTGAAAGGACACGGACGATGAGGTCTGCCGAAGGCGCCGACTGTGTGTTGGCGCTGACCGCGACGAGGGCCGTGAATGGGCGGTCGACCAAGAGGAGGCCGTCAGCGACCCGCTCGAGACTTCCCGAAGGGATGCGGTAGGGCGAGACGCTCGACCAGAACACCGCCTGTTGTTCCTGGTCCGCAGTCTCGACGAGATCCAGCAGCGCCTCCGAGATGTCAGCACAGAGCAGGAGTCGCCCAGCCTGTCCGGGCCGTGCGGCGACCTGTGTGGCCAGCCATCCGAGATCTTCGGCACGTCGACGAGCCATGTTGACGGCAAACAGGTGGATTGGGTCGTCGGGTGGTCGGTCTGAACCCAGGAGGTCAAGAACGGCGTCGTCGTGGTCGTCGGTGACGTCCGCCAGCGAACGGCCGACCAGTCCAGGCAACTCGACCTCCTGCGCGAAGCTAACGACCGCATCGAGTCCGCTGACAAGCAGCGCGGCGACGACATCTCGGCGACGCTCCTCAAGCGAAGGCCGCACAGAATCGCTGGAGCGTCGATGCTCGTCGACGTCCGCTGTCCACCCGAAGAGCGCGACATCGGCACGAC
Source organism: Cellulomonas sp. (assembly GCF_965229465.1). Taxonomy (GTDB): domain Bacteria; phylum Actinomycetota; class Actinomycetes; order Actinomycetales; family Cellulomonadaceae; genus Cellulomonas. Next base: position 1,913,435 of record NZ_OZ245882.1, on the reverse strand, counting down.
CAGCGACGACGAGCCCATGCGTAGAGAGGAACTCGTCGAGGGCCCTCAGGTCCTCGTCCGGCATTGCCCACTGCGCCTCTCTGTAGCGCCGGTGGCGATCAGCCAGCGTCAGCAGCACCTCGAGCACGCCGTCCCTACCGTCTCCACCGAGTTCGTCCCATCGAGCATCGAACATCGTCAGGATGCGGCCCTGGTCCGCAGACGAGAACCGCTCAAGTAGGCCGGCGACCTGCGGCGCGTAGGAGGAAGAAGTCGTGAGAAGACGGGTGCAGATCTCGTTCATCGCCGTCCCGTACTCCGCGCGGGTTGAAACCGTGCGAAGTGTCGGCCAGTCCCGGTACTGCGGTCCCGACCGGATGATCCCTACACTCTCGCGCCCCGCCAACGACGCCATGAGGGTCACCTCAAGCTCGGGAACCGCGCGTGTCACCGCATCGAGTACCGCGAGTCTGTTCGCCGCGTTCACCGCACCCTGCGGAGCCAACAGATCCAGGATCGCGGTCAACGATGCCGAAGGACGGTTGCCGAGTCTGCCTCCCGGATCCAGGACCGCTAGACGGGCCAACACCACGCACACTCGCGACACGTGCGCGGCCGAGAACGCCAGTGTCTCAAGTGCCCACAAGAGCGATGAGTGCGCCGACCGTGATCCGCCGAACGCGTCGTCAGCCTCGTCGAAGAGCTCCATCACCGGTGGTGGTGACACTCTCAACGACTCGTCCAGTGCATCGAGGAACGCGTCTGGCGCCGCCTCGGCCAACAGCTCGAGCACATCAGCCAGGGCCAACCAACGCTCACCGTCTGCGTTCCGGAACAGGTCCCGCACGGCAATAGTGGTCACCGCCTGCCCCGACCGGTCGCCAGCAGCCAGAGCGTCGCCCACCACGCCACCGAGGACAGCAAGTGTGGTCGCCATGCCCTTGCGCAGCCGGATGGAGTAACGCCGTCGCGGTGGATCTCCCCGGAGCGTCGACGCAATCCTCTCCACATCCGACTGCCCCCGGCCCGGGTCGGCTTCCGTCAGAACGTCCGGAACCCGGTCGAAGTAGGCCCGCAGGTCCTCGGTCGTTACCAGCCGACCCAGCGCGTCCCACGCGTCCACGATGTCAGTGAAGTCCCACTCGTCACCGACGAAGCCGAGAGGCGGGTCCTCTACGGCGGCAAGTTCGGCGAGGTCCCTCGCGAGTGCCCGCCAGGACGCCCGCCCCGTCAGCTCGACGAGAACCGCCTGGTCGCCTGCTCTGTCGGCCTGCCAACCGCCGGCGAGCAAAGCGGATGCCAACAATGCCGACGACGCCCCCTGGGCCCAGGGCGGCTCCTGCCGGCCATACCGACTCAGCCGACGCCGTATCGACCCGAGGTTGCGTCGGCAGGCCAACGCGTACTCCTGCGACTTGTAGAACTCGACCCCTGTTGCTTCCCAAGCTGCCGCTGCCGCATGGGGATCCAGCGGCGGCAGTCGCCCTTCGTGGCCACTTCGTGCGAGCAGCGGGAGTACCACGTGGTGGCCGGCATCGACTGCACCGTCTATCGAGTCAGGCACGAACAGCGGCACCAGGATGAGCGATGTGGCGTGCACGCTCCACCGACGCCATCCATCGCTGTCGGTGACGACGATGGTGCGCTCGCGAAGAGCCTCGAGCTTTTCCGGCCGCCGCGACTGCGCGTCAACCCCCGGCGCGTCCACCTGCACATGGCCGGGCGCGCCATCGGCCTGATCGCCCGACGCGGGGTTCGGTTTCGAACGCACCAGGAGCGTTGCAGCGACGAATGCCACCGCGTCCTCAATACTCGGCGCACGAACGGGGACAACCGTAGGACTACCGTCCAGTGCATCCAGGACGCGAAGAACGTCCGTTCCACGGCCGGCGACTAGGACCCCCGGCGGCATCGCAGGGTTCGTTTGGCGCGACCATCGCGTGAACCAATCCCCGATACCGATATCGCCCAGGGACCTGATCCCGAGGTGCTCACCCAGCCACGCTTCCACACCAGGACATGTCTCCAGCCATAGGGCGAGCTCGTCGGCGGCCAGCGAGATGATGTCTTTCCAGCCGTCGCCGCGCTCCTTCATGTCTGCGACCCACTTCGCGCCTGCGCCCCACCGGCGGCTGGTAACCGCTACAAACGTCGTCGTCGCGCGCTCCTCGGCGGTCGTCTCCCTGGTCCGCTTCTCATAGTCATCGACCGCCTTCTTGCGCTGACCAGCGCTTGTCCCGAACTCCCAGGCTGAGGCACCGACCGGCACGTATGGCGGAGCACCGCCTGCAACGTTCACCACCCCGTCGAGACCTGGCAGCGCAACCCCCTCGGCCGCAGGTACCCGGATCCAGTCCGGCCGAACTGTCGCCATGACCAACTTGCGCACCAATGTCGGCAGGTGCGCTTCTGAGTCTCGGCGCCGCGACCAGTCGTCGAGATCGGTCGACGTCAAGTGTGTGCTCACGCAGTCACTTCCTCGCTCCGTAACGAGCTTCCGCCGGTGCTTCAGCGAGTATGGCGGCAGGGGTCAAGGACCGGTGTGCGAACTTCCAGGCCGGCTGGGCCGACGGCGTGGCTTCACGGGAGCGGCCTGACCTCCATCGTGGTCAGGTCGAGCAGCACCGCGTTGCCGGGCCGGTGCTCGCGGTCCAGGACGTGCACAGTGCAGAGCCCGTCGCGGTGTGGCAGGTCGTGGCTGAGGCGGGTGCCAGTGCCCGCAGAACACGAGGCGGGGACGGGTGTTCTGGACCCCGGTGTGCAGCCGGGCACGCAGCTCCTCCGCCTCGGTGGCGACGTCCGCCGGCGGGTCGTACCCGGAGGAGAGGGAACTCCGGTTGGTGCGTCGTGGGTGGGCAGCACGACCAGCGGGTCGATGCCCGCCGATGTACCCGTTCGTCGTTGACCATCTCCTGGGGCGACCAGCTCACACCCCGGCCTAATGCTCCGAGCACGGACACCGCGCCCCCGAGCGCACCGAACCGGCGGCGGGCGATTGCGAAAGGTGAACCTCGCGATAGCGCGCGCGTTACCTAGGCGAGGACGTGCATCCCGGCGGCGTCCAGCGGGGCGGCGTCGATGCGGTCCCAGTCGTCGTGGTGGCCTGGCGAGACGAGCACGTGCAGTCCCAGCTGGCGAGCCAAGGTCTCGATCGTGTTGACGGTTGAGATGCCGGCATCCGCCGACTGCACCTACACCTGCATTTTGAGCGAGGCCTGCAGCAAACGGCATCGATATGGTGCGGCCCATGAGAATCACGGCAGCGGACACCGCGGGTGCGCTGGACGCCAGCGTCGCGTTCGACGGCTGGGTCGGGGCAGCGATCGCAGCGGCCGCCTCAATCGTCGTGGCGGTTGTCGTCCTGCTCCTGACTCTGCGGCACGACCGTGTTCAGTTTTCGGCGCAGATGGACGCTGAGCGTTCGAGCTTTCTCGAGCAGGTTGAACGGCAGCGTGGGCTCGTGATCGAACAGGAGCGCATGCGCGCGTTTGCTGAGCTCGCTTCCGAACTAATGCGGGTTCAGGAGCACCTCGGACGTAATGCGCCCGCGATCGAAGATGCCTTCTTGCCGGTCGTCTCGGCCTACCATCGCTGGACCCTGTATGTGCCGGAGTTCGATGACGAGTTCGTCCATGGAGTCAACCGAGGCATTGGGACGGTCCGGGAGAAGGCTATCAAGGCCCGACGGGACGCCTCGAACTATTCCCATCAAGAGCACATCGAACTGACCGAGCGCGCAGTGGAAGTCCGCTTCGATGCTGTCGGCGGTGGCGAGGATATTCACTGGATCATTAAGCACGGCCGCATCTGGCATCTTGACCCGGGCCAGCGCGTGGCGTTGGGGAAGAAGTCTGTGGACCGGTTCCCGCGGCGACTGTCGGTGGACCTCGAGACCGGCGAGGATCGACTGGTATAGGTGTGGGAAAGCGATACTGCCGGCAACGCTCGAGGGGCCGCCTACCCTTCCGCAGTCAGCCCCCAGGATGATGAGAGATGAGTAGCTTGTGGATTCCTGCTCGCCAGCGGATCTCTCGCGCCCACGAGATCTCTGATCGGCTGCGCTCCGAACTGGCGGCGTACCTCGCGACAAATCCGACTCGGCTCGAGGTGCGTCGCCGGGTTCCAGGAGGATCCGAACTCGTGCTGCGCGTAGATCGTCAGCCGCCGGCGCGGCTGGCGTACTTGCTTGGCGAGTACGTCCATCAGCTCCGCTCCAATCTGGACAACATGGTCGTCACACTCGCGGAGCGGGGCGCCGGTCGCCCGTTGTCTGAGCGCGAGGAGCGACGGTTGCACTTCCCGATCGCTAGCGATGATGGGGGGTTTACTGAGCTAGTGAGGACTGGGCCGTTGGCGCTGATTGACGCCCCAGCAATCGAATCGATCCGGGCTATGCAACCGTTTGCCAATCTGCGTTACCTATTTGGGGACGAAGAGCACGGAGGTCCAACGTGGGACCAGCCGCTGACGGTGCTATCGCAACTTTCAAACCATGACAAACATCGCCGCCTTACGGTTCTGACTCAGGTCCCCGACCGCATTGCGATCGGCATGCTAGGTTCCGGTGGCCCCGGGCTCAACTACGTCGGTTCTCATCCATTCTCCGACGGAGATGTCATCGCGACGATCGAAGTCGACGGCGCCTTCGAGTTGCTCGGATCTGAGTCGACGGTCATGGTGGAGGTCCCGCGTGGGCCGATGGCTCGACTGGATGGACTAGTTTCCAAACTCGACCTTGTCGGATCACGCGCATTCGAGCACCTGACCGGGGAGCCGTTCGTGGAAGTCGATCTCAACTGACCAACGAGATCGGGGGGACGGTCGTTAGTGCCTCGATGGCGGCGCGTGGCTGCTCTACCCGTGCTGGGGGCAACCGACTTCACGTGAGGTACTGCAGCGCCTCGCGGATCGGGCCTCGGGCGCGAGGGAGGCGGTCGGCTATCGCGAGTAGGTCTACTGGGTGCGAACCCCGCCGGCGGAGCCATCGACGCAGAGCTTCGTTGGCGGTCTCGTAGCCAGCGACGTTCCTCGCACGAAAGGCGTCGACGATGGTGCGTTCGGCGCTGTAGAGGCCGATGAGGTCGGCAGTGCCGGCGATCACGTGGTCCAGTCTGCCGATGTCGAACGTCGCCTCATCCCAGTGGTGCCAGCGGATCGCCATCGAGGCTTCGGGTGGTCGCGCTCCGCGGGGAATAGCCAGATCAGTCGCGGCCGGGATCTCGTCCGTAAGTCCGTGGAGTACTAATGCGCTGGTCAGGCAGATGGTCGCCTGCGGTGCACGGATGGCAGCTCCCAGCAGCTCGACGTCATACATCGGCTCGTGGTCTGCTCGCCGGTACACGCCCGGGGCAACGCGCTCCAAGTCGCCCCGCGAAGCGAGGCGGTAGAGCCTCGAACGGCTCACTCCGGCCCGTTCGGCATCGGTGAGCGTGAATGCGCCGGCAGGCAGGTCGGCGCCGCGCGACCTGGACCTGGATCCGGCACTTTCTGTCATCACATAACTCTAGGTGTAGACGTATCGTCCCCGTCAAGCGCCCGCCTCGTCCCGTCAGTGGACGGGATCCGATCGAGCGCCGTCGCCACGTCCCCCCGTCCTGCCGCACGAGCGTCAGACGCTTCGTCGCTGCGACCAGTGCCGGTAGCAGAGACGGCGTTCGGCGGGCGCATCGCCGCTGAACGCGGAACCAACCTCGCCTTCCTGCGCCGTGACGACGAGCGCAGCCAACGAGGGCTCGTCGCGGTTAAGGCAGTCCTGGCTGAGCGCGTCCAGGGCCTTACCGACGCCGTTGGGCGCGTACGGCTTGCCGGTTTGGTTCATCAGATCGCCGTGGGTGATCGTCGTGCCCGCCTTCGCCACCCCGACCAGCACGGCCCGGATCTTTGGGAGAGCGTCGAGCATGTGGTCAGTAACGTTGATCGGGTCTCGGCGAAAGTCGACATCGAGGGGGCCAGGCCCGAAGGTCAGTGGTGTTGGGCTCATGGGCTGAAGATGCCCCGTGTGGTCTGGGCTGGCCAGGGCCTGACCGGATGAACTCGCGGGAAGCAAGGCCATAGAGATCCACGTCGGCAGCGTCGACGAACCCCTTTGAGCCGAGGCTCGCGGACGCCGAGACTCCAATGTGGGCAACGCGCACCCGCGCGGGGCCTGGCCGGCCTTCCGGGGGACGGTTCGTCCGGAGCGGTCCTGGCGTCCGCCAGCAGAGGCATGGGCCGCACGGCTTCACCCACTCCCGCTCGGCACGTTCTGGGATGGTGAGCCCGTGACAATGGTGCACGTGGACGGGCCCGGCTGGGTCGACCAGCGCACGAGCCCGATCCTGGGTCTGTTCCCGATCGCAGTCGAGCAGTACCTCAACTCGGCTGTGGCGGTGCACGCCCCCGGCGTGACGACGGTGACGACGACAGCGCGGTACTTCGCGCTGCACGGGCTGGTGGCTCATGAGGCGGAACGTCGTGACCTCGATGACGGCGCGGCGAGGGATCTGCTTCGCAGGTCCGAGATCGTCTACGCACTCGCATGCATGGCTCACCGCGACAGCGCCGACCATGTCGGCGAGTGGCCTGCACCGCATGGCGAGGACAAGCTCCGTAGCGCGTTGGAGTCCGGCCCCGTCGATCTCGCCGTCTCCGCCGGACATGGCGCGGGCCGGTACTCCAACTCCTCGTGGGGCTTTCTCGGTGCGTACCGCGGATCGGAGATGACGCTCGGGGTCTTGTCGACAGAGAGTTTCAGCACAGGTGACGCGTTCGAAGTGGCGCCCGTGCGAGACAGCCTGCACGGCGTCGTCGATCTTGCGACCACGGCCGCATCGGTGTCCCTTGCGGACGTTGCGGGCTTGGCCGACGCGTGTCTGTGCCAGGCTCGCTTTAGCCCCGATGGCGAGTGGCTCGCACGCCGGTTCGCGGGTCGCCCGCACGACGTCGGCACGGTCGCCGGCGTGCTGGGCCAGACGCAGCAGATGATTGCTGCCGCTATCCAGACGGCGCCCGTGGAGGGCCTGGAGGATCTCGCACGGTTCGTGATGTACGACCCGCAGATGTTGACTCACGAGCATGCCCACACCGGTGACGTCTGGCGTCGCTGGCGCGGACTGCGGACCCGCGCAGAGTCCGTGTACGCGTGGAGACTGCTGTGGGCGCGCATGTGCGACGCGTTACCTTCCTCGGGAGCGATGACACCAGCGCAGCTCGGTGAACGGCTCGCCGACGAGATGCCCGCGGGCACCCTGCGCGCTTACGTCGCTGGCCTTCCTGCGGTGACGGACGCGGTGGGTCAACCACTACCGGCCGAACGAGACGCGTCCGTGCTCGAGCGCGCCGATGTCGATCGGTGGATCGCGACGCTCGTCCTTGGCGCCCACCGACACACCGCTTTGAACGCCGGTCCGGACACGCCCGAGCGCCGCGGATTTGAAGGCCCCGGAGGTCACCGGTTAGGGGTCGAGGAGCTCTCACCACACTGGGTCGCAGGAACGACGAACTCGTGGGTGGACAGGTCCCTGCAGGACCTTGCCGTTCACCTCGCTGAGGTGATGGTCAACCGGGCCCATCGCGTGACGATGGCGAAGTCGTACTTTCGGCGCTCAGATCAGCGGTTCATCATGCCGGTTCGAGTGGTGCTTGATGACGGTCTTGTCTTCCGAGTCAACGGTGAGGTGGCCCGCCCACCGAGCCTGCGGTGGGCGCAGTTGATGTCGATGAGCCGCCAAGTCGGCTTGCTAGCCCGGGACGAGGACGGGACGTGGGCGCGCGGACCTCGGGGGGCACTCCTTGACTGACGTGAAGCCGGCACTTGGCAGCTCGGGGTCGCTCATGTCGCACCTGTTCTCCGTGGACACGCGCGCGCGCCCATTCACTGAGGCGCTGTTCACCACCTTCAACGTGGATCTTGGCTTCTTCGAGAACCGAGTGCTCGGGATGGTTCGCAGCTCTGGCGCGGCCGTGACCGTCTTGGCCGACGCAGCGATGTTTCACCCCGATCCGCGCGCGGTGAAGGGGGCTGGCACGTCCTATCTCGTCGGGCTGGTCTCGATGCCGACCGCGTTTCACCCCAAGGTCAGCGTCCTGGTCGGGCCGCAGCAGGCGATGGTCGCGATCGGATCGGGCAACCTGACCTCTGGTGGCCTCGTCCGCAACGACGAGACGCTCACGGTCGCGCACGGAACCCTCGAAGGCGGCTCTCCGGCTCTCATCGGGCAGGTTGCCAACTGGCTGCACTCGTTGAACGACGTCCGGATGGGCGCTCTCGCTCGCAGCAGTGTCCAGCGAGTTGCCGTCGACCTGGACCGTTTCGTGGCCAGCACCGCACGCGTCCCGACACCCCACAGCCTCGTGAGCACGGCGAATAGAGCAATCCTCGACCAGCTGCCCGACGGACATCTCGACGAGCTTCGCCTGTACGCGCCGTTCCATGACCCACGAGGTGCCGCACTCAGGGCCCTGATCGACCGGTACCGACCGGGCCGGGTCAGAATCGCGGTGCAGCCCGACCGGACGATCCTGGACCCGCAGGTACTCGCCACTGTTGCCGCAGCGGCCGACGTGGAACTGACGTGGCAGGACGCAGGTGCCGACTACCGGCACGGGAAGCTTCTCGAGGCCATCCAAGGCGACGGCATCCAGTGGTCGCTGACCGGTTCGGCGAATCTGACCGGAGCCGCTCTGCTGCGTTCCGTCGCCGACGGAGGGAACGTCGAAGTTGGTGTCCTGCACACCGCCGACACTTCGCTCTACCCAGGCGACGGCGAGCACCTCTCGACAGCACAAGTCCCGTCGCGGGCGATAGAAGCAGCTCCCGGCGAGGTGGCCCGACAGGACCCCGCCATTCCGCAGATCCTCGGGGCCACGTTGGTCGACGGGCGTCTGCGCGTCGAGTTTGACCGGCGGCATGCCTTCCCTGTCGCGATCCAAGTCAGCGTGTTCGCCGATCTGCCCGAGCAGTACGAGGAGTTGGCGGAGATGCCCGGCGGGGAACGCTTGTGGGACGTCGAGATCGCAGAGCGAGTCCGGTCCAGCAGCCGAGTCCGGCCCGCTTGGTCACTCGACGGAGTCCCTCACTGGGGTTCGCCCCGATTCATCGACGACCCGGAGGCGGTCCAGCAAAGGATCACGTCCGTAAGCCGGGCCGGATCGAACGCCGATCTGCACTGGTCGGACCTGCTGGGCGACATCAACCTGATGAACGACTGGCACCGTCAGCTGACACGCGTCATGCGCGAGCAACGCGCGATCCCGCTGCCCCGCGTGTCAGGCGGCGCGTCGGCATCGCTCTCGACGGGGTTGGAGCCGGCTTCGGGTTGGCGCACGCTCGACGATGCCGAGGCGTGGGCCCGGTACGCCGACGACGCAGTCGCCCGATTGGGTCCTACGCTGGCCAGCCAGGCCTCTGGCCGGCTCATCCTGCCGCGGCTCGGTGCACCCAAACTTGTCAACGGCGCTGTGAGCGAGCCGATCTGGGCGGACAACTTCGATGTGGACGAGTCGACGTTCGATGACGAGCACACAGCCGAGGAGCAAGACGAGGACCCTGAGACCACGAGTGCCGAGGCGCCCGCAACTCGCGACGCGACGCCACGGCAGCAGGCGGCCGTACGGCAGTGGCTGGCCCGCCTCACGCATGACATGAGCGAGACACCCGCCATCGACCGAGCAGCTTTCGTTCGCCTTGCGCTCATCGGGACGTTCGCTCAGATCTGGGATCGAGGCACCGCGCCCTGGTTCGAGCTGCTGGCCGGTGCAACGAGACAACTCGGCGGAACAGACATTCCTCAACCACTACGGCCGGAGCTGGCCGCGCTCGCCGCCGTCTGCCTTTACCGCCTCGATCAGGGAGCGTCCCCAGACCGCCGTGCGGGCACTGGCCGGACCTACTCCGACACGGCCACCGCGCTGCTGCCACTGCTCGAGGATGCTGACATCGAGCGCGTTGATCGCATCCTGCAAGAGATGCAGGGAACGTCCGGCGTACTGATCAGCGCCGAGGGCGTCCTGGACAACGTCAGCGCACTGACCAACGGGAACCCCTGGGCCGAAGCCGAGCGCCTTCTCCAGCGCGAGCACCCCGACTGGTTTGTGCAGCTCGAGCGTGACGGCGTGATCGACATCGAGGGAAAGTTCGCGAATGCGCTGCGTGTCGCCACACGAGCACTTGCGTTCCTCCCAGCCGGGCACCCTGCGGCCGTCCGAGTCCAGCCGACCAACGGACCTCAGACAACCGTCGTGGTGAACGACGACGTGCTGGTGGTCCACACACCGGCAGGTCGCGGCACATGGAAGACCTACCGCCTGACTCCCATGCTCAGCCCCGCTGCGATCGCTGAGGGAGGGGAGGCTGAGCGTCGGGCCCGCCTCGACCCACCGGCGACGTGGTCGACGCCATCCCAACGCGCCCAGGACGCATGGCGGGCGGCCGGCCTGGGCGAGTGAATGCCGCTGGCCTCACGGGAATCAAACCCGGGTTGCGATCGGACCTGAGTGATCTCCGAACGCGTGCCATCGTGTGGCATGGCGAAGTACGACCCACTACGAGACCACCTCGCACACATCCCCACCGACGCAGCGACCCTCACGTTCGATGAGGTCGCTGACCTGGTCGGAGGCTTGCCGAACTCGGCCTACAACCTGCGCAACTGGTGGGCCAACAACTCCCAGGTCCAGGCACTGGCCTGGCGTGCCGCGGGCTGGCACGTCGACTCGGTTGCGCTGACCAGCCGCCGCGTGACGTTCGCACGGGGAGTGGTCGGTGGGAGCTACCACGACAGCGGTCGAGTCGCGGGAGGCCCGCGAGCTTGACCCTGCATAGCGAAGTCGACGGGAACCGAGCAGCCCGATCGCGCGTATCGGGGCGTTCTCCGCATCGACTCCACCGCAAGCCCCGCCGTGCCGATCTGCAGGAATGTGAGGATCGCGCCGACCACGGCGTGTCCCTCGTTGGATTCGGCGTAAGGGGGAGGCTTGACCGACCGGGAGGCAACCGCCGCAGATCGCGCCGTCCTCATCAGTGCGCTTCGATGCGACCCCGAGGTGTACCTCCGCGACCTCGTCGACCAGGGCGCGGACTTTGACACGATCCGTCGAGACATCCACGCGCGTACCGGCGGCATGGTGGACATGTCCGACGCCCGCGTCGTCGCGCTTGTCGAGGAGGCCATGCGGTCACGGCCAGGGGTCGGCGTGGTGCAGGTGCGAGCCGACCGTGACCTCATCGAGAAGTGCTTGGGAAGTCCGGCCGGGCCATTCTTTCGCGACCGGATCGCGGCCGGGGACGACGCGCGAGTCATCGCACGCGTTCTCGCGGACTTGACGCGCGGCGCAGTCTCGTTTGGTCCCGCTCGGATCGGACGTTTGATCCAGGATGAGCGCGAGCGCGGCGGGCCGTACATCAAGCCCGAGAAGCCGGTTAAGGCCATGCCTCCGACACAAGCGCACGAGAGCCGCCCCCGGGTGCGGGCGAGGCGCTCCGCGGCAAATCGCCCAGCGCCGGCCCCAGCGCCAGCGCCTGTCAAGTCGAAGCCATCCCGTCCCGCCTCCAAGTCGCTCTACGCCCTCGAGGCGCATCTGGACCAGGTCCTTGGGTCGCCGTCGCGGGCCTACCTGATCAAGCACCTCAAGATCGGCAAGTCGAAGGGAACCCAGGAGAAGCAGTTGTTCAACCAGATTGCGGAGTCGCTTCGTGCAAAGGGTGCCCGAGCTGACCTCAACAGCGGCGACTTCAAACGCCTGGCCCAGGACGCGGGCTGGGAGACGGACAAGCAACGCGCCAAGGCCGCTGCCGACTCGAGGGAGCGGCGCCGCCGTGATCTCGGACTGGACAGCCGAGACGGCCAACCGAGGGGCTTCTGGGCCGGCATCAGCAACGAACGTTACGTGCGCCCCGTGAACGGCGGCCTTCCGGGCTTGGGCAAGCGTCGATAGCCCTGGCCGTCAGCCGGACACTCGGCAGCCCACGCCGCCGCAATAGGCCAACGCGGGTCACCCGAGCTGGTGGGGTGCGTGCAGGTCGTTCGATCCGCCAGCTGCAGCGGGCAACGGAGCCACGTCCAGCGTGGTCAGGTCGAGAAGAATCGCGTTTCCGACCGTGTGCTCGCGGTTGAGAACATGCACGGTCGTTGTCGTCTCGTCGTCCACGCGCTGGTCGTAGATCCGACGGGTGTGCCAGTGCCCGCAGAACACGAGCCGAGGCCGGGTGATCTGCACTGCGCGAAGCAGTCGTGCGCGCAGCTCGTCGGCCTCGGCGACGAGGTCCGCAGGCGGGTCGTACCCCGACGAGAGGGGCACGCCAGCGGGCGCGTCATGGGTGAGGAGTACGTCCAGCGGTGCGGTTCCCAGCAACCGCACGTGCTCGTCGGTGATCGCCTCCTGCGGCCACCACGTCTCGCCTCGGATCAGGCGGCCGAGCACCGAGACGGCTCCACCGAGCGCGCCGAACCGGCGCCCGGCGATCTCGAACCGTGCGCCCCGCGGCAGGGCTCGCACATTCCGGCCGAGCACGTGCATGCCGGCGTCGTCCAGTGGTGCTGCGTCGATGCGATCCCAGTTGTCGTGGTTCCCGGGTGAGACCAGCAGAACTACGCCGGTGCGAGCGCATGCTCGGTCGAGGGCCTTGGTGATCGAAGGGGCTCCGAGAGCGGGAACGTTCAGATCTCCGATGTGCAGAACGACCCGCGATCCTCCGGTGGCCGCCCGCTCGATCACGTCTCGACCAGCAGTGCGCGAACCGTGCCAGTCGCCGGCGACGACCACCTGGGTGCCGGACAGATCGAGGCGCTCGCGCCGCCGCCCTGGCGCCGCGAATGACTGCGGGTTGCGGCTTGACTCGCCCGTCATTCGCTGGGCACTTTGGTGCCGACGGTGATGGCTCGGGTGATGCCGCGCCGAACGGCTTGCAGGCCGATCTTCTCTCCGACATCCGTCCGGCCGACCAGGAACGCAACGGTCGGCTCGACGGTCAGGGTGCCGACGTTCACCAGGTTGGTGCTGTCCTGCTCGGGCAGCTGCAGGCCGAGCAGGAACAGGTTGGCGACCTGTCTGGGCTCCAGGACGATTGCCTCGGCCGCGTCCCCGTCGATCGTGAGGTGCAGCGTGATTGCGGCGCCCACCTGTCCTACGAGGACGTCGATCTTGTTGGGCGCGGCAACCAGCGTCACCGGCGGCTGTCGGTGGTGAACGTGCCATGCCAGGTCGAGGAAGCCGTGGTCGCAGCCGGGTGCGCGCCGAGCCCACTCCTCGTGAGCGTCCTCGACGGCGGAGTACAGCGACCCCCACCACTCGAACGCCGGCACCGGTTGACCATGAGCGAGCCTCCTGGCCAGTTCGGACTCCATCGCGAGGTAGACCGGCATCGCGCGCATCAGCTCACGCTCACCGACACCGGTCGGGTCTGACCGCAACAGTGGCCCCAGCGCCAGCGGCAATGGGTCGCCGGCGAGCTCACGCGACGCCTTCCACCCGGTCAGCCAGCGGGCGGCGTTTCTCTCGAGGTAGAGCAACGCGTTCGCGAGGTGCGCCGTGCTCATGTCACCGACGAGATGAACACGGGAGGAGGCGTCGACCCAGACGTCACGCTGCTCCAGGACCCGGTCATCGCTCGTTCCTGCCGGCAGAGCCGTGACTGCCACACGAAACGGTTGTTGCCACGGGTAGTCCTCGAACGCACGCCAGGCGTCGTGGGTGGGGCCGTTCTTCAGCTCCGGCGGGTGATCACCGGCAACCGCGACCCCGCCCACTCGCAGAACTGGGCGAGAATCGGCGGTAGGCGCGTCGCCCCTGGGCGGATCGGTGATCACCCGCACGTCGCCGAAGCGGTCCACCTGCACGTTGGCCTGCCAGCCGGCAGGTCCCCACGTCACGTCTGCGAAGCTCATGTGGGCGCGCCCTCGCGCCGAACCTCGGCGCCGCCCGTGTGGTCGAGGTCGTGCCGCCGGGCAGGTGTCGGGTTGTGTTGCGTCATCGCTTCTTCCCTCGACGTGCTGGGCGGGGTCATGGGAGCTCGGGTTTCGTCAACGCGAGGCCGCAGTGGGGGCGGTACCCGTCGCCGTCCCGGGGTCGGCCCGCGTGTCGTTGCGGTCGGGCAGCGATTCGTCGGGTTGGGCGTTCGCGCCGCAGCAGCGGTCGCACGGGTGCTCAGCCAGAGCGCGACGCGTGTCCCTCGGGTCAGGGAGATGAACGTGAGCCCGTCGGGGTCGGCGTGGTGGACACCGTGCTCGCAGACACGCTCGAGGAGCTCCAAGTCGTCACGCCACCCGAACGGAGCAGCACGCAGTGGGTGCTGAGAGGGCTGATGGATCGGGCAGGGGATCGAGGTGTCACACCGGTTCGCGGCATGCACTCGCAGCATCCCGCCGGGGACCCGCACCCAGTCGTGGCTTTCCACGCTCAGCCCTGACCGAGGTCGGCTGTCGCGGTGGGGTGGTCCCAGGGCTCGGGGGTTTGGTCGCCGTCGCCCCCGGCAGGTAGGCGCTCGTGGTCGGCGGTCTCGTAGGACCGTTGCAGGGCGGCGCGGCGGCCCAGCTCGTGCCCGTGGCGCCAGCCCCGCCGGTACTCGAAGAGTGACTGCGCCTTCAGCAGCACGTAGGCCAGGGCCCACCCGAGCGGCGTGAGTACCGCCACGGTCAGACCGTCGCGGGCAAGATGAGCGGCCGCGATCAGCCCACACAGCCCGGCGACGACGATCGTGACACCCCACCACCCCAACCACCGTCGGGCCGCCGATGCGGGGAGCATGGGCCTGGTGCGCTGGGGGTCGTCTGGCATGTGTCTCCTTCATGAGTTGCGGGGTTTCGCCGGGTCGACGAGGAGGTTGCCGCAGCGAGGGCAGTAGCGGTCACCGGGGCGAGCCGGGTGCGTGCAGGTCGTGCCGTCGAGGTACTCACGGACCGTGGCGACGATGAAGCGCAGCGCCACCCGGTAGTCCGGCGGGGTGCCCTGGTAGAGGTCCTCGGATGTACCGGTACGGATCGTTTCGGTCTCCACGCCGTCGGGGCCGCCCCACGGCTGGACGCTCGGGTCGGGTCCGGTCGAGACGACGATCGCGTACGTGTCCCAGCGCTCGCGCACGTACCAAGCGGTGCCGTCGGTGGTGCCGACGACCACCCACGGGGCTCCCGGCACTTCCTCGTGTGCATCGACGCCCAGCTCGGTGGCGGCCTCCGCGAGCTCACCCTGGTGTGCCTCATGCACGGGACGCAGGCTCTCCCCGAACTTGGCGAACGCCTTCATCGCCTTGCGATGGCGGCGTCGGCGCGCGCGGGCGCGGAGCTGGCACTCGCAGCGCGAGCCGTGGTGCGGGTCGCGGCCCGGTTGAGGGTGGCACGAACAGTCGCAGGAGGCAGCGGCGTCCAGGTCTCGCAGGTTGCCGGGGACCAGGTCGAGCAGCTCTCGGCGCGCGGTCACCACCTCGACGCGCTCCCGGGCGAGCCGCTCCCGCAGCTCGACCCACTCCGGGGGCTCCTCCGGGGTCTCACTCATCACCGTGGACTGCTCCCTGGTCGGAGTCGGCGGGTTGCGGGTCGATGGCGGTGACCGGTGTGGTGCGACGAACCGTCACGTCCGCGCCGACCCCGAGCGGTTCGAGCACCAGCCACATCTCGCGACCAACGGCGACGCCCTCGACCCGCCCGAGCACCGGGTCCACGTGGTGGACGGAGGTAACGCGCAGGGCGGCCCGGTCGCGACGCAGAGCCGCCCGCGGCACCGGGCTCCCGGTGGGTGGGCCGTCCGTCAGGCGGATGATGGTGGCGGCCACGTCGGGGTCGAGGGAGTCGATCAGGTGGGCGGCGCCCGAGGCGGTGGTGACCACCCACCGCCCGCGGGTCCGGAACGGCTCGACGGTCAGGGCCGCTGGCACGGGCCTGGTTCCGCGGGTGTCAGAAGCGGCGTGCCTCATGGCCGGCCCTCGAGGTCGTCGGGCTTTTCGAGCGCCTGCACGAGGGTGCCGTACCTGCTGGCTCGCCATACTCCGTCCAGCCAGGCGGCCCAGTACGCAGCCTCGAGCCGCGCCAGGCGCTCGCGTGTGGCGCGGTACCACTCGAAGTCCACGAGTGCCGCAACCACGTGTCCGTCACGGGTGAGCATCACGTGCGCCCCCGTGTCGTGCACACGCGCGGCGAGCTCGGGCAACGACTCCGCCGCCTCCTCGATCGAGACCTCCACCGTGCTGGATGCGTCGCGGGGCCGTTCAGCCGGTCCACTCGTGTCTGGCCCCTCAGCGTCGGTGGCCACGGCCGGCGCCTCCGTGCTCTCGGTCGGCTCGAGGTAGCGCTCGACGGCTCGCTCGATGACGGCGACGAGCCCACGTTCGACGGCGAGCAGCGCGGCGTCAGAGTCGAGCGCTGTCTCGGCAACCAGAAACTGGATCTCTGCCGGGTCCAGCTGGAGCTCACCGATGCTTACCCACCCGGTCCGGTCGGGCTCTGGCGTCGCGAGCCCGAGCGAGAACAGGGCGGCGACCTGGTCCGGCATCAGTAGCTTGCCGTCGTCCTGGTCCTCGAAGACCCGCAGCGTGACGCCGGCTCCCGGGGTGGCGGCGACGTGCGTCGGCACGGTGCCCCCCGGGTATCGAGTGGACTTGCTCGTCTCGACCACGCCTCGACTCCTTCCTGCGGGTGCTCTGAACTGGGGACTTGCGTCTATACGCTGTGGCATATAGGCTATCAGGTGACGTCGGGTTTGACCCGACAGTGCAACGCCGTGCATCATGGCGTCCATGAGCGCTACCTGTCAACCGGCCGCGGTGCCCGAGCCGGCCACGCCCGTCGCGTCCCCGGAAGCACCGCTGACGCTCGCCCAGGTGAACGCAGGCGTCTCCGCCAGGATCCGTGCGATCCCGCAGATGTGGCTTACCGGAGAGGTCATCCGGTGCGACGAGCGTGGCCGGTCGGTGTACCTGACCTTGGCCGATCCGGACGTGCCTAGGGGAAAGCAGCCACCGGAGCTCACCGGCTACATGGACTCACGCGACTTTCGCGCATTGCCGGTTGAGCCGACCGCCGGAGCGCGCATCGTTGCGTTCGCGACGCTCTCGTACTGGCACTCAAAGTCGAAGGTCGCCGCGACCCTGACGGACGTGCGCCTCGCGGGCGAGGGCGCAGTCCTGGAACGGATCGAGGTCCTCCGTCAAGCACTGGCCGCGGAAGGACTCTTCGACCCGACACGCAAGAAGCCACTGCCGGCGGCGCCGGCGCTCATCGGTCTGATCACTGGTCAGGGCAGCCACGCCGAGCTTGACGTGCTCACCCGCACCAAGGAGCGCTGGCCCGCGGCACGGTTCCGGGTCATCCATGCCCCCATGCAGGGAGTCGAATGCGCACCTGCGGTCACCGCAGGTATCAAGGAACTCGACGCTGACGACGCCGTCGCGGTCATCGTCGTCGCCCGCGGCGGCGGCGCGATCAGCGAGCTCGCACCCTTCTCCGACGAGCGCCTCGTGCGCGCCGTGGCGGCCTGCACGACTCCGATCGTCTCGGCGATCGGCCACGAGCCGGACAAGCCAATCCTCGACGACGTCGCAGACGAGCGGGCGGGCAGCCCGACACACGCAGCCGCTCTCGTCGCACCCGACGTCGTCGGCAACATGCGATCGCTCACAGCCGATCGGGACCGCCTGCGACGAGCCGTACACAGACACCTCCACACAGCACAGCGCGACCTGGACATCACGCGGTCACGGTCCGTGCTCACCGATCCGCACTTCCAGGTCAACCAGCACGCCGTGGCACTCGAACGAGCCGCCTTCCGTGCCCGCCGCGCAATCCAGCACCAGGTCTCGACTCACGCCTCGGGCCTTACGGCGTCGGCCGGAGCACTTCGAGCGCTGTCTCCCCTCGCCGTCTCGAGCGCGGCTTTTCAATCGTCCGGCGCGCCGACGGCACACCCCTCGGCCCCGTCGCCGACGTCAGCCCAGGCACCACGCTCGACATCCGCACGATCGACGGCCACCTGACCGCAAGAACCCTTCACCGCCACAACGAGGAGCGCCCATGACCACCTCGACCGATGCACCCGAGCCTTCCAGCGTCACCTACGAGCAGGCACAGGCCGAGCTCGGTCGCGTCATCCAGCGACTTGAGAGCCGGCTCGGACTGGAGGAAGCGCTGGACCTGTGGGAGCGCGGCGAGGAGCTCGTCGAGATGTGTACCCAGTTCCTCGATGGAGCACGCGCCAGGGTGGACGCGCGAACGTCGAGCCCCGCCCCTGCGAAGGACGACGCCCCGTTCTGACCAACCTGCAGAGCCGAACGATGGCCTCCATGTCGCGGCGGCGTCCGCAGCGGCCCGCCCGAGTCCGCACAACCAACCCACAAAGTCAGGAGAACTCTTGAATCCGCTGTCCACATGCCGGTGCTACCGCCCACGGGTGACCCTCGCCGACCTCAAGGACCAGACCCCGCTGTCACGATGCCTCTGGTGCGACCAAGGCGAGCCGCAAGTCACGCACTACGACACGAACGACCTTGGACGCGCCGCCTATGCAGCGCGGTCCGCTGACGACTTCGAAAGAAGCGCTGTGGTCGCCGCGCTGCGCGCCGCCATCGAAGAGAGGCTCGCGTTGCACGACCGGCACTCGCTGGAGGATCACGCACGGTTGGTGGGCTGGGCCCCACGCAGCCACGGTCGGGTGGAGCACCTGACGTGTGTCGGCTGGGTTGGGCACGACGGCATCTGGGAACAGGGGCACGTGGCCAGCTTCGTTGCCCTCCTCATCAACCCGGAGCCGCGTCGGCAGACGAGACTCGAGCGTGAGCTCAAGGAGCTGTACCGCCACCTGCGGAGCCTGGGAGAGTCGCTCACCTGTGCACGCCCGGGATGCAGCCACCCGATCACGCCGGACGACGCCTACGAGCTCGGCCACAACGACCTGGAACCTTCACGGTTCTGGGGCCCCGAGCACGCGGGCTGCAACCGTCGAGGAACGCGCGACTACCTCATTGACCACGAGATCCTCGACCTCCAGCACCGCCCCCTCCCGACCCTCTTCGCAGACGTCGTCCTCACCACGAGGTTGGGGGTCGACACGGTCGCGTGCTTGCTGGACGTCGACGAGGAGCTCGCCGAGCGTTGGGCCAACACCATCGAGGGTCAGCGACGATCGTCGTGGGACGACGCGCTCCGGCTCGTTATCGCCGCGCACTACGCGTTCCGTCCACATCGAAGGCGCGCCACGGCAGTCGCCTGAGCAAGACCGCGACGGTCCGCGACTCGCCCGCCGCCGCCGACAGCGCGCCCCGCCACCTAGCCATGCCGCGCAGGTCGTGCAGCGGGTCGGCAGTCCGTCCAGACGGTTCGTTCGCAGCGCCTCGCCAGTGGCGGATGCGGTGGCGGACATCACATCAGCCGGTCAACGACGACCAAAGCTCCGAGCCAGCGGTCCGACCGCGCCGGTCCACGCAAGCTCTCACTCGTGATCGCCGCGCTCTGGGCCGCCCCGACCGCCGGAGGTGCGCGGCTGGAGGCAACGCTAGGCAAGCTCATCCTGCGCCCCGGCCCAACGCCGACTTCCGCCGGCGGCGAAGCTTGGACGCCGTCCCGGCTGCCGTCAGCACGCAGGTCGGTTGTGAGCCCATCGCACTAGCTAGCGTCTGGCTTACTACCGCACAGCCCCTCCGAGGGGGTTTACACGCGAAACCTTGCACGAGTGTGGAATCCCGTGTACCTTCGTCCCCAGTGAGGGCTGTAGGGCTACCGAGACATGGAGGTCAGGTCATGAATGGGACGCAGATTGGCTGGAGCCCGTTTCCGCCGGCTGGACCGCGCACGCTGTTCATCTACGACATCGAGAACGTCATCGGTGCCGGTGCACACATCACCGCCGCGCAGGTCGGCCGCGCCCAGGCGCGACTGAACGCCGCGGTTCCGGTGCGGCCGGGGGACCACACGGTGATCGCGTGCAACGGGGCCAACGCCGCCGCGGTGCACCTGTCGTGGGCTGGGTCCGCTGACCGGCGTGTCCGCTCCGGTAGGGACGGTGCCGACGCGGCGCTCCTGGAAGCCATCGACGACGCGAAGTGGGTCGCGGCCCGCTACAAGCGCGTCGTGATCGCGACCGGTGATGGCGGGTTCGCCGAGGCCGTGGCCAGCCTCAAGGCCGCAGGCTGCACGGTGGTCGTCATCGCCCCGGATGTGGGCCTCTCCAAGCGCATGCGACTCGCTGCCGGTCCGCATCTCGTTCAGCTCGGATCTTCGGTCCCTGTGAGCTCCATCCACATGCATGAGTCGACCAGGGAGGTCGCGTGACAGTCACCACTCGCCAGACGCTCAAGAAGGCCCAGATCGCAGAGATCGCACGGGTCAGCCGCGTGACGGCCGGTAAGTGGGTCCAGCTCGAGGGCTTCCCGCCGCCCATCGATGGACTTGGCACGGTCAAGAGTCCTCAGTGGGATGCGGACGCCGTCTTCGCCTGGCTCGACGAGCAAAGGAAGTCGTACACGAGGCCCGACGTCGAGGCATCGCTGTGGGCGACGCTCAACGCGTGGCGCGATGCAGGGTTCGGCACGGGCGCGCTCGAACTGGCCGGGCCAGTCCTGTCGGTCGTGGCGTGGAGGTACGTCTCGGACCCGACCTCTCCAGCGTTCGTGGGTCTCCCCGACGCGCTTCAGTGGCGAGCGCTCACCCAGACCGCTCCTGAAGACGTTCCGCGGACCCTGGCAGAAGGGATGTCGCAGTTCAGCCAGTACGTCGAGGGCTGGCAGCAGCTTGCCTTTGAGCCGTTCCTCCGCAGCGGCTACCTGTCGCAGATCCGCGATGATCCTCGACTTGTGGTGCCGCTCGTGTACGCCCTCGACCGGTTCCGGGTTGAGGACCTCCCCGCCGTCTACGACGCGTTCGCCGAGAGACTCGACGCTGCCGCGGGCCGGGTCGGAGGGGAGTTCTCGACACCGCCCGGCCTCGTCGACCTCATCGCGGGTTCCGTCGCCGACATTCCAGGAACGGTCTACGACCCGGTTGCCGGAACTGGTCGCCTGCTCCTGGCCGTGGCGTCGCGCGGGACTGCCCGGACCCCGTTGACGGCCCAGGACATCAGTTCGATCTCCGTGGCGCGACTGACGCAGAGCGCGATCCTGGCAGGCGTGGCAACCCACGACCTCGACATTCGAACCGGCGACACCCTGGTGAACGACCAACTTCCTCCCGAGCACGCCGACGTCATCGTCATGCAGCCACCCTTCAGCGTGAGGCACGACGGCGACACAGTCTGGGACGCCCGCTGGGTATACGGGGCGACCCCCCGCAACAACGCAGACCTGCTCTGGCCTCAGGTCGGGTTGTGGCACCTGAAGGACGGTGGCCGGTGCGTCTGCCTGATGCCGATGGGCGCCGCGTTCCGCGGCGGCCAAGAGGCGAACGTCCGGATGGAGTTGCTCCGTGCCGGAACCGTAGAGGCGATCGTCGCGCTGCCGGCTCAGATGCTGCGCGGCACGTCCGTCTCCGCTGCGCTGTGGATCCTGGCGCGGCCCGGGCAGACCGCTGACGCTCACCGAGTGCTGTTCATCGACATGACCGATCAGGGGCGAGGTGGCCAGCGCGGATCTCTGGTCACCGTGGACGACACAGCCATCACGGATGCATTGCGTGCGTGGCGTCTTGAACGTCAGGTCCCGGAGGCCCTTCCCGCCGCCGCCGTCACGGTCGACGAGATCCTCGCCAAGGGGGGCAACCTGAACCCGAGGTTGTTTGTGCAGTCGGCCGAGTCTGTACCGCCGGCGCAGTCGTTCCGACAGAGCCTTGATGAACTCAAGAGCTCGCTTGACCGCACCGCCAAGACGCGCGCTCCATCGTCCGCGCTCCTGACCGAGCTCACGCGAGCGGTACCGAGGACCACGATCGGCGACCTGGCCAAGGTGCAGGGCCTTGAGATCCTGCGTCCCCGTGCGTCTACGCGGGAGCCCGAGCACACCACCGATGGTGTTCCGCTGGCGTCCCCCGGCTGGGTGCGCGAGGGCGGCGACATCCCCTACATCGAGGAGTCGAGCCTCGAAGATCTCGACGATGTCCTGACCACGCGCGCGGGCGACGTGCTCGTCACGGAGTCGTCTCGGCTTGCGGCCCGCGTCGACCGTGAGGGCGGCAAAGTCGTCCTCACGACCTTCGTCACGGTCGTGCGCATCCGCGACCATAACATCGATCCCGGCTACCTCGCCGCCGTCATTCCGACCATGACGAACCAGGAATCCCACATGGTCGGAACCACGATCAAGCGGCTCCGGATCCGCGACCTGCCGGTCCCAGTCCTGCCGATCGCCGAGCAGAGAGCGCTGGCGGCGTTGGCCGACGAGCTCGAAGAAGTCCAAGCCCGCGCCGTCGACCTTTCTCGCAAGAGCGCTGCCGCACTCGCTTCGCTTAGCGAAGCCGTCGGGGCAGGATCCATCCAGTACTCACCGCCCCGCGCCGATGCCACAAGACAGCACCAGCCCACCCGCACCAACCTCGAAGGAATGGCCGAATGAGCCCCGCCGCCAACGTCCCGAAGATCGCCTCGTTCATCTGGGGCATCGCCGACGACGTCCTGCGCGACCTGTACGTGCGCGGCAAGTACCGCGACGTCATCCTCCCGTTCACCGTCCTGCGCCGGCTCGACGCCGTGCTCGAGCCCACCAAGGCGAAGGTCATGGACCTGAAGAAGGTCCTCGACGACGCCGAGATCATCGAGCAAGACCAGGCGCTGCGTCAGGAGGCGGGCCAGGCCTTCTGGAACACCTCGCCGTTCACGATGCGCGAGCTGCGCGGCCGCTCCTCGCAGGCCCGGCTGCAGCAGGACTTCATGGCATACCTGGACGGGTTCAGCCCGAACGTGCAGCGCATCATCGACAACTTCGAGGTGCGCCAACAGATCACCAAGCTCGCCAAGGCCGACGCCCTAGGCGCCCTGATCGAGAAGTTCCTCGATCCGGCCATCGACCTGACTCCCGCAGGCTTGGACAACCACGCGATGGGCACCGTGTTCGAGGAACTGGTGCGTCGGTTCAATGAGGCGAACAACGAGGAGGCCGGCGAGCACTGGACACCGCGCGACGCGGTGCGCCTCATGACCCGCCTTATCTTCGACCCGATCGCCGACCAGATCCCCGACGGCACCTACACCCTGTACGACGGCGCCATGGGCACCGGTGGAATGCTCACTGTCGCCGAGGAGACACTCCAGGAGCTCGCCGCCAAGCGCGGCAAGCGGATCGTCACCAACCTGTTCGGCCAGGAGATCAACGCCGAGACCTACGCGATCGCCGTCGCCGACCTCCTGCTCAAGGGCGAGGGCGCCAACGCCGACGGCCTCGTCGGCGGGCCGGAGTACTCGACCCTCTCGAACGACGCCTTCCAGGGCCGGAGCTTCGACTTCATGCTCTCCAACCCGCCCTACGGCAAGAGCTGGTCCACCGACCAGCAGCGCATGGGCGGCAAGAAGGAGATTATCGACCCGCGTTTCATCGTGGACCTCGACGGCGATCCCGAGCTCAGCCTCATCACCCGCTCGAGCGACGGACAGATGCTCTTTCTGGCCAACATGGTCGCGAAGATGAAGAAGAACACCCCCCTGGGAAGCCGGATCGCCGAAGTGCACAACGGCTCCTCGCTCTTCACCGGGGACGCCGGCCAGGGCGAGTCGAACATCCGCCGGTACATCATCGAGAACGACTGGCTCGAAGCGATTATCGCCCTGCCGCTCAACATGTTCTACAACACCGGTATCGCGACCTACGTCTGGGTGCTCACCAACCGCAAGCCCGAGCATCGCAGGGGCAAGATCCAGCTCATCGACACCACCGACTGGTCCACGCCGCTGCGCAAGAACCTCGGAAAGAAGAACTGCGAGCTCGGCCCGGACGACGTCGACCGGATCATGCGGACCTTCCACGACTTCGAGGCAGCAGACGACGACGGCGACCGCTCCAAGGTCTTCGCCAATGCCGAGTTCGGGTACTCCAAGGTGCAGGTCGAACGGCCGCTGCGCCTGGCGGGCCTCAACCCCGACACGATCTACAGCACGGCCCAGATCAACAAGTTCCTCAAGGACGGCGCTGACCGCGACACGGACGCGGCGCCCGTGATCACGAAGGTCCACCCCATCGGCACCAAGCCGGATCCCCTGATCGGCCTGTTCGAAACCGAGCACCGCGGAGCGACCCGCGTCGTCTCCTATGCTCCCGACACCCAGCTTCGCGACTTCGAGCAGATCCCCCTTCTCGAGCCGGCCGGAGACTGGCGCGACGGCATCGAGGCTTTCCTACTCCGCGAGGTACTCCCGTACGCATCCGACGCCTGGGTTGACGAGTCGAAAACAAAGATCGGCTACGAGATCAGCTTCACCAAGCACTTCTACAAGCCGACACCCCTGCGCACCCTCGATGAGATCCGAGCTGACATCCGTGCGCTCGAAGCCGAGTCCGACACCCTCATCGCGGAGATCGCCAACTGATGTTCCAGGACCTCAAGCCGTACGCCGAGTATGCGACCAGCGAGTCGCCGTGGATTCGACGCGTGCCCTCGCACTGGTCAATGCCACGACTGAAGAGTGTCGTTCGCGAGCGGAGCGACAAGGGCTACCCGGACGAGCCGCTCCTCGCTGCGACGCAGTCACGTGGCGTCATCCGCAAGGACCAGTACGAGGCGCGCACGGTAGAGGCGACGAAGTCGCTCGAGACGTTGAAACTCGTGTGCATCGACGACTTCGTAATCAGCCTGAGGTCGTTCCAGGGTGGAATCGAGAGGGCCTACGCGCGAGGGATCATCAGCCCTGCTTACACCATCCTGCGTGCAAGTGAGGCAACGAGTCGGGGCTACCTCACATTGCTGTTCAAGTCGCGCCCGTTCATCGACGCGCTTTGTCTCGCCGTGACAGGGATCCGCGAGGGTCAAAACATTGAGTACCCACGCCTAGCTCGGGAGACGGTTCCCCTTCCTCCGAGGGACGAGCAGCGGGCGATCGTCACGTACCTCGCACACGCCCACCAGCGCGTCAACACGGCCATTACAGCGAAGCGTCGGCTCATCGCACTGCACGAGGAAGAGGCGAAGGTCATGATTGCGGAACTCCTTACGGGAGGACCGCACAACACGGTTCGAGCCGATGGCCTGCGTCCGATCCCACAGTCATGGCGATACGAGTCCGCCGCGCGGATCTGCGTGATCTCCACTGGTGTAGAGGACTCGGGAAATGCCGACCCGAATGGTGCGTACCCGTTTTACGTCCGAGGCCGTGAGGTGTTGAAGTCGAATAACTACCTCTTCGATGGAGAGGCAGTCATGACCCCGGGCGACGGCCAGGGCGGTACGGGGAAGGTCTTCCACTATTTCGACGGGAAGTTCCAGGCACATCAGCGCGTCTACGTCCTCAAGGACTTTGAAGGCGTCCTAGGCCGTTACTTCTTCTGGTACATGTCGATGTACTTCCGGGAGCATGCGCTCTCCAACAGCAACACGGTGACCATGGAATCACTGCGTCGGCCCGTTCTCGCGTCATTCCCGGTTGCGCTCCCGCCGATTGCCGAGCAGGCGAAGGTCGTCGAGCGTGTCGAGTCCTTGCGCGCCCAGGTCGACCGGCTGGTCGAGGTCGCGAAGCGCGAGATTGCACTCTTGGAGGAGTTCCGGACACGACTCACAGCTGACGTTGTCACCGGTCAGGTTGACGTGCGTGCGATTGCCGCGACGCTTCCGGGCCTGGATCTCGAGGCAGCACTGGCGTCGGCCGTCGAAGTCGACGACGTGATCCGCGACGATGCCAACGATGACGGAATGGAGGACGAATGAGCGTGGCGCAGATGAACGAAGAGGGCCTGGAGGCCGTCGTCGTTAAGCAGATGGTTGTGGCTGGTTGGAAGCAGGGAATCATTGCCCCTGCTCTTGCGGTCGTCGACTCCGCGCGGCGGGTCGACGTGTCGTTCGCACCTGGCTACGGGCTAGACGTCCGACAGCTCGCCGCGTTCCTGCAAGAGTCCCAGCCCGCCGTTGCTGAGGCGGTCGGCCTAGGGGCGGCGGACTGGGCGACGGAGAGCCCCGCGCGTACGAAGTTCCTCGCCAAGCTCCAGGGCGAGATCACGAAGGACGGCATCGTCCAGGTCCTGCGCCGCGGATTCGGGCACGGTTCAGTGCCGCACGTCAGCTTTTACTACCCGATTCCCACGCCGGGCAACACGATGGCCGAGGCTCTGCACGCGGCGAACCGCTGGGTCGTCGCCCGGCAGGTGCACTACTCGCCGATCGATGCTGGCAAGTCGCTCGACCTCGTCACGTTCGTCAACGGGCTGCCCATCGCGACGTTCGAGCTAAAGAACTACATTACCAAGCAGACAGTGGCGGACGCGGTCGCGCAGTACCAGGTTGATCGCAACCCGAAGGAGCTGCTGTTCCAGCCCGGGCGGTGCCTGGCGCACTTCGCGGTCGACGACAAGCGTGTCAGGTTCTGTGCCGAGCTCATCGGCCCCAAGTCGTGGTTCCTGCCGTTCGACACGGGTTACCAGCACGGCGCGGGCAACCCGCCGAACCCCGACGGGCTGATGACGGACTACCTGTGGCGCCAGATCCTCGCTCCGCCATCCCTGGCTGACATCATCGAGAACTACGCCCAGGTCACGACCACCAAGGACGCGAAGACGGGAAAGAAATCCCGGAAAACGGTCTTCCCCCGCTACCACCAGCTCGATGTCGTGCGCCGCCTGCTCGCCGACGTCTCCGCCCACGGCGCCGGACGCCGGTACCTGATCCAGCACTCAGCCGGGTCGGGCAAGTCGAACTCGATCGCTTGGTTGGCCCACCAGCTCATCGAGGCGACGTATGACGGTTCGAACGCCGTCGACTCTGTGCTAGTGGTGACGGATCGGCGCGTGCTTGACGGTCAGATCAAGGAGACCATCAAGTCCTTCACGCAGGTCGGGTCGACCGTTGCGCACGCCGAGCACGCGAGCGATCTGAAGACCGCGATCGAGGCAGGCAAGCGGATCATCATCACGACGGTCCAGAAGTTCCCGTACATCGTCGGGAGCCTGGGTACCGACCACCGTGGCAGGAAGTTCGCCGTCATCATCGACGAGGCGCACTCGTCGCAGACGGGCAAGGCAGCGGCTGCGCTCTCGGGGTCCCTGTCCGGCGAGGGGGCGCAGGGTGAGGACGAGTCGGCTGAGGACATGCTGCTGCGGATGGTCGAGCAGAAGAAGCTGCCGGCCAACGCCTCCTACTTCGCGTTCACCGCGACCCCTAAGAACAAGACGCTCGAACTGTTCGGCGACCCCGTGCCCGGTGAGGTCGGCAAGCGGCCGTTCCACTCGTATACGATGAAGCAGGCGATCCAGGAGGGCTTCATCCTCGACGTCCTCAAGGGCTACGTGCCGATCGAGAGCTACTACAAGCTCGTCAAGACCGTCGAGGACGACCCCGAGTTCGACGCAACGAAGGCCTCGAAGAAGTTGCGCGCCTACGTCGAGGGACACGAGACCGCGATCCGCAAGAAGGCGGAGATCATGGTCGACCACTTCCACGCGCAGGTGATCGGCAAGCACAAGATCGGCGGCAAGGCCCGCGCGATGGTGGTCACCAAGACGATCGCCCGTGCGATCGACTACTACGAGGCGATCCGCGACTACCTGGCCGAGCGAGGCAGCCCGTACAAGGCGATCGTGGCGTTCTCCGACTTCGAGCGAGACGGCAAGAAGGTCACCGAGGCCGACTACAACGGCTTCTCCGGCAAGGACATCCCGGCACGGATCCAGGAGGACCCATACCGGATCCTCGTCGTCGCCGACAAGTACCAGACCGGGTACGACGAGCCGCTGCTGCACACGATGTACGTCGACAAGCCCCTGTCGGGCGTGCTCGCGGTCCAGACGCTGTCCCGACTCAATCGTGCCCGGCCCGGGAAGACCGACACCGCGGTGCTCGACTTCGCCAACACCGCCGACGAGATCCAGGCTGCGTTCGAGGACTACTACCGCACGACGGTCCTCGTCGGCGAGACCGATCCGGACAAGCTGCACGACCTGCAGGGCGCACTCGCGCGCGCCGGTGTGTACACGGACGAGCACGTCGACCGGTTCGTCGCCCTGTTCCTGGACGAGAGCGTCGACCGGTCCCAGCTCGACCCCATCCTCGATCACTGCGCGGCTGAGTACATCGAGCAGATGGACGAGGACGAGCAGATCGAGTTCAAGAGTCAGGCCAAGGCCTTCGTGCGGACGTACTCGTTCCTCTCGCTCATCCTGCCGTTCAGCAACGTGGGCTGGGAGAAGCTGTCGATCTTCCTCGGCCTGCTCATCCCTAAGCTGCCTGCGCCTGAGGAGACCGACCTCTCGGCCGGCATCCTCGAGACCATCGACATGGACTCGTACCGCGTCGAGAAGCGCGAGGAGGTCGCCATCACCCTTGCTGACGCCGAAGGCGAGTTGGAGCCGGTGCCCACGAGTGGGGGCGCCCACGCCGTCGATCTCGAGCTCGAGCGTCTCTCGGAGATCCTCAACCAGTTCAACGACCTGTTCGGCAACATCAACTGGGACGACGCCGACCGGATCCGGGACCGGATCATGATCGAGATCCCCGAAAAGGTCCTCGCCGACGAGGACTACGCCAACGCCCGGGCGAACAACGACGCCGACAACGCCAAGCTCGCCATGACCGCCGCCCTGGCCAAGGTGATGCAGGGCATGCTCCGTGACGAGACCCAGCTGTTCAAGCAGTTCGCCGACAACGCGGACTTCAAGTCCTGGCTGACCGACGCGATCTTCCGCTCGACGTACGAGAAGGGCGCTGCCTGACCGCGCCGGGATGGCCTGCCTAACCCGCGGCGCTCGCCGCCAGTGGCGCCACAGTGGCCAGGGCGAGGTACGTGATAGGTGCGCTGGCCTACTTCTCAGACCCGCCGCTGGAGCGCGGTCTTGACACTGCCGCGCAGGGACTCGACCTCGACAGGGTGTGCGATGACCTGATCCCACCGCCAGCTCGTGCTGGTGGCGGAACGAGCGCGACGACGGGGGTGCCGGCCTTCGCCGTCGCTGCCGACGCTGCTCGCGGGAGCGGATCAGCCTCGTCCACGTGCGCGTCTGAGGAACGTGTCGATCTCCTCAGCGGCGCCGTCGGCTCGTACGCCGAGCGCGTGGGCCGCGCGAGCGGTCCGCTGTGGCATCTCGGCGCCGAGCTCGCGCAGGAAGCCCGTCGTCAGGCCCCGGAGTTCGCGCACCGCGCGATCGAGTCGTTCTAGCTCACCGGAAGCGATCGTGACGGTCTCTGATGGGTGCGGCTTCAGGCGTGCGTCGTACTCGGGGTAGGTCATTCCGGGATGGTCTCGTACGGCCTTCCACTTGGCCTGGTAGTACGCCCGCCGCTTCTGGCGGTGGTCAGGGCAGTACCAAGACCGCCCCTCGCGCAGGCGGTGCCAACCGGTGTCGAAGCAGTCGACACACCACGACGGGTCCCAGCGCGACGATGCGCGCTTGCGCGGTGTTCTAGACACGATAAATAGCCTCTCACCTGCGTATATACCGGAAGAAGTGGTTGCTGAAGCGGGCTCTCGCCGGCTACCGTTCCAGATCCGGTCGACGTGGAGTCGACAGTTTAATCCTCCAATCGACAGTTCTGTACCTCCACGTCGTCAGGGTTGGACACGTACACCACGACCAACCGGCAAGCGAAAGGCGCCGCCCGCAGGCGACGCCTTTGCTGACCGGCGGAGCGCCAACTCCGTCGCCGTGAGGCCCCCAACCACCACAGGTAAGGAACCACCGCGTTGACCGTAACTACCACGACACCACTGCCGCCAGCGCTCGGCGCCGTCCAGGCCCCGGCGGTGCACGATGCCTAGGCCGTCCCAGCCCGGACCTGTGACTCTCGACGACCTCCGCGCGGCGACGGCCGGGTACCGGCCCAATGGTGCCGGCCGCGACACGTGGGACGAGATCGGCCCGTTCGTCCGCGACGCCGTCGTCAATGGCGCATGCACGTCGCTCTCGGGGACCTACGTCACGCTTCGCGCGATGACTTCGTTCGTTGTGTGGGCCCGTGGTCTGGGCATGCCGCTCGACAAGGAGGTGATCCTCGACGAGGCGACGGTCGAGCGGTTCGTGGCGACGGGTATGCCAGGGATGAACAACGGGACCCGTGCAACCTACGCGTCGACACTCCGCCGCGTGGGCAAGGCATGGACCGTCAGGGCGTACTGGTCGCCCGACGCCCCGCGGTTCCCCCACACCCGCTTGGCGCCGCCCTTCACGGCAGCCGAGATTGACCGCCTGTGGGATGTCGCTGCGACGCAGCAAACGCCCGGACGCTCCCGTGGGGCTCTGGCACTGATGTCGCTCGCCTGGGGCGCCGGCCTCAAGGCGCACGAGGTCGCTGCCGTGCGCGCGGAGCACGTAGAGGTTCGCGGCGACGTCGTGCTAGTTCACGTCGGCGGCGCCCGTGCCAGGACGGTTCCAGTACTACCGCGCGCTCACGCAGCCTTGCTGAACCTGTGCTCCGATTACCCCGACCGCCAACTATTCGCTGACATCACGGCGAGCCGGACTGCCGCCTCTCAGGTCTCGCGCCACATCGAGATCCCACCCCGCGCGCCAGCGATGGACTCGCCCCGGCTGCGGACGACCTGGTTCGTCGCACTCCTCAACGCCGGGCTCCGGCTCTCCGAGGTGTTCGCCTACTCGGGCATGCAGTCGACGAGCGGGCTGCGGGACATCCTCCGCTACATCGAGCGGCGCGAGGACGCCGTCGTCTTCGATGACATCGCGAGGTGGTCTGCATGAACGACTTCGCCCCGCTCGATCGACACCTGGCCAAGCCCGGACGGCACAGCCCGCAGCGCGCGTACAAGATCGCCAGCAAGATCGTTCAGCGGTCGGGACTGGCCCACGCGTTCCGGGAGAGCATCGACAGTCCGACAGGCCGACCGATGGACGTCTCGTGGCACGAACTGATGACCATCTTCATCGTCCACGGCATCACGAAGACCGACATGCACCTCACCCGGGTCGAGGAGACCGCCACGGAACTCATCGCGGCCCGGCTGGTCACCGGCACCAGAACTGGACGCGTGACCTACGACCACATCGCCAACAACCTTCACCGGATTCAGGCGCACCTCGCGGCCGGAACGGTGGCATCAGCACATCACCACCGATGGGTGGACAAGCGGAGCGGTGAACTCCCTCCGTGCCCGGATACGTGCGGCGGCGGCCGACCGATCGGCCCCGACGAGTTCTCTTCGATCCTGCTCGACGCGTCCGTGCCCGAGGGCGTCATCGACACCACGAGTTGGGCCCTCGACTCGACCGACTTCGAGACATGGGGTGCGCGCCGATCCTGGCGCAGGCGTCCCGACATCGCACCAGGTGAAGACCAGCCCGACAAGGCAGACTCGGCCCCCGACCGAAGCACCGATGAGTGGCCGAGGACCGGTGCCGACGGTCGCGACCAACACTCTCTCGACCCGGAGGCACGGGTCGGCTACAAGTCTGGGAAGAACGGTGCGCCGAAGTGCACCTTCATGGGATATGACAACCACATCATCGTGCCTGTTCCAGCACCGGGCGGCCGTCCCGTCCCACACGTCGCGCTGAGCCTCGTCACGGCACCGGCCGGCTCGAGCAAGGCGAGCGCCGGGCTTCGCGCCGTGGATGCGGTGAACTCGATCGAGACTCGCTCCGTCAAGACGCTGCTGTCCGACCGCGGCTACACGTTCCGACTCGCCGAGGACTGGGCGTTGCACCTGGTTGGCCGCGGCATCGAGTCGATCCACGACCTGCACACCTCGCAGCTCGGACAGCGACCTGGACCCAAGCCCGGAACGGTCTGGGTCGACGGCACCCTGTACTCGTCCGCTCTCCCCACCCGCTTGCGAAAGTTGAACCAGTTCACGCTCGGCATGGCCGACGAGGCGAAGCGTGAGTTGCAGGAGCAGTACAACGAGCGTCTGCCCTACCGGTTCGACGCAGTGCCTCACGGAAGTCGGCCCGGATCGCAGAGGCTGCGCGGACCTGCACTCAAGAAGCACGTGCGATGCCCCAACACCCCGCGGTCGATGCGCGCGAACTTCGACCGGCCGACTACGAACTGTGTCCTGGGCGAGGAATGCGGGTGCGGCACCACCGTCGTCGTGCACGCTGAGGAGCAGGCGCGGGAGCGTCAGCGCATCCCGTTCGGAACGACCGAATGGGCTGCCAGCTACGGGCGACGCTCAGCGATCGAGCACTTCAACGCGGAGATCAAGGGCAACCGCGGCGTCCGCATCGAACGCGGCTTCACGCGCGTCTACGGCGCGGTCAAGAACCAGGTGCTCGTCACGTTCGCACTCGTCGGTGCCAACGTCCGCCTCCTGCGCGACTGGCACATCTGTCGGTCGATCGCTGACCCATGGATGGCGCTGATCGACGACACCGACGACCCGGACTGGTCCGTCGCACACGCAAGGTTCAAGAGGCGACAGCCACGCGTCCGGGCATTCCACGAGGCCTACTACGCCTCGAGAGGCAGGCCACTCCAAGCCGCCTGACCACCGCAACCGAACAGTTCGACCACCAGCCCGTCACCAGCCCAGGTGAGCGGGCCGGTTGTCGTATGCGGAAACGGCGCAAAGCCCGAGCGGGGACAGTCAAACGGAGGTAATAGCACGCTAACGTGCTAACCAAGCCAAGAGCTGGCCCCGGACGCAGAAACTCCCGGCAGGATCTAGTCCTGCCGGGAGTTATCCGGACTGCTGGGCCTTGGTTGTCCCAAGACCCCTGTGTGCGCGAGGGGGGATTTGAACCCCCACGCCCTTTCGGACACTGGCACCTGAAGCCAGCGCGTCTGCCGTTCCGCCACTCGCGCGCGCCGCAGAACACTAGCACGATCGCACCGGCCGCCCGACCAGCCCACAGAGGCTCCGGGCTCGCCGCGCGCACATCACCCGTCATACGGCCCCGTACCGGTGGGTCACGGATACGATCAAGGCGGATTGCGGGCGTCGTGCCTGCACGCAGAAGCGCACGAGGGACGGGGGAGGTGGCTGTGGGCATCCTTGACAGGTTCGAGAACGGCGTCGAGCGCGTCGTCAACAACGCCATCGCCAAGGCCTTCAAGAGCGAGCTCAAGCCGCTCGACCTCTCCAGCGCGCTGCGTCGCGAGGTGGACGACCGGGCAGCCGTGGTGGGTCGAGACCGGACGGTCGTGCCCAACGAGTTCACGATCGAGCTCGCGACTGCCGACTACGACCAGGTGGAGTCGTGGGGTGCGGAGGCGTTGGCGGACGAGTTCGCCAACAACGTCACCGACTACGCCGCGAGCCAGCGGTACGCGTTCGTCGGACCCGTGACCGTGTCGTTCAGCGAGGACAGCGCGCTCGAGGCCGCGCGGTTCCGGGTGCACAGCGCGACGGTGCGCGGAGCGGTCGCCCCGGCGTCGGCGACGTCGGCACCCAGCGCGCGGCATCCCCTGGTCGACATCGACGGTCAGCGCTACATCCTCACCGGCCCGGTCACGGTCATCGGCCGCGGCTCGGAGGCGGACATCATCGTGGACGACCCGGGCGTCTCCCGTCGCCACCTGGAGATCCGCGTGACGTCCGACGGCGTGGTCGCCACGGACATGGGCTCCACCAACGGACTGTTCGTCGAGGGCCACCAGGTTCCGGCCGCGACGCTGCTGGACGGCAACACGTTGACCATCGGCCGCACCCGGATCCTGTTCTGGACCGGCGGCGAGCCGGACCCGGACGAGTGACGCCGGCGCATGAGTGAACTGACGATCACCCTGCTGCGGCTGGGTTACCTGGCCTTGCTGTGGGTGCTCGTGCTCTTCGCCATCGGGGTGCTGCGCCGCGACCTGTACGGCACGCGGATCACCGACCGTCGCCGACGCAAGGCCGTCCCGGCGGTCGCCGCGGCGGTCGCGACGGAACCTGCCAGGCCCGAGACCGCGCCGACGCCGATCCGCACCCCACGGTCCACCCGGGGCGGCGCGGGGCCGAGCCGGCTCGTCGTCACCGAGGGTCCGCTGCGCGGCACGATCGTGCCGCTGGGGACGTCGGCGGTGCTCATCGGCCGTGCGCCCAGCTGCACGCTCGTCCTGGACGACGACTACTCGTCGTCGCGGCACGCACGGATCTTCCCGAAGGGTGGCCAGTGGTTCGTCGAGGACCTCGGATCGACGAACGGGACATTCGTGGCGGACCAGCGCGTCGAGGCTCCGACCCCCGTCCCGACGGGTACACCCGTGCGCGTGGGCCAGAGCGTTCTCGAGCTGCAGAGGTAACCCGGTGACCGTCGCACTCAGGTATGCGGCGCGGTCCGACGTCGGACTCGTGCGCTCCAACAACCAGGACTCGGCCTACGCCGGTCCGCACCTGCTCATGGTCGCGGACGGCATGGGCGGGCACGCCGGGGGCGACGTCGCCTCGTCGGTGGCCGTCGCCGCGTTCGCGCCGCTCGACGGGGAGTCGCACGGTCCCGACGACGCCCTGGACGAGCTGGAGGCGGCGCTGGCCGACGCCCGCGACGAGATCATCGCGCGCAGCGACGCCGACCCGGACCTGTCCGGCATGGGGACGACCGTGCTGGCCATCCTGCGCGCCGGCAACAAGCTCGCGATGGTGCACCTGGGCGACTCGCGCGGCTACCTCATGCGCGACGGCGTGCTCACGCAGGTCACCACCGACCACACGTTCGTGCAGCACCTGGTGGACATCGGCCGGATCACGCCGGAGGAGGCCGAGCACCACCCGCAGCGCTCGGTCGTCATGCGGGTGCTGGGCGACTTCGACCCCGAGGTCACGCCCGACCTGTCCGTCCGCGAGGCGCGTCCGGGCGACCGCTGGCTCCTGTGCTCCGACGGCCTGTCCGGCTTCGTGAGCGCGGAGACCATCGAGGAGACGATGGCCGCGATCGAGGACGTCGACGCCTGCGCGGACCGGCTGGTCCAGCTGGCGCTGCGCGCGGGCGGCGGCGACAACATCACCGTGGTCCTGGCGGACGTCATCGAGCTGGACGCGGTCGCGGACGGGGCGGGTCCGACGACGAACGCCACCGTGGTCGGTGCCGCCGCGCTGAACCGCAACGCCCCGACGGCCGCCGCCGACGGACCGGCAGCCCGCGCGGCCGGCCTCACGCGCGCGGCGCAGGCGGAGGTCGCCACGGACGAGACGGCAGCCGCGCCGCCGGCCGCCGACGAGGACGACGAGCAGCTGCCGCCCCCGCGGCGTTGGCGCTCGGTCGTGGCGTGGGTCGTCGTGGCCGTGGTGGTCCTCGGTGGTGCCGGCATCGCGTACGGCTGGACGCAGACGCAGTACTACGTGGGCGTCGACGCGCAGGAGGTCGTGATCTTCCGCGGGCTCCCGCAGAACTTCGGCCCCGTCCCGCTGTCCTCCGTGGTGGAGCGCACCGGCACGGACCTGGAGGACCTCGCGTCGGGCTACCTGCGCGCGCGCGTCGAGCAGACCATCCACGCCGACTCGCTGGACGACGCGCGCCAGCTCGTGGCCATGCTGGAGGAGGACACCTCTCCGCCCAAGTCGTCGCCTTCCTCGACTCCGTCCCCGTCCGTCACCGTCACCCCGACGGTCGCCCCGTGAGCCGCGCGTGATGGCTACGGTCCAGCCGCACCGCGTGCGGGCCGGCCGCGGTGTCGAGCTCGGCCTCCTGCTGCTCGCGCTCGTCATCGGCGTCGCCTCGTACGCGCTCGTCGGCGTCGGCACCACCGACAAGGTCCCGCCGGACGTCATCGGCTACGGGGTCGGCATGGCCGCCCTGGCCATCGGCATCCACCTGGTGCTCCGCTGGCGCGCCCCGTTCGCCGACCCGGTGATCCTGCCGATCACGGTGGCCCTCAACGGCATCGGGCTCGCGATGATCTACCGGATCGACTTCGCGTACACCGCCCGGGGGCGCGAGGACACGTTCGCGCAGCGCCAGCTGGTGTGGACGGCCATCTCGGTGGTGCTCGCGGCGGCCGTCATCGTGCTGCTGCGCGACCACCGCACGCTCCGGCGGTACACCTACACGGCCATGCTCGCCGGTCTCGTGCTCGTGATGCTCCCCCTGGTCCCCGGCCTGGGCGTGCTCATCAACGGCGCGCGCATCTGGGTGCGCGTGGGCGGGGTCGGCTTCCAGCCGGCGGAGTTCGCCAAGATCGCGTTCGCCATCTTCTTCGCGGGGTACCTGGTCACGCACCGGGACACTTTGGCGCTCGCCGGGCCCAAGGTGCTGGGCCTCCAGCTGCCGCGTCCGCGGGACCTCGGGCCGATCCTCATCGTCTGGGGCGCGTCGGTCGCGGTGCTGGTGCTCGAGCGCGACCTCGGCACCTCGCTGCTGTTCTTCGGCCTGTTCGTCGCCATGCTCTACCTGGCCACCGAACGACTCAGCTGGGTGGTCATCGGCCTCCTGCTGTTCATCGTCGGCGCGGTGCTCGCCGCGAGCGCGTTCTCGCACGTCGGCGCCCGTTTCGACGCCTGGTTGCACGCCTTCGACCCGGTCGTGTTCGACCAGAGCCCGGGCGGCTCCGGTCAGCTGGTGCGCGGGCTGTTCGGCATGGCCAGCGGCGGGCTGTTCGGCACCGGGTGGGGCCAGGGGCGGCCGGACCTCGTGCCGTTCGCGGAGTCCGACTTCATCGTCGCGTCGCTCGGCGAGGAGCTCGGGCTGACCGGGCTGCTCGCCATCCTGCTCTGCTACGCCATCCTCGCGGAGCGCGGCATGCGCACCGCGATCGGGGTGCGCGACGGGTTCGGCAAGCTGCTCGCGGGCGGTCTGGCGTTCATCGTCGCCCTCCAGACGTTCGTGGTGGTCGGCGGCGTCACGCGGATCATCCCGCTGACCGGCCTGACCACACCGTTCATCGCGTACGGCGGCTCGTCCCTGGTGGCCAACTGGGTGATCGTCGCCCTCCTGCTGCGCATCTCCGACGAGGCTCGGCGCCCGGCACCGTCGATGAAGCCGTCGCTCACGCCGATCAGCGGCACCCCGGCGGTCGTCGGCGATGACGACCAGCCCACCGAGATCATGCGGGGGGTGCGGTGAACACGCCCCTGCGCCGCCTCGCGACGGTGGTCCTCGTCATGTTCGTCGGCCTCATGGCCAGCGCCACCTGGGTGCAGTACTTCCAGGCGGAGCGGCTCAACAACGACAGCCGCAACGTCCGCACGCTCTACCGCGAGTTCGGCAACGCCCGCGGGCCCATCGTGGTGGCCGGCGACGCGATCGCCCTGTCCACCAAGGTCGAGGACTCCTACGGCTACCAGCGGTCCTACACCGCGGGCGAGCTGTACTCGACGGTGACCGGGTTCTACTCGGTCGTGAACGGCCGCACCGAGCTGGAGCGCGCGGCCAACGACGACCTGACGGGCCGCGGCGACCGGTTGTTCTTCTCCCGGATCCGGGACCTGCTCACGGGGAGCCAGCCAGAGGGCGCCGCCGTCGAGACCACGCTCCTGCCCGCCGCGCAGCAGGCCGCGCTCGACGGTCTGGCCGGTCAGCAGGGCGCCGTCGTCGCGATCGAGCCGTCCACCGGCAAGATCCTCGCGCTCGTCTCGACGCCGGGCTTCGACCCGAACCTGCTCGCCTCCCACGACATCGCGGCCGCCGGTGCTGCGTACCAGCAGCTGGCCTCCGCGGAGGGCAACCCGCTGCGCAGCAACGCGACGCAGGAGCGGTACCCGCCCGGCTCGACGTTCAAGCTGGTCACCGCCGCGGCGGCCCTGGAGAGCGGGCAGTACACGCCGCAGACCACCCTCCCCGCGCCGGTCCAGCTCACGCTCCCGCAGACCACCGCGACCATCGGCAACTTCGGCGGCGGCGGCTGCGGCACCGACCCGATCACCTTGGCCGACGCGCTGCGCGTCTCGTGCAACACCGCGTTCGGACAGCTGGGCCTCAACGTCGGCGCCGACGCGCTGCGCACCCAGGCGGAGCGGTTCGGGTTCAACGACCCGAACCTGACCATCCCCATGAAGGTCGTCGAGAGCGTGTTCCCCGACGAGATGAACGCGCCGATCACCGCCCAGTCCGCGATCGGGCAGCGGGACGTCCAGGCCACGCCGATCCAGATGGCGATGGTGTCCGCGGCCATCGCCAACGGCGGGCGGCTGATGACGCCGTACGTCGTGCAGACCGTGCGCTCGGCGGACCTGCACCGGGTGTCCGAGACGAAGCCGGACCTGTACTCCACCGCGATGTCCCCCGGCTCGGCCGCGGCGCTGCGGGACATGATGGTCGGCGTCGTCGACAGCGGATCGGGACAGGCCGCGAAGATCCCGGGCGTGCAGGTGGCGGGCAAGACCGGCACCGCGCAGACCGCCGACGGGCAGGCGCCGCACGCCTGGTTCACCGCGTTCGCGCCCGCCGACGCCCCCCGCGTGGCCGTCGCCGTGCTCGTCGAGCACGGCGGGAACGCCGGGAACGAGGCCACCGGCGGACGGATCGCCGCGCCCATCGCGAAGGCCGTCATCGAGGCGGTGCTGGGCTCGTGAAGACAGCAGCGGGTCTCCTGCTCGGCGAGCGCTACCGGCTGGTCCGGCAGATCGCCGTCGGCGGCATGGGCGAGGTGTGGGAGGGGTACGACGACGCCCTCGCCCGCCCGGTCGCGGTCAAGGTGCTGCGCTCGGAGTTCGCCGGCGACCGCGGGTTCCTGGAGCGGTTCCGCACCGAGGCCCGCAACTCCGCGTCCCTGTCGCACCCGAACATCGCGCAGCTGTTCGACTACGGCGAGCAGGA
This sequence comes from Cellulomonas sp., assembly GCF_965229465.1. Taxonomy (GTDB): domain Bacteria; phylum Actinomycetota; class Actinomycetes; order Actinomycetales; family Cellulomonadaceae; genus Cellulomonas. Next base: position 1,874,818 of record NZ_OZ245882.1, on the reverse strand, counting down.
GGGCTCCGGGTTCCTGGTCATGGAGCTCGTCGTCGGCGAGCCCCTGTCCGACCTGCTCGAGCGCGAGCCGGTGCTGCCCACCCGCCGCCTGCTGCCGATCCTGGCCCAGACGGCCCGCGCGCTGCACGCCGCGCACCTGGCCGGGGTCGTGCACCGGGACGTCAAGCCCGGCAACATCCTGCTGGGCCGCGGCGGCCGCGTGAAGATCACCGACTTCGGCGTCTCCCTGGCACGCAACCAGGTGAACATGACCGCCACCGGCATGGTGATGGGCACCGCGCAGTACCTCTCGCCCGAGCAGGCCGTCGGCAAGCCCGCCACCCCGCTGTCCGACCTGTACTCGCTGGGGATCATCGCGTACGAGGCGCTCGTCGGGCACCGGCCCTTCACCGGGCCGACGGCCGTCGACATCGCCGTGGCCCACGTGAACAACCCGGTCCCGCCCCTGCCGTCGAACGTCGACAAGCAGCTCGCCGCGCTGGTCATCCGGCTCCTGTCCAAGGAGCCGACCGCGCGGCCCGCCTCGGGTGAGGAGCTCGCGCAGCTGCTGGACAAGATGGTGCCGCGCACGCCGCCGTCGGGGATCCCCGTCCTGGTCAGCAAGTACCAGCGCACCCCGGACACGTTCGCGACCGCGGTGGCGTCGGGCGGCACCCCGTCGGAGGCGCCCCCGCCGTCCTACCCGCCGCGCCGGACCCGGCGTGCCGACGAGCCCACCGGACGCGCCGCGGCCCGGCGGGCGTCGACGACCACCGGGGTGCGCCTGGGTCGGACGGGGCGCCTGTCGTGGCCCTTGCTCGCACTGGTGCTGCTGCTGATCGGGCTGCTCGGCGCGGCCCTCGCGTCGCAGCTCATCAAGGCGGACGGGCCACCGGTCGACCAGACCAGGCTCGCGGCGGCGGTCGACCATTACCCTCGTGGCGACGCCCTCGATGGGATGATCACGGAGAACGGGTCCGCAGCGCTCGCCGCAGGCCCGGCATCGACGGAAGCAAAGGACGCCTAGTGGTGGACGACGGATCCCGCACCCTCGCCGGACGGTACGAGGTCGGCGAGCTCATCGGCCGCGGCGGCATGGCCGAGGTGCACATCGGGCACGACACCCGGCTCGGTCGCACCGTGGCCATCAAGATCCTGCGCTCGGACCTGGCCCGCGACCCCTCGTTCCAGAACCGGTTCCGCCGCGAGGCCCAGTCCGCCGCCGCGCTGAACCACCCCGCGATCGTCTCGGTCTACGACACCGGCGAGGACGTCTTCACCGAGCCCACCGGCGTCGTCGCGCACGTGCCGTTCATCGTCATGGAGTACGTCGAGGGCCACACGGTGCGGGACATCCTGCGCGACGGCCACGCGGTGCCCATCGAGGAGGCCGTGGAGATCACGGCCGGCGTGCTGTCCGCGCTGGAGTACTCGCACCACGCCGGGATCGTGCACCGGGACATCAAGCCCGCGAACGTCATGCTCACCCCGACGGGCGCGGTCAAGGTGATGGACTTCGGCATCGCCCGCGCCATGGCCGACTCCGCCGCGACGATGACCCAGACCCAGGCCGTCATCGGCACCGCGCAGTACCTCTCCCCGGAGCAGGCGCGCGGCGAGACCGTCGACGCCCGCTCCGACCTGTACTCCACCGGCTGCCTGCTGTTCGAGCTGCTCACCGGCCGTCCCCCGTTCATCGGCGACTCGCCCGTGGCCGTGGCCTACCAGCACGTGCGCGAGGCCGCCCCGGTGCCCTCGACGTTCGCGTCGGACGTGCCCGACACCCTCGACCGCATCACGCTCAAGGCGCTGGCCAAGGAGCGCGACTCCCGCTACTCCAGCGCCGCCGAGTTCCGCTCCGACCTGGAGGCCGCCGTCCGCGGCGGTGCCGTCGGTGCGCCGGCCGTGGGGGCGCTCGCCGCCACCGCGCTGATCGCGACCCCTGCCACCGAGGCCACGCAGGTCATGGCCCCACCCGTCGCCACGACGCAGGCGATGCCGCCGGCCACCTCGCCGTGGGCGTCCACCGGTGCGGCGGTCACCACGACCGGCCTGCTCGACGAGGAGGAGGAGAACAAGCGGCCGTGGCTGCTCCCCCTGCTCATCGGCATCGCCGTGCTGGCGGTCGCGGGCATCGTGGCGCTGCTGATCGCCAACTCGCTGAAGAACGACGCCCCGGAGGCGATCGTCGTGCCGTCGCTCGCCAACATGACCGAGGCGGAGGCCAAGGCGAAGATCGAGGGGCTCGATCTGCTCTTCGTCCGCGCCGAGGAGGCGTCCGACACGATCGTCCCCGGCAATGTCACCAAGACGGACCCGGCGGAGGGCACGGAGGTCAAGGCCGAGGACGCCGTCACCGTCTACATCTCCACCGGTCCCGCCAGCCTCGCCGTCCCGGACGTGTCCGGCCGGACCGAGCAGGAGGCGAGCGACATCCTCACGGACCTGGGTCTGGTCGTCGCGGCCAACCGCCAGGACGACGACAACCCCGCCTTCCCGCAGGGCCAGGTCACCAAGACCGACCCCGCCTCCGGCACGTCGGTGAGCGCGGGATCCTCCGTCACGCTCTTCGTGTCGACCGGGAACGTGCTCGTGCCCGACGTGGCCGGCAAGACCAAGGCCGAGGCGACGCAGATCCTCAACGACGCCAAGCTGCAGGTCAACACCTCGTCGGTCGAGTCCGCGACCCAAGCACCCGACACGGTCGTCGCGCAGGACGTGCCCGCCGGGACGCCGGTCAAGCAGGGCCGGGTCATCAACCTGCAGATCGCCACGGCGCCCACCACGGCGACCATCCCGAACGATCTCGTCGGCAAGACCTACGAGCAGGTGGTGGCGCAGCTGCAAGGGCTCGGGCTGACCAGCTTCAACCGGATCGACGACCAGTCCGAGGCCCCCGTCGGCACGGTGATCCGCACCGATCCCACCGCGGGCGACGAGGTCGAGCTGGACCAGCAGATCGACATCCACGTCGCGAAGGGGCCGGGCAACAACCCGGCGCCGACGCCCACGAAGTAGCGCCACGACGAAGGGGCCGTCCCGGTCGGGACGGCCCCTTCGTCATGCGGTCAGAGGCGGACGAGCGGGTGCAGCCCCGCGGAGCGCGCCACGGCCTGGTCGTCGCCACAGATCTGGAGCCAGTTGGCCAGCAGCCGGTGGCCGCCCTCGGTGAGCACGGACTCGGGGTGGAACTGCACCCCGTGCAGCGGGAGGCTCACGTGCTGCAGGCCCATGATGATCCCGTGCGCGGTAGCCGTGACCTCGAGCTCGTCGGACACCGTGTCGTTGACGACCGCGAGCGAGTGGTACCGCGTGGCGGTGAACGGGTCCGGCAGTCCGGCGAGGACGCCCTCGCCCTTGTGCTCCACCTGGCTGGTCTTGCCGTGCATGAGCTCGGGTGCGTGCGTGACGGTCCCGCCGAACACCTCGCCGAGCGCCTGGTGGCCCAGGCACACGCCGAGCATCGGCAGACCGGCGTCGGCGCAGTCGCGGATCACCTGCATGCTCTGGCCGGCGTCGGCCGGGGTGCCGGGACCGGGCGACACGAGGACGCCGTCGAACCCCACCCGCTCCTCGACCGGCGGCACGGCGTCGTTGCGGACGACGACGGTCTCGGCGCCCAGCTGGTTGAGGTAGCCGACGATCGTGTAGACGAACGAGTCGTAGTTGTCGATCACCAGGATCCGTGTTGGCACGCTCACTCACCCACAGTCGTCTCGTTGAACGGCATGAACGGCGCGACCGCCGGGAACACCCACAGGAAGCACGCGGCCAGGACGGCGAGCGCGGCGACGGTGAGGATCAGCACGCGCACCGCGGCGGGGCCGGGCAGCCGGTGCCACAACCATCCGTACATCAGCGCCCTCCGTCCCGCTCGCAGGTGACCATCATGCGCCACCGGCCAGCTCGACCGGGATCCCGTCCGAGGTCGGCGCCCAGTAGTCGAGCACCCCATGCACGATGAACCGCTGGCGCGCGGAGAACATCGGGTGGCAGGTGGTGAGCGTGATCAACCGCTCGGTGGGCTGGGCCCCGGGGTCGCCCGGGACGGGGGCGATCACGCTCACCTGCGACGGCGCGACGATCTCCGTCGAGGTCACCCGGTAGACGTACCAGATGTTGTCGGTGGTCCGGATGACCAGCGGGTCGCCCACCTGGAGCTCTTCGACCCGGTTGAACGGCTTGGCGTAGGTGGTCCGGTGGCCGGCCACCGCGAAGTTCCCGATCCCGCCGGGCATCGCCGTGCCCTCGTAGTGCCCGGCGCCGAGCACGTCGAGCACCGTGGCGCGGTCGGTCCCCTGGCTGATGGGCCGCTCGGGCTCGCCCGCCCAGCGCGGGACCTGGATCGTGGCGAACGTGGTGGCGTGCGGCGGCTCGGCCATCACCGGCGGCTCGTCACGGCGCGGCGGCGCGATGACCGGTCCGGCGGGGGCACCGGCGCTCGGCGTGGCCGTCGGCAACGGCTCGAACGGGAGCTCCCGCACGATCTCGGCCTGCGCGCGGTTGCCGACGACGTCCGTCCACCACAGCTGCCACACCAGGAACGCGAACAGCAGCACGCCGAGCGTGATGAGGAGCTCGCCGATCACGCCGACGACCCCGTAGACCGTGTGCCGGACGCGGCCCGCCGCGGCCCTCTTCTGCCGCTCGCGCCGGGTGTCGGGCGCCGGCTCGGTCGCGGTCCCGCTCATCCGCCGCCTCCCGGGGCCGACGGGCTGGCGGCGCGGTCCTCGGCCTCCTGCTCGGCGGCCTCGAGCCCGGGCAGGATCTCGACGCCGTCGGGGACGGCCGCGGAGCTCAGCTCGGTGGCGCCCGAGTAGGCCGCGAGCGAGAGGGGCTCCTCCGCGTCGGTCACCGACCAGCCGAGCCCGACGTCGGCGGCGTCGCGCAGGTACGACTGCACGGCGGGCGACGCGAGCAGCGCGTGGCGCAGATCCACCGGGTTGCCGATCGCGCGCACCACGTACGGCGGGGAGTACAGCCGGCCGTGCAGCTTGAGCACGTTCCCGACGCACTGGAACGCGCTCGTGGAGATCACTCGTTGGTCCATGAGCTCCATCGCCTCGGCGCCCCCGGCCCAGAGCGCGTTCATGACGGCTTGAAGGTCCTGCTGATGGACGACGAGGACGTCGGGGCTCACCTCGTCGCGGCGCGGCGAGTCCGTCGGCGCGTCCTCGAGCCGCACGGTGACGCCCGGGCCGACCACCGGCACCAGGCCACCCTCGACCACGTAGCCGGCGCTGGGGCTGCCGGGCGGGCTCCCCCCGGCCTCGTTCTCGCTCGTCGTCAGGTCGTCCACGTCAGCGCGCAGCCCGTCCACCTCGGTGGCGAGCCGTGCGACCCGGTCCGTCTCCACCTGAACCAGCTCCCGCAGGTCCTGCGGGTGGCGGTCGCCGGACGCCCGGGCGAACTTGGCGTTGGCCGCGAACAGCGCCCCCGACAGCGCCAGCACGAGCGCGACCGACAGCGTCCCGCGCGCGAGGAAGCGACGCGCGCGGTGCGGACGGTCGGTCAAGGACGGCTCCTCGGGCAGGATCCCGGACGACGGGACCAGTAACGGGTGGCACTACGCTAGGTCACGATGCGACGGGTCCGTGACGACGCGGCCCCGACGCATCGACGCCCTTCGGCCACGACGTCACCCGCGTGGTCTCCCGCGGCCCGTCGGCCGCACCGCCGCAGGACAGGAGCACCGGACGTGCCTGAGTCGAAGTCGCGCAAGAAGGCGACGTACACACCGCCGCCCGCCAAGTCGTCGGGGCCCAAGGTCAACGCGCCCTGGTTCCTGCCCGTGATGCTCGGGCTGATGATCCTCGGGCTGGTCTGGATCGTCGTCACGTACCTGACGCAGTCGCAGTACCCGATCCCCGGCATCGACCAGTGGAACCTGGCCATCGGGTTCGTGCTCATCATCGCCGGCTTCAGCATGACGACCCGCTGGCGCTGACGCCCCCTCCACGCTGACCTCAGGCGCCGCTCGCACCCCGCGGGCGGCGCCTTCGTCGACCCTGGCAGACCGCGGTGGGCGTTGTGTCCGTCCCCAGCCCTGTGACCCACGCGTCGTCCACAGGCACCCGGGCTGACCTGCGCACACACCTCGGCCGTCCCCAGCGGTGCACAAGTCTGTGGATAACTACACGCGTGTAGTTCACAGGCCGAGCGTGCCGTATTCGGCCGTCAGGATCAGCTGAAGGCGCCGACCGACGCGTACGTCAGCAGGGTGGCCACGAGCAGGATCGCGACGATCGTGATGGGCGCGACGACGGCGACGAGGCGGCGGCGCGCGGCCGGGGCGTACGCGTAGGCCGCGGCCAGCAGCCCGCCGGTGACCAGCCCGCCGACGTGCGCCTGCCACGCGATGTTCGCCATGACGAACCCGAGCGCCAGGTTGATGCCGATCAGGACGAGGATGCCGCGGACGTCACCGCCCAGCCGCTTGCTGACCACGAGGATGGCGCCGAACAGGCCGAACACCGCGCCGGACGCACCGACGCTCGTGGTCGCCCAGCTGTCCGTCGCGGTGGCCAGCAGGACCGACCCGACGGAGCCGCCGACCGCGGACACCAGGTAGAGCGTGAGGTACCGGGCGCGGCCGAGGGTGTTCTCGAGCGTGGGCCCGACGAACCACAGGGCCACCATGTTGAACAGGATGTGCACGTACTGGCCGGGGGAGTGCAGGAACGCGGCCGTGAGGAAGCGCCACGGCTCGTAGAACCCGAGGATCGGCGAGAACAGCCAGCGCGCGGTCCACGAGGGCAGGACGAGCTGGAGGACGAAGCTGGCCACGCACAGGCCGATGAGCGTGAGCGTGATGACGGGCCGGCCGTCGTGCCGCACCCCGCCGAGCGCGGTGCGGGTGGACGGCACCGCGCGGGCGGCCTCGGCGACGCAGTCGACACAGTGCACGCCGACCGCCGCCTGGCGCTGGCACTCCGGGCAGGTGGGCCGGCCGCACCGCTGGCACCGCACGTACGACACCCGGTCGGGGTGACGAGGGCAGACCGGCGGCGCGACCGGCGCGCCCGGATCGGGACTCGTGCTGATAGCGGTCTCAGTCCTCGATGGTGATCGAGTTGATGACGATGTCCTCGACGGGACGGTCTCCCGGGCGGACACGCGTCTTCTCGATGGCGTCGACCACGGCACGGCTCTCGTCGTCGGCGACCTTGCCGAAGATGGTGTGCTTGCCGTTGAGCCACTCGGTGGCCGCCACGGAGATGAAGAACTGGGATCCGTTGGTGCCGCCGACCTTGCCGGTGGTCGGGTCCAGGCGCTTGCCGGCGTTGGCCATGGCGAGCAGGTAGGGCTCGTTGAACGTCAGCTCGGGGTGGATCTCATCGTCGAAGTTGTAGCCCGGGCCTCCGCGGCCGGTGCCCAGGGGGTCGCCGCCCTGGATCATGAAGCCGGAGATCACCCGGTGGAACACGACCCCGTTGTACAGGGGATCGGTGCGCTCCTCGCCGGTGGTCGGGTCCGTCCACGGGGTCGTTCCCGTGGCCAGCCCCGTGAAGTTCTGCACCGTGCGCGGCGCGTGGTTGGGGTACAGCTCGATCCGGATGTCTCCGGCGGTCGTGTGCAGGGTCGCAAACATGCGAGAAGTCTCGCACGCGCACCTCGTGCAGCACCCGAGATCACACGGGTGCGCAGGCCACAGGCACTGCGCAGCCGCTCCCGCGGTGGCAGAGTGGGTGGGGAAGCACAGCCGAGGAGCCGGGAGCCGAGAATGCCGTTCACGAAGAGCCGCCCGAAGATCGACGTCGATACCGAGAAGCTGAAGGACCAGGCGGCCGACCTGGGTGCCACGCTCGCCGACGCCGCCCGCAGTGCCAAGGAGTCCGCCGGGACCGCCGCGTCCAAGGCGGGCGACGCGGCTGCGCAGGCGAAGGACTGGACCACCCCGCGGGTCGAGGCGGCCATCGACTGGCTGCTGCCCCGGGTGGAGCACCTGTACAAGGAGAGCGTCAAGGCGGCCGCCCCCAAGGTGGAGAGTGCCGCCGCGAAGGCCTCGCCGGCCATCGACAGCGCGCACGACAAGCTGGTCGACGACCTGCTGCCCAAGCTCGTCGCGGCGATGAACGACGCGGCGGTCAAGGCCGGTGCCGCGGTCGAGCATGCGGCCGACAGCGCCGCGACCCGGGGCAAGGGCAGGGCCGCCGCTCTGGCAGCCGCCGCGGAGGCCGCGTCCGGCAAGAAGAAGCACACCGGTGCCAAGGTGTTCTGGCTCATCGCCGCACTCGTGGGCATCGGCGCGGGGGTCGCCGCCTGGACGCGGTCGCGGTCCAGCGTGGACCCGTGGGCCGAGCCGTGGGAGCCGACCGACACCGGTTCCGCGCACACCCGCGTGGGCGACGCCGCCGACGCCGTCGGTGAGGCCGCCGGGAGCGCCGTGGCGAAGGGTCGCGACGCCACCCGCAAGGCCGCCGAGAAGGTCACCGCCGCGACGGAGAGCCTGTCGGAGAAGGTGGCGGAGGCGAAGGACGACCTGACCGAGAAGGTCGCCGAGGCCACGGACGCCGCCAAGGAGAAGGTCGCCGGCGCGACGGAGGCGGCCAAGAAGGCCACCACGCGCCGGACGGCCAAGCCCGCTGACGTCACGACCCCGGTGGTCGTCGACACCGAGGTGCTGCCCGTCACGGCGCCGGAGGTCGACTCGCCGCCGGACCCCGTCAAGAACCTCGACGAGGGTGACCGCCCGCTCTGACCCTCTGACCAGGTACGACCCGCACGGCCCCCGGTCCTCACGGACCGGGGGCCGTCGTCGTATGCCTAAACGTTTTGGCCGTTGACCCTCGTCCGTATCGCTGAGGACGATGCGCGAGGCGCGTCGTGCCGGGGCCGCACCGAGGCGACGCCGGGGCCTCCCGCCGACCCAGCTGAGTCGACCGTCCCCAGTGCCGTGGAAGAGGACCCCATGCACCGCCCCAGAACCCGTGGTCGCGTCGCGATCGCGTGCACGACCGCCGTGACCGTCGCCGCCGGCCTGCTCGTCGCACCGCTGGCCGGCGCCGCGACCGCCGCCGACCCGGCGTACAACTACGCCGAGGCCCTCCAGAAGTCGATGTTCTTCTACGAGGCCCAGCGCGCGGGCGACCTGCCGGCCGACAACCGCGTGAGCTGGCGCGGCGACTCCGCCCTGACCGACGGCGCCGACGTGGGCAAGGACCTGACGGGCGGCTGGTACGACGCCGGCGACCACGTGAAGTTCGGGCTGCCCATGGCGTTCAGCTCGACCATGCTCGCCTGGGGGGCGATCGCCGCTCCCGCCGGGTACACCAAGGCCGGGCAGCTGGACGAGCTGAAGAGCAACCTGCGCTGGGTGAACGACTACTTCGTCAAGGCGCACACGGCGCCCAACGAGCTGTACGTGCAGGTGGGGGACGGCGAGGCCGACCACAAGTGGTGGGGTCCCGCCGAGGTCATGACGATGGCGCGGCCGTCGTACAAGGTCAGCGCCTCCTGCCCGGGCTCCGACGTCGCCGGCGAGACCGCGGCGTCGCTGGCGTCGGCCGCGATCGTGTTCAAGACGGACGACCCGACGTACTCCGCGAAGCTCCTCACGCACGCCAAGCAGCTGTACACGTTCGCGGACACCTACCGCGGCGCCTACTCCGACTGCGTGACCGCGGCCTCCGCGTACTACAAGTCGTGGTCGGGGTATCAGGACGAGCTGGTCTGGGGCGCCTACTGGCTCTACAAGGCGACCGGCGACGCCACCTACCTGGCCAAGGCCGAGGCCGAGTACCTCAAGCTGAGCGTCGAGAACCAGACCACCACCCACTCGTACAAGTGGACCGTGGCCTGGGACGACAAGACGTACGCCATGTACGCGCTGCTGGCCATGGAGACCGGCAAGCAGCAGTACGTGGACGACGCCAACCGGTGGCTCGACTACTGGACCGTCGGCGTCAACGGCCAGCGGATCCCGTACTCGCCCGGCGGCCAGGCCGTGCTCGACTCGTGGGGGTCGCTGCGGTACGCGGCCAACACCTCGTTCGTCGCCCTCGTCTACTCCGACTGGCTGACCGACGCCACGCGCAAGGCCAGGTACCACGACTTCGGCGTCCGGCAGATCAACTACGCGCTCGGCGACAACCCCCGCAAGTCCAGCTTCCTGGTCGGCTTCGGCGTCAACCCGCCGCAGAACCCGCACCACCGGACCGCGCACGGGTCGTGGCTCGACTCGATCACCTCACCGACGGCCACCCGGCACGTCCTGTACGGAGCGCTCGTCGGCGGTCCGAGCTCCGCGAACGACGCGTACACCGACAGCCGCTCGGACTACACCTCCAACGAGGTGGCCACGGACTACAACGCCGGCTTCTCGAGCGCGCTCGCGAGGCTGACCCAGGAGTACGGCGGCACCGCGTTGGCGTCGTTCCCCGTGGCGGAGCAGCCGGACGGCGACGAGATCTTCGTCGAGGCCATGCTCAACCAGCCCGCCGGTGGCACGTTCACCGAGGTCAAGGCGATGATCCGCAACCAGTCGGCCTTCCCCGCGCGGGCGCTGAAGAACGGCACCCTGCGGTACTGGTTCACGCTCGACTCCGGTGACTCGGCGGCGAACCTCACGCTCTCGGCCAACTACAGCGAGTGCGGCCCGCAGACGGCCAAGCCGGTGAGCGCCGGCGGCGCGCTGTACTACGCCGAGCTCAGCTGCGTGGGGCAGAACATCTACCCGGGTGGCCAGTCGCAGCACCGCCGCGAGCTCCAGTTCCGGATCACCGGTGGTTCCACGTGGAACGCGACCAACGACCCGTCGTTCGCGGGCCTGAACACCACCGCGCTGGCCAAGACGAAGGCCATCACGCTCTACGACGGCGGCAAGCTCATCTGGGGCACCGAGCCCACCGGCACGGTCACGGACACCACCGCGCCGAGCGTCCCCGGCACCCCCGTGGCCGCCGGCATCACGTCCACCGGTGCGTCGCTGAGCTGGACGGCGTCGACGGACGCCGGCAGCGGCGTCGCGGGCTACGACGTCTACCGCGTGCAGGGCACCACCTCGACCCTGGTGGCCTCGACCACCGCGGCGTCGACGGTGCTGTCCGGCCTGACGCCGAGCACCGCGTACTCCTACGCGGTGCGGGCCAAGGACGTGGCGGGGAACGTGTCCGCCGCCTCCGCGGTCGGCACCTTCACCACCGCGAACCCGCCGGTCGACGTGGTTCCTCCGGGCACGCCCGGCACCCCGGTCGCCTCCGCGGTGACGACGACCGGCGCCACCCTCACGTGGACCGCCTCGACGCCGGGCTCCTCGGCCCTCGCCGGCTACGACGTGCTCCGCGTCAGCGGGTCCACGACGACCGTCGTCGGCACCGCCACGGGAACCACGTTCGCGCTCACCGGCCTGACCGCCGGGACCGCGTACACGTACGCGGTGCGGGCCAAGGACGTCGCCGGGAACGTGTCCGCCACGTCCTCGTCGGTGTCGTTCACCACGACGGCCGCGACGGACACCACCGCTCCCACCGTGCCCGGCACGCCGGTCGCCTCGGCGGTCACCCAGACCGGCGCCACCCTCGCCTGGGCGGCGTCGACCGACGCCGGGGGCAGTGGTCTGGCCGGGTACGACGTGCTGCGGGTCACCGGGTCGACGTCGACCGTCGTCGGCTCGTCCACCGGGACCACCTACACGGTGACCGGACTGACGGCCGCCACCGCGTACACGTACGCGGTGCGGGCCAAGGACGGCGCCGGCAACGTGTCGGCCGCGAGCACGTCGGTGGCGTTCACGACCCTCCCGACGTCGACCGGCAGCAGCTGCGCGGTGAAGTACTCCGCCAACAGCTGGAACGTCGGCTTCACCGGGAGCATCAAGGTCACCAACACCTCCGCCAACCCGCTGACCTGGACCCTCGGGTTCACGTTCCCCTCGGGTCAGCAGGTCACGCAGGGGTGGAGCGCGACGTGGAGCCAGACCGGGGCCGCGGTGACCGCGACGGGGCTCGGGTGGAACGCCACCCTGGCGCCCGGGGCCAGCACGGACATCGGGTTCAACGGGTCGCACACCGGCACCAACACGGCCCCGACCGCCTTCACGGTGAACGGGGTGGTCTGCACGGTCTCCTGACCGGCTTGCGGAACGACGAAGGGCGCTCACCTCGCTGACCGGGGTGGGCGCCCTTCGGTGTTCGTCGTGCCGCGGGGTCAGTCCGCGCTGTGCACCGGCCGGACGTGCTCGCCCAGCTCGGCCAGCTGCGCCTTCATCTCGCCGACCGTCAGGGTGTGCTCGACGCGCGGGGAGTAGAGCATCGAGCTCGTGATCGCCCCCGTGGCGCCGATCCGGAACGCGTCCGCCACGTGGCTGACCAGCCCGGCGCCGCCCGACGCGATCACCGGCAGGCTCACCGCCTCGGTGATCCGCGCCGTGATGTCCAGGTCGTACCCGGAACCCGTGCCGTCGCGGTCGATGCTGTTCACCACGATCTCGCCGGCGCCCAGGTCCTGCCCGCGCTTCGCCCACTCGACGGCGTCCATGCCGGTGTACGTGCGGGCGCCGTCGATCGCGATCTCGTAGCCGCTGGGGATCGTCGCCGTCGGCTCCACGCGCTTGACCTGCATGCTCAGCACGATGCACTGGCGGCCGAACTCGACCGACCCCTGCGTGATGATCTGCGGGTTGCGCACCGCCATCGAGTCGATGCTGATCTTCTCCGCGCCGGCGCGCAGCACCTCGTGCATGTCCTCGAGGTGCCGGATCCCGCCGCCGACCGTCAGCGGCACGAAGGTGCGGTGCGCCGCCCTGCGGACCATGGCCAGGTCGATCTGGCGCTTCTGGGCGCTGGCCATGATGTCGTAGATGACGATCTCGTCGACGTCCTCGTGGTACAGCCGGTCCGCCAGCTCGGCCGGGTCCCCCACGTCGATGTTGTCCTGGAACTGCTGGGCCTTGGTCACGCGCCCGTCTTTCACGTCGAAGCAGGCGATCAGCCGGTTAGCGAGCATCGAGGTCCTTCACGTCTAGATCGCAGAACGCCTTGAGCACCTGCAGGCCGGCGCGCGCGCTCTTCTCGGTGTGGAACTGCGTCGCCATGATGTTCTTGGAGGCCACCGAGGCGGCGAACTCCTGGCCGTACGTGGTGACGCCCACCAGGGTGGAATCGTCCGTCGGGACGGCGTAAAAAGAATTCACGAAGTAATAGAACCCACCCGGCGTGAATGCGCGGGAGAACGGGTGGTCGCCGCGCACGTCGACGTTGTTCCAGCCCATGTGCGGGACGCGGACCTGCGTCTTGTCGAACTCGTGCACCGAGCCCTTGAGCCAGCCGAGGCACTCGACGTCGCCCTCGTCCGAGTGCTCGAACAGCACCTGCAGGCCGACGCACACGCCGAGAAACCCCTGGCCATCGGCCAGAACCTTCTCGGACAGGTGCTCGATCCAGCCTTCGTGTGCCAGGGACTCCATGGTCACGCCGGCTGCGCCGACGCCCGGAAGGATGTACTTGTCGACCTCGTCGCACTCGCCGGGCTTGGCCACCAGCGCGTGCGGGACACCGAGGTGCTCGAGCGCATAAGAAATGCTCTGCGAATTACCGGTGCGGTAGTCGATGATCCCGATCACTTGCCCAATCCTACACTGGACAGCGTGTCTCATATGTCGGACGTCAGTCGAGGAACAAGGCCTTCAGCCGCACGGTGGTGAACGCCAGCCCGAGCCCGATCATGACCACGAAGTACGCCACGTGCGTGAGCATCGACCCGTCGACCACCCCGAGCGTCAGCCCGCGCACCAGCTCCACCGCGTGCCACAGCGGCAGGGCCTTGATCAGCCCCTGGATCCAGCCGGGGTAGACGGTGATCGGGTAGAAGGTGGCCGAGAACAGGAACATCGGCAGCATGACGAAGTTGATCCAGTCCATCTGCTGGAAGGTCTTCATGTAGCTGGTCACGGCCATGCCGACGCTGGCGAACCCGAACGCGACGAGCAGCACGGCGGGCAGGGCGAGCGCCGCCGACCAGGCGAGGTTGAGGCCCATCACCTGCATGACCGTGAGGAACCCGAAGGCATAGACGCCGCCGCGCAGGAGCGCGTAGGTGATCTCCCCGAACGCCACGTCGAGCGGACCGAGCGACGTGGCCAGCATCGCGTCGTAGAGCTTGCCGAAGTGCATCTTGAAGAACACGTTCCACGTCGAGTCGTACACGGCCCCGTTCATCGCGGACACGGCGAGCAGGGCGGGTGCAATGAACGCGGCGTAGGTGACCGAGGTGCCGTCGGGGAGCTCGACGTCGCCGATGAACGAGCCCAGGCCCAGTCCCATGGCGAGCAGGAAGAAGACCGGCTCGAAGAAGCCGGAGAGCACGATGATCCCGCTGGAGCTCTTGGTCGCCTTGAGGCCGCGCGCGACGACGGACCGCGCGTTGCGGGCGTAGAGCGAGCCGATCGTGCTGCGCGCGGGCTCGGTGGTGGTCGTCGTCGTCATCCTGCGCGGAGCCTCCTCACGAAGATGCGTCGGGCCATCAGCCACCCGACGACCGCGAGAACCACGAGCACCGCCAGGTGCCACCCGACCGGCCACGCGCCCGGAGGTGAGCCGTAGGACAGCGACCGCCCGATCTCGCTGGCGTGCCACAGCGGCGACACCCAGCCGATCCACTGGAGCCAGACCGGCAGCGTGGCCAGCGGGAAGAACGTGCCGGAGAACAGGAACAGGGGCGTGAAGACGAACCGCTGCACCAGCGCGAACTGGCCCTTGTCCTCCTTGAGGCTCGCCGAGAAGGCCATCACCGGCAGACCGAACGCCAGGCCCGCCAGCACGCCGACCAGCGGCATCAGCGCGCCGGTGAGCGGATCGCCCACCGCGCCGAACGCGACGATCAGCAGGTAGTAGACGGTCGTGGTGAACAGCATCCGCACCACGACCGACAGGACGAGGCCCGCGGCGATCTGCGGGGGCGCGACCGGTGAGGCGTTCATGCCCCAGAAGATCCGGCGCCACTTGAAGCCGGCCATGATCACGAAGGTGAACTCGTCCATGGCCACGGTGACCGCGGCCGTCGCCAGCAGCGCGGGCGCGACGAACCACACGTAGTCCACGAGCCCGTCCGCGCCGGACGCGATCGGCTGGTCGAGGAACGTGGCCAGCCCCAGGCCGATGCCGAGCAGGTACAGCAGTGGGTTGCCGACGCTGCCCACCACGATGGTCCAGCCGTACGCCTTCATGCCCCGCAGCTGGTGCTCGGCCACGTACCAGGCGCCGAACCGACGGGGCCGGACCGCGGCCGCGACCGCGGCCTCCGTGATCGTCGTCGTCATTCGATCAGGCTCCGCCCCGTGAGCCGCAGGAACACGTCCTCCAGGCTCGAGCGTCGCACGAGCGAGGTGGTCGGGTGCAGTCCGAGGTCGGTCACGCGCTCGAGCACCGCCTCGCCGTCGTCGGCGTACAGCAGCACGCGGTCCGGGAGCACCTCGATCCGCTCCACCAGTCCCGCCATCCGCACGGCCGCGTCCGCGTTGCGCTCGGACCCGAACCGCAGCTCGACCACCTCACGCGTCGAGTACTGCCGGATCAGGGACGACGGGCTGCCCTCGGCCATGATCTTGCCCTTGTCCACCACGACGAGCCGGTCGCACAGCTGCTCGGCCTCGTCCATGTAGTGCGTGGTGAGCACCAGGGTGGTGCCGCGCTCCTTGAGCCGGAACAGCCGGTCCCAGAGCACGTGCCGCGCCTGCGGGTCCAGGCCGGTGGTGGGCTCGTCGAGCATGAGGATGCGCGGCTCGTTGATCAGGGCGCGGGCGATGGTCAGCCGTCGCTTCATGCCGCCCGACAGGTCGTCGACCTTGGCGTTGCGCTTCTCCTCCAGCTGCGCGAAGCCCAGCAGCTCGTCGGCCCGCGACGCGCACACCGACCGCGGGATCCCGAAGTAGCGGCCGTACACGATGAGGTTGTCGCGCACCCGCAACTCGGTGTCGAGGTTGTCCTCCTGCGGCACGACGCCCAGCAGGGACCGGATCTCGGGTCCGTGCGTGTTCGGGTCCAGCCCGAGCACCGTCAGGTCGCCGGCCGTGCGCGACGACACCGCGCCGACCATGCGCATGGTGGTGGACTTGCCGGCGCCGTTGGGCCCCAGCAGACCGAACGACTCGCCCGGCGGCACCTCGAAGTCGATGCCGTCGACGGCGGTGAAGTCGCCGAAGCGCTTGGTCAGGCCGTGGGCGGCGATCACGGGAGCGGTCACAGCGGACCAACCTAGACGAGCGGACCCACGCGCACCGAGCGGATTGTTGTTGACCGGGGCAGCGGAGCGCGGCAGCCTGCGGCCATGGACGACCTCTGGCCGGTGGCGGCGCTGCGTGTCCGCAGCGGAGACCTCGAGCTCCGCTACATGGACGACGAGACCCTGGCCGCCCTCGCGCGCCTGGCCGGCGACGGCGTGCACGCCCCGGAGGCGATGCCGTTCACCGTCCCGTGGACCCGTGGCACCCCGACGCAGGTCGCCCGGAGCGTCCTGGCGTACCAGTGGGGTGCCCGCGCACAGGCCTCCCCGGAGAAGTGGAACCTCGAGCTCGCGGTGGTCCGGGACGGCGAGGTGCTGGGCACGCAGGAGCTCACGGCCCAGGACTTCCTGGTGACCCGCTCGGCGGAGACCGGGTCGTGGCTCGGTCTGCGGCACCACGGCCAGGGCGTCGGCACCCGGATGCGCCTGATGATCCTGCACCTGCTCTTCGAGGGTTTCGACGGCCTGCGGGCGACCACCAGCGCGTTCGCCGACAACGCGTCGTCGAACGGTGTCACCCGCCGGATCGGCTACACCGAGAACGGCATCGACGTCGTGACCCGCGAGGGCAAGGCCGCCGAGAGCCGTCGGTACGTGCTCGACCGCGCCACGTGGGACGCGCGGCCGGCCTCGCTGCGCCCCGACGTCACGCTCGTCGGCATCGAGGCCGCCCGGGAGCAGCTGGGGCTCTAGCGGTCGTCCGCCGCGTCGTGCACGTAGCGGGCCACCTGCACGCGGTTGGTGACCTCGAGCTTGGTGAACAGGCTGCCCACGTGCGTCTTCACCGTGGCCACCCCGAGGTGCAGCGACCGGGCGATCTCCGTGTTGGTCAGCCCGTCGCTCACCGCGAACGCCACCTCCCGCTCTCGGTCGGTCAGTCGCGCCAGAAGCGTCCGCGCCTTGCGTCGGCGCCCGTCCTCGGCAGGTCGGGTGATCGCGGCGATGAGCTGGCTGGTGACGCTCGGGGAGAGCATCGGCTCGCCGAGGGCCACGCGCCGCACCGCGACGACCAGGTCGGCGGGCGGGGTGTCCTTGAGCAGGAACCCTGCGGCACCCAGCTGGAGGGCGGTGAGCACCATCTCGTCGGTGTCGAAGGTGGTCAGGACGATGATCCGGGCCGTCGTGCCGCGCTCGCGCAGCCGGCGGGTGGCGGCGAGGCCGTCCATCCGCGGCATCCGGATGTCCATGAGCACCACGTCGGGGAGCTCGCGCGCGACGACGTCGAGGGCCTCCTGGCCGTCGGCCGCCTCGCCGACCACCTCGAGGTCCGGAGCACCGCCCAGGATCATCCGGAGACCGGCCCGCACCAGGGCGTCGTCGTCGACCACGACCACCCTCACGCCGGCCACGGCAGCCTCGCTCCCACGACGAACGCCCCGTCCGGACCGATCCCGTGCTCGAGCTCGCCGCCGGCCAGCTCGGCTCGCTCCTCCAGCCCCGCCAGGCCGACACCCCCGCGCTGCCCGTCGGGTGGAGTGCGGACCGGGTTGCGCACCTCGATCTCGAGCTGCGCGCCGGGGCCGCCGGCCAGCCGGACGCTCACGGGCTCACCGGGCGCGTGCTTGCGGGCATTGGTCAGGGCCTCCTGGACGATCCGGAACGACGTGCGGGACAGGGTCTGCGGCGCAGGGTCCTCGATGAGGCCGGTGGTGTCCAGGTCCACGTCGGACCCCGCCTCGCGGGCGTCGGCCAGCAGCGCCGGCAGCTCCGCGAGCGTGGGCTGCGGGGGTTCGATCCCCACGGCGCCCGCCCCCGCCCGCAGGACGCCCAGCACCTGCCGGAGCTCGCTGAGGGCCAGCTGCGCGTTCGACTGGATCGTCTGCGCCGTCTCGCGCGTCTCGTCGCGCGTCAGGTCGTCCCGGTACGCCAGCGCTCCCGCGTGCAGGGCGACCAGCGAGATCCGGTGCGCGAGCACGTCGTGCATCTCCCGCGCGATCCGGGTGCGCTCGGCGTCGCGGGACCGCTCGGTGGCCAGCTCGCGCTCGCGCTCGGCAGTGGCCACCTGCTCGCGCAGCGACGCCAGCAGCTCACGCCGCGTCCCGATGTAGTAGCCCGTCGCGACGACCGCCGCGAAGTAGGTGACGCTCACGAGGAACCCGACGAGCACGAGGTAGCCGCTGTTGTCCCGACCGGGGAAGGCTGCGCGGTAGTACAGCTCGGACACCAGACCGGTCACGAGCGCGACCACGCCGGCCGCGACCACCCAGCTCCGCCGCCGCCAGGTGGCCATCGAGACCAAGGAGATCGTCGCGGCACCGACGCTCGCCGACGAGACCGTCGTCGCGAGGAGCGTCAGGAGGGCGACCGCCAAGGGGTACCGGCGGCGGAGCGCGAGCAGGCAGGTCGTCATCACGCCCAGCGCCAGGTCCACCACGACGAGCGTCCCGGCGACGTTCTCCGCCGCCGCGGGCGAGACCGAGAAGTGCTCGGCCGCGGTCACCCCCCAGGCGACCAGCCCGACAGACGCCGCCACCAGGTACCGCCACACGCTCGACCAGGTGGACAGCTCGGGCTGCGGCTGCGGCGGCAGGTCGGTGTCGAGGGACATGACGGCAGCCTAGGCAGGCGGGTGCCGCGGCTTCGCCCACCTTCGGGCCGGACCGCCTCCACCGTCCGGTGGACCCGGCTCCGACTCGCCGGACGGACATGGACAGCGGCGCGTAGTGTCCGGACCGTGAGCTCGTCCACGACGCCGGTGCGGACCGCGCTGCGACTCTGCTCCGCGACGGCTGTGCTCGTCCTGCTCGCGTCGTGCTCGCCGGCAGAGGGGCGCGCCCCGCGACCCATCGTGGCGTGGTCGGTCGCGGGCGACGTGCTCCAGCTGGTCGTCGACACGTGCCACGGCGACCCGCGGGCGACGGTCGAGGAGACCGACGACGAGGTGACCGTCACGATCGTCTCGACGTGGCAGGATCCCGGCGACGCATGCCAGGACAGTGTGGAGGTGACCCTCGACGCTCCCTTGGGCAGCCGGACGTTGATCGACGGGACGTCAGGGCAGGAGCCGGAGCTGATCGAGGGCTGACCGCGCAGCCGCTACGCCCCGACGGGGGCCACTGGTTGCCGCAGGATCGTGCGCATCTTCTCCGGCGCGACCCTGCGGCGGTCGCTGAGGTAGATCTCGTGGTGCGTCCCCGTCATCCGCAGCCCGTTGCCGGGGATGAACTCGTGGTGCAGCTGCGCGAGGACCGAGGCCTCGTCGTCGAACGCGCCGACGTGCAGCGTCTGCACGCAGCGGCCCTCGGCCAGAGTCTCCAGGCGGACGTCGTCGAGGCGAGCGGGCCGGTCCTTCTTGGTGCCGACCTGCTCGACCGCCGCGGAGTACCGGGCACGGTCGATCCAGTCCGGGACCAGGAGCAGCAGCGTCCAGTCCCACCGCGACTTGTCCCGCGCCACCGTGAAGGCGTCCATGTCGTCGGCCCGCCACAGACCCTCCAGCGGCGGCACGACGTAGTCGCGTCCGAGCTCCCGCTTGCTGGCGAACTTCAGCGTGTAGGCCACCGGGTAGAGCGCGGCGACCGCCTCCGCGAACTCGGGCGCGGTGTTGGGATCGCCGTGGCCGTCGATCATCAGGTACTGCAGCTCGGGCACGTCCACGAGGCGGAAGGTGCCCCGTGAGGCGCGATAGGCGTCGAGGGACTTCGTGAAGTCGGTCTTGTCAGCCATCAGACCGCGCTGACGCTTGTGGTGGAGCCAAGGGGACTCGAACCCCTAACCCCCTGCTTGCAAAGCAGGTGCGCTACCAATTGCGCCATGGCCCCGTGGTGCATGCCCGGGGGCACTTACTCGAAGGTGTCGGTGACCTCTGCCCACAGGTCTCGCTCGTCGCGATCCTGCGCGTACTTCTGCCATACGACGAATCCGACGGCGGCGGCTGCCACCAGGAGCAGGAGCTTCTTCATCGGTTCCCCCACGGGTTTGGGAGTGGGCCTAACAGGACTTGAACCTGTGACCTCTTCCTTATCAGGGAAGCGCTCTAACCGTCTGAGCTATAGGCCCGTGCACTGCATGCGCCGCAGTGGCGCCGGACGAGACTACCCCAGCGCAGGGGCCCCGCCCAAACCGGCTACCGGGAGGTGCTCGTCACTCGTCCGTCATGGTCACGTGCACGCCGCCGACCAGTGCCGCCACGATGTTGTAGAGGAACGCGCCGATGGTGGCGAGGGCGGTGAGCAGGAAGACGTCGATGACCGCGACCAGCGTGGCGCCGGAGACGATCCGCTGGAACTCGACGTACTGAAGGATGTCGATCCCGCTCTCCGTGCCCGTGATCTGGGTGACCAGCTCATCAGCCTTGGTGAACACCTGGAGCCCGTTCAGCGTGAACCAGACCACGGCCGCGCCGACGACGATCATCACGCCGATGGCCACCGACAGCAGGAACGACAGCTTCATCACGGACCACGGGTCCACGCGGGAGATCGCCAGCCGGACCCGGCGCGGGGCGCCGTGGGGGCCGACCGTCGGGATGCGTCCCGTGCTCGGCCGGGCACCCGTGAGGTTGTCGGACGCGGGGACCGGGCGGGGGGCCGTGGTGCTGGCCGCCGGGGCAGATGCTGCCGGGGTGGTCGTCATGGTCGGTTCCTTGGGACGAGGTCGAGTGGCCGCGGCGAACGCTGCGGACGTCGCGACGCCGGCCTTCTTCAGCCAGACGGTGGCGGTGTCCACCGCCACCATCATCGGGGACGGAGGGTCGTGCTCGTCGCCGACTCCCGGTGCGGAGGTGTCACGATCCTGTGGAGATGTCGCGGTGGCGGGCGCGGCCTCCGTCCGGACCGTGCTCGTCGGGCGCTCCGCGGACTCCCCGCGGTCCGGCGTCGACGACCGCGGGGGCGCCACGGTCGGCGGCATCACGGTGGCGGGAACGGTGAACGCGGTGGAGCCGTTCGACCCGTTCAGGCTGGGCACGTGCGTGGCCGCGTCGGCGTCCGACGAGCCGTTCCACGCCGACGTCGACCCCTGGTGTGGTGCGGACGTCGTCGTGCGACCGGCGGTCGTCGGCGTCGTCGGGCGCTTGCGCGGCGGGATCGAGGGGGGCGTGAAATCGGTCATGCGTCCTCCGCTGACGGGTCCGTCACGGCCTGGTCGACAGGCGCCTCCGGCTCACCGGGAGCGTCCGAGACGTCGGAAACCTGGCCATTCTCAGCGCCCACGGTACCTGCCTCGTCCGCCAGGTGTCGCTCAGTGTTGCGCGCGACCGCGATGATCCGGTCCCCGTTGTCGGGCTTGGCGAAGATGACACCCTGCGTCGTGCGGCCGGTGGCGTTGACCTCCGCCGTGGCGGAGCGCACGATCTTGCCCCGCTCCATGATGACGAGGACCTCGTCCTCGGGGTCCACCACGAGGGCGCCCACGAGGTCGCCGTTCGCCTCCGGGAGGTTGGCCACCTTGATGCCCAGACCGCCTCGTCCCTGCTGGCGGTAGTTCTCCACGGTCAGCGCGGTGCGCTTGGCGATGCCGCCCTGGGTCACGGTGAACAGGAAGGCGTCCTCCCGCACCACGTCCATGGCCAGCAGCTCGTCGTCCGCACGGAACTTCATGCCCGTGACACCCGAGGTGGCCCGGCCCATCGGGCGCAGCGACTCGTCGGACGCGGTGAACCGCACCGACTGCCCCTTGCGGGACACCAGGATCAGATCCTCGTGCGAGTCGACCAGGCGCGCCGAGACCAGCTCGTCGGGCAGGCCGTCCTCGTCCTCGCGCAGGTTGATCGCGATGACGCCGCCGGAGCGGTTGGAGTCGTAGTCCGACAGCCGCGTCTTCTTCACCAGGCCGCGCTGCGTGGCGAGCACCAGGTACTCGGCCTTGGTGTAGTCGCGGATGTCCAGCACCTGCGCGATCTTCTCGCCCGGCTGGAACGCGAGCAGGTTGGCCACGTGCTGGCCCTTGGCGTCGCGACCGCCCTCCGGCAGCTCGTAGGCCTTGGCCCGGTAGACACGGCCGAAGTTGGTGAAGAACAGCAGCCAGTGGTGCGTCGTCGTGACGAAGAAGTGGTCGACCAGGTCGTCCTCGCGCAGCTGCGCGCCGCGCACGCCCTTGCCGCCGCGGCGCTGGGCCCGGTAGTTGTCCGACCGGGTGCGCTTGGCGTAGCCGCCGCGGGTGATGGTGACGACCATCTCCTCCTCGGCGATGAGGTCCTCCACGCTGACCTCGCCGTCGAACGGGAGGATCGTCGTGCGCCGCTCGTCGCCGTACTTGGCGACGATCTCGCCCAGCTCCTCGGACACGATGTCCCGCTGCCGCTGCTCGGACTCGAGGATCGCGCGGTACTCGGTGATCTCCGCCTCGAGCTTCGCGTACCGCTCGAGGATCTCCTGGCGCTGGAGCGCGGCCAGTCGGCGCAGCTGGAGGTTGAGGATCGCGTTCGCCTGGAGCTCGTCGATGTCGAGCAGGGCCATCAGGCCGGCGCGCGCCTCGTCCGCGTCGGGGGAGCGGCGGATGAGCGCGATGACCTCGTCGAGCGCGTCGAGCGCCTTGAGGTACCCGCGGTAGATGTGGATGTCGGCCTCGGCCTCGCGCAGCTTGTAGGCCGTGCGGCGGACGACGACCTCGAGCTGGTGGGTGACCCAGTGGCGCACGAACGCGTCGATGCTCAGCGTGCGCGGCACCTCGTCGACGAGCGCCAGCATGTTGGCGCCGAACGTCTCCTGCAGCTGCGTGTGCTTGTAGAGGTTGTTCAGCACGACCTTCGCGACCGCGTCGCGCTTGAGCACGATCACCAGGCGCTGGCCGGCGCGGCCCGACGTCTCGTCGCGCATGTCCGCGATGCCGGTCACCTTGTTCTCGCGGACCAGGTCCGCGATCTTCTTGGCCAGCGTGTCCGGGTTCACCTGGTACGGGAGCTCGGTGACGACCAGGCAGATCCGGTTCTGGATCTCCTCGACCTGGACGATCGCGCGCATCGTGATGGAGCCGCGGCCCGTCCGGTACGCCTCCTCGATGCCCTTGTGGCCCAGGATCGTCGCGCCCGTGGGGAAGTCCGGGCCCTTGATCCGCAGCAGGAGCGCGGCGAGCAGCTCCTCGCGCGACGCCTCGGGGTGGTCGAGGTGCCACTGCACACCCTCGGCCACCTCGCGCAGGTTGTGCGGCGGGATGTTGGTGGCCATGCCGACCGCGATGCCGGCCGAGCCGTTGACCAGCAGGTTCGGGAACCGGGACGGCAGGACGGTGGGCTCCTGCGTGCGTCCGTCGTAGTTGTCCTGGAAGTCGACGGTGTCCTTGTCGATGTCCCGGACCATCTCCATGGACAGCGGGGCCATCTTGCACTCGGTGTACCGGGGCGCGGCGGCGGGGTCGTCGCCCGGCGAGCCGAAGTTGCCCTGCCCGGAGACCAGCGGGTACCGCAGCGACCAGTCCTGGACCAGGCGCACGAGGGCGTCGTAGATCGAGGTGTCGCCGTGCGGGTGGTACTTGCCCATGACGTCGCCGACCACGCGCGAGCACTTGGAGAACTGGCGGTCCGGGCGGTAGCCGCCGTCGTACATGGCGTAGAGCACGCGGCGGTGCACCGGCTTGAGGCCGTCACGCACGTCCGGCAGGGCACGGCCGACGATGACGGACATGGCGTAGTCGAGGTACGACCGCTGCATCTCCAGCTGCAGGTCGACCTGCTCGATGTTGCCGTGCTCGATCTCGTTGCCGGTGGTCTCGCTCAACGGGGTTCCTTACTTCGGTTGCGTACGTGGGTGTGGGCCGGACGTCTCCGATCAGACGTCGAGGAACCTCACGTCCTTCGCGTTGCGCTGGATGAACGAGCGGCGGGACTCGACGTCCTCGCCCATGAGGATCGAGAAGATCTCGTCGGCGGCCGCGGCCTCGTCGAGCGTGACCTGGAGGAGGGTGCGGTGCTCGGGAGACATCGTGGTCTCCCACAGCTCCTGGTAGTCCATCTCACCCAGACCCTTGTACCGCTGGACCGAGTTGTCCTTGGGCAGCCG
Organism: Cellulomonas sp.; assembly: GCF_965229465.1. Lineage (GTDB taxonomy): Bacteria > Actinomycetota > Actinomycetes > Actinomycetales > Cellulomonadaceae > Cellulomonas. The sequence continues at coordinate 1,850,684 of NZ_OZ245882.1, read as the reverse complement.
CTTGCCCGCAGCCTGCCCGTCCGTGATGACGGCGTCCCGCTCGCGGTCCGAGTACACGTAGTCGTGATCAGCGTTGGCCCACTTGATCCGGTACAGCGGCGGCTGGGCCAGGTACACGTGACCGTGCGTGATGAGGTTCGGCATGTAGCGGAACAGCAGGGTGAGCAGCAGGGTGCGGATGTGCTGCCCGTCGACGTCGGCGTCGGCCATGATCACGATCTTGTGGTACCTCAGCTTGGCGATGTCGAAGTCCTCGCCGATGCCGGTGCCGAACGCGGTGATCAGCGCCTGGACCTCCTGGTTGCCCAGCGCGCGGTCCAGCCGGGCACGCTCGACGTTGAGGATCTTCCCGCGGATCGGCAGGATCGCCTGCGTCCGGGGGTTGCGACCGCGCACGGCCGAGCCACCGGCCGAGTCACCCTCGACGATGAAGACCTCGCACTCCTCGGCCCGGTTGGACTGGCAGTCCCGGAGCTTGCCCGGCATGCCGCCTGACTCCAGCAGACCCTTGCGGCGGGTGGCCTCGCGCGCCTTGCGGGCCGCCATGCGTGCGGCCGCGGCCTGGATCGACTTGCGGATGACGTCCCGCGCCTCGTTCGGGTGCGAGTCCAGCCAGTCGCCCAGCTGCTCGTTGACCACGCGCTGCACGAACGTCTTGGCCTCGGTGTTGCCCAGCTTCGTCTTGGTCTGGCCCTCGAACTGCGGCTCGCCCAGCTTGATGGAGATGACCGCCGTGAGGCCCTCGCGGATGTCGTCGCCCGTGAGGTTCTCGTCCTTCTCCTTGAGGATGCCCTTCTCGCGCGCGTAGCGGTTGATCAGGGAGGTCATCGCCGCACGGAAGCCCTCCTCGTGCGTGCCGCCCTCGGTGGTGGAGATCGTGTTGGCGTACGTGTGCACCGACTCGGAGTACGCGTTGGTCCACTGCATGGCGATCTCGACGGCGATCCGGCGCTCGGTGTCCTCGGACTCGAAGTCGATGATCTCCGGGTGGACGACCTCGACCTTCTTGGCGCCGTTGAGGTGCTTCACGTAGTCGACCAGGCCGTCGTCGTACTTGTAGGTCACGTTCCTCGCCGCCACCGCCGCGTTCTCGTCCTGCGCGTCCTCGCCGGCGACCTCGTCGCCCGTGTCGAGGTGCTCCGGACGCTCGTCGGTCAGGGAGATCTGGAGGCCCTTGTTGAGGAAGGCGTACTGCTGGAACCGCGCGCGCAGCGTCTCGAAGTCGAACTCGGTGGTCTCGAAGATCGCGGGGTCGGCCCAGAACGTCTGCATCGTGCCGGTCTCGTCGGTCGGCTCGCCCTTCTGGAGCTCGCCCAGCGGCTTGCCGCCGTCGGAGAAGTCCTGCTGCCACACGAACCCGTCGCGCTTGACCACGGTCTCCACGCGCGTGGACAGCGCGTTGACCACGGAGATGCCCACGCCGTGCAGCCCGCCGGAGACCGCGTAGCCCGCGCCGCCGAACTTCCCGCCGGCGTGCAGGATCGTCATGACGACCTCGACCGTGGGCCGGCCCTCGGTCGGGTGGATGGCGACGGGGATGCCGCGGCCGTTGTCGACGACGCGCACCCCACCGTCGGCGAGCAGCGTGATCTCGATGTGGTCGCAGTAGCCGGCGAGCGCCTCGTCGACCGAGTTGTCGACAACCTCGGTGACCAGGTGGTGCAGACCGCGCGCGCCAGTGGAGCCGATGTACATGCCCGGGCGCTTGCGGACCGCCTCGAGGCCCTCCAGCACCGTGATGGCGCTGGCGTCGTACCCGCCGTTGCCCTCCTTGGTGCTCTTCGTCGTGCTCGGCGCGGGGGTGCTCTGCTCGGCCACGGGCGGTAGTGCTCCTCAAGCTCTCACACGCGACGGAGCGCGCCGACCGAACTTCGCCGGGTCGGATCACTCTATGACGCTGGAGTTCCGGGCACAGATGCGCCGGGAATGACCTTCACAGTCTACCTGGTGGACGGGCTCAGACCCTCTTTTCCCACAGGTGGCGGTGTGCTCAGCGGAACGTGTCGCGCTCCCCGCGGCCCGCCACGCGCTTCGGACCGGTCTTGAACCGGGGTCCGCCGGGGTTGAGCACGGTGATCTCCAGGACGATCCCGTCGCCCAGGTCCGCCGCGAACCGGCCGAGCATCGCCGGCGCCAGGAACTTCAGCTGGGTCGCCCAGGACGTCGAGTGGGCGCGCAGGGTCAGCGCCCCTCCCTCGAAGGACACGTACTCGCAGTGCTCGGCCACCTGCGGGCCGACGAGCTCCGACCACCGGTGCCTCAGCACCCCGGCGACCTGGTCCGACGTGCCACCGAGCTGGTCGAGCAGCCCGCTGACCGTCGACCCGATGAGCTGCGGGTCCCGTGCGCCCGGACCGGCCGTGCCCACCGCCACCTGGACCAGCGGCCGGCGCCGCGCGGGGTCACCCGGCCGGAACCCCCGCTGTGCCGCGGCGGCCTTCGCGCGGCCGAGCGCGCCGAGGGCCACCTGGCGCGGCGGGGTCAGCTCGACCAGGTCGCGCAGCGGGGTGCCGTCGACGGGCCGGGGCTTCGGGAACAGGACGTCGTCAGAGGACACGGGCCACCTCGCCGCCCATCACGTCCACCCGCGCACCGGCGAGCGGCGCCGGGACGTCCTCGGCCACCGCCGCGGTGATGAGCACCTGCCGGGCGGGGGCCACCAGCTCGGCCAGCCGGTCGCGGCGACGCGCGTCCAGCTCGGCGAACACGTCGTCGAGGATCAGGACCGGCTCACCGTCGGGCCCCCAGTCCCCACCCACACCCTCGTCGCCGCGGGTCAGCAGCTCGTACGACGCCAGCCGGAGCGCGAGCGCAAACGACCACGACTCCCCGTGGCTCGCGTAGCCCTTGGCCGGCAGACCGCCGAGCGTGAGGACGAGGTCGTCGCGGTGCGGTCCGACCAGGCTCACCCCCCGCTCGATCTCCTTGCTGCGCAGCCGGCCGATCGCCTCGAGCAGCTGCGCCTCGACCAGGTCCACCGACGCGGTCTCGTCGGCGGTCTCGAGCACCGCGTCGAGGGACGCCTTGTAGGTGACGATGGCGTCGCCCTGCCCGGCGCTGACCTGCGCATATGCACGTTCGATGTGCGGGGCGAGCGCCCTGACCAGGCCGCGTCGGGCGACGATGATCTGCGCACCGGTCTGGGCCAGCTTGGCATCCCACACGTCGAGCGTGCGCAGGTCCGCACCCGCGCCGCGACGCGCCACCGCGGCGGACTTCAGCAACGCCGACCGCTGCCGCAGCACCCGGTCGTAGTCCGCGACCGTGCCGGCGACCCGCGGCGTCAGCTGCACCAGCAGGTCGTCGAGGAACCGGCGGCGGCCGTCGGGGTCCCCCTTGACCAGCGACAGGTCCTCGGGCGCGAAGAGCACGGTGCGCAGGATGCCGAGCACGTCCCGGGCGCGCGTCGGCGACCCCCCGTTGACCCGCGCGCGGTTCGCCTTGCCCGGCGTCACCTCGATCTCGACCAGCGTCGAGCGCGGGCGACCGGCCTCGAGCTCGCGGACCACCTTCGCCCGCACGACCGCCCGGGTGGTTCCGGCGCGCACGAGCGCCGCATCGGTCGGCACGCGGTGGCTGCCCAGCGTGGCGACGTAGCCGAGCGCCTCGACCAGGTTGGTCTTGCCCTGCCCGTTGGGTCCGACGAGCGCGGTGATGCCGGGCTCCAGCGGGAGCTCGACCTGCGCGTACGAGCGGAAGTCCGTCAGGGAGAGGTGCGCGACATACATCGTCGGGTCAGGCGGGTGGTGCGGGCTTCACGGCGTGGCCGCCGAACTGCTGGCGCAGGGCAGCGACCGCCTTCATGGCCGGGGACTCCTCCTGGCGCGAGGCGAAGCGCGCGAACAGCGACGCGGAGATCACCGGCACCGGCACCGCGAGGTCGATCGCCTCATCCACGGTCCAGCGACCCTCACCCGAGTCCTCGACCCAGTCGTCGATCTCGCCCAGGCCGGGGTCCTGCTCGAGCGCCTTGACCAGCAGCTCCAGCAGCCACGACCGCACCACGGTCCCTCGCTGCCACGCGCGCACCGTCCCGTGCACGTCCGTGACCAGGTCCTTCGCGGCCAGGAGCTCGTATCCCTCGGCGTACGCCTGCATCAGGCCGTACTCGATGCCGTTGTGCACCATCTTGGAGAAGTGGCCGGCACCCACCTTGCCCGCGTGCACGAACCCCTCGGCCCGAGGACCCTCCGGACGCAGCGCGTCGAACACCGGCATGACCGTCGCGACGAGTGCCTCGTCGCCACCGACCATGAGTCCGTAGCCGTTCTCGAGCCCCCAGACACCACCCGACACCCCGGCGTCGAGGAAGCCGACCCCGGTGGCGGCCAGCAGGTCCGCGTGCGGCTGGTCGTCCTGGTAGTACGAGTTGCCGCCGTCGATGACGATGTCGCCGGCCGTCAGCAGCGCAGCCAGGTCGTGCACGACCGCGTCGGTGATCTCGCCCGAGGGCACCATCACCCAGACGATCCGCTGACCTGCGGGCAGCGCCTCGACCAGCGCCTCGAGGGACGGGACGTCGGTGACGTCGGGATTGCGGTCGAAGCCCGTGACCTCGATGCCCGCGGCGCGGATGCGGGACCGCATGTTCGCGCCCATCTTGCCCAGACCGACCAGACCGATGTGCATGGCGTGCCTCTCTCGTCGCGACCGCGTCTCACTCTGCCGCAGGACGCGACGGTGCGCCGATCAGCTGGCGAAGCGGATGGGCACCAGCAGGTAGCGGTACTCCGGGTTGTCCTCGCCGTCCAGCGTCTCCTGGCCGGTGAACTCCACCGGCTTGTTCGGGTGCGTGAACGACAGCCGGACGAACGTGGTGCTCAGCGCACCGAGCCCGTCGAGCAGGAACTGCGGGTTGAACGCCACCGAGATGTCGTCGCCGACGAGCGTGGCCTCGAGCGCCTCGGACGCCTGCGCGTCGTCGCCCTGGCCGGCGTCGAGAACGACCTGACCTTCGCTGAACGACAGGCGGATCGGGGTGTTGCGCTCGGCGACGAGGCTGACGCGCTTGGCGGCGTCCGCCAGGGAGTGCGTGTTGACGATCGCGTGGATGGGCGTCTCGTCCGGGAACAGCCGGCGGACCGCGGGGTAGTCGCCGTCGACCAGGAGGCTCGTGGTCTGCCGACCGGCGGCCTCGAACCCGATCATGTCCACCCCGGAACCCGTGGACAGGGCCACGGTCACCGAGCCGGCGCTGCCGAGCGACTTCGCGGCGTCCGACAGCGTGCGGGCCCGGACGAGCGCGACGGTCGAGATGTCCGGCGAGGACGGCTTCCACGTGAGCTCGCGGAGAGCCAGCCGGTAGCGGTCCGTGGCCAGCAGCGTGACCTTCTCGCCCTCGATCTCGACGCGCACGCCCGTGAGCAGCGGCAACGTGTCGTCCCGGCTGGCGGCGACGGAGACCTGGGCGACCGCGTGCGTCAGCTCGTCGCCGTCGACGGTGCCCGTGGTCGGGGGCATCACCGGCAGGTTCGGGTAGTCCTCGACCGGCATGGTCAGCAGCGTGAACCGGCTCGCGCCGCAGGTCACGACGACCTTGGTGCCCTCGAGCACGACGTCGACCGGCTTGTCCGGCAAGGACCGGGAGATCTCGGCGAGCAGGCGCCCGGAGACCAGCACGGAGCCGGCCTCGCTGACGTCCGCCGGGATCTGCGACCGGGCCGAGACCTCGTAGTCGAAGCTGGAGAGCTGCACGGTGCCCGTGGTGTCGGCCTCGAGCCGGACACCTGCCAGGACAGGGACCGGCGGTCGGGTGGGCAGGCTGCGCGCCGTCCACGTGACGGCGTCCGCGAGCACGTCGCGGTCGACCCGGAACCTCATACCTCACCTCTCGTCGAGCTGGCCTGGCTGCGTGCCGGCACGGGTTTGTGCGGCGGGCGGGCGGACAGGCGTCAGGCGAACACTACGCGAGAGGTACGACGCTCGGTACGGGCATGCGGATGACAACGACAGCGGTGTTGTTCTGGCCGGGGTCGGGGCCTTTGGCGGTGTGTGGATCACCCTCATAGAGATGTCTCATCATCGTCATCGGTCCTGTGCATCATGTGGATCGAGGGCGTCCGTGCAGGTCAACCCCGGAACTGCCTGTGCACGCCGGTTGTGGGCCGAATCGGACTCTCCGTGGACGGGCGTGGACAGCTGTGCAGAGGCCGTTCTGCGTCCACCGGTGAGGGCCTCTCCGTCCACACGGTTGCAGGGGGTCGTCCACCGTCGTCCACAGGTGAGTGCACAGGTGTGGAGATTCGTCCCATGCATGTCTCATTCCGAAGGTGAAGGTTGAGGTCAAGGCCCTCGTATCGATTCGACGGTGAGAGTTGTCTCATGGCATTCGGTGGGAATCGACCGTTTGTGAACGCCCACACGACGCCGTAGATGTCCAGTTCGGCGTCTTTGTGCAGGTCAGCACGCTGCGAACGTCGCCCGGAGCGACAGATGTGTCGTTCAGGTGAATCCGGTCACAAGCGTCCCCAGGTGCCTGTGGACAGCTGTGGATAACTAGGGCGTGTCAGCCCCGGTTCTGCTGCTTGATCCGGTTGGTGAGCTCGGTCACCTGGTTGTAGATCGACCGGCGCTCCGCCATGAGCTCGCGGATCTTCCGGTTGGCGTGCATGACGGTCGTGTGGTCCCGCCCGCCGAACGCCTGACCGATCTTCGGCAGGGACAGGTCAGTGAGCTCCCGGCACAGGTACATCGCGATCTGGCGTGCCGTCACCAGCACTCGCGAGCGGCTCGAGCCGCACAGGTCGTCGATGCTCAGCCCGAAGTACGCCGCCGTCTGGCCGATGACCTGGGTGGCGGTGATCTCCGTGGTCTGGTCGTCGGTGATGAGGTCCTTGAGGACGATCTCCGCGAGCGACAGGTCGACCTGCTGCCGGTTGAGGTTGGCGAACGCCGTCACCCGGATGAGGGCGCCCTCGAGCTCGCGGATGTTGGTCGAGATCTTGCTGGCGATGTACTCCAGGACGTCCGGCGGTGCCTCCAGGCGCTCGCTGCCGGCCTTCTTGCGCAGGATCGCGATCCGCGTCTCGAGGTCCGGCGGCTGCACGTCGGTGATCAGGCCCCACTCGAACCGTGACCGCATGCGGTCCTCGAAGCCGTTCAGCTGCTTGGGCGGCAGGTCGGACGTGATCACGACCTGCTTGTTCGCGTTGTGCAGGGTGTTGAACGTGTGGAAGAACTCCTCCATCGTCTGTTCCTTGCCCTGCAGGAACTGGATGTCGTCGATGAGGAGAACGTCGACCTCGCGGTAACGCCGCTGGAACGCGCCGGCCTTGCCCTCGCTGATCGAGTTGATGAAGTCGTTGGTGAACTCCTCGGAGTTCACGTACCGCACGCGCACGCTCGGGTAGAGGTTCTGCGCGTAGTGGCCGATCGCGTGCAGCAGGTGCGTCTTGCCCAGGCCGGAGTCGCCGTAGATGAACAACGGGTTGTACGCCTTGGCCGGTGCCTCGGCGACTGCGACCGCGGCCGCGTGGGCGAAGCGGTTCGAGCTGCCGATGACGAACGTCTCGAAGAGGTACTTGGGGTTGAGGCGCGCGGGCTCGGCGGGCTGACGCCGGTTCGGCCGGTCGTCGTTGCGTCCGGGATACCGACGGTCGCGCGTGGACCCGCCATGGTTGTTCGGCTCGTCGTCGTCATCGTCGGGCACGAGCGACAGGTCGGGGCGCGCCTCCCGTCGTGCGTCGGCCTCGTCGGCCTCCCGCGCGTCGTGCGACGGGCTGTACGGCTCGTTGCGCTGGTCCGACGCCGACGAGACGACGCGCAGCGCGGGGGGTGCGTCCTCGGCCAGCTCGGGATCGACGGTGATGGCGAACCGGGCCTCACGTCCGAGCGCGGTGCTCAGCGCCGAAGTGACCTCACCGCGCACCCGCGACTCGAGGTAGTCCTTGGTCAGGTCGTTGCCCACGGCGAGGAGCAGGGTGCCGTCGAGGAGCCCGAGCGGACGTGCCAGCCGGACGAACGCGATCTGTCGCGGAGTGATGTCCGGACTCGACTCGAGGGTCGACACCACGTGACCCCAGACCCGGGCGAGCTCTTCGTCCTGTGACACGTGCTACCTCGGTTGTTCGATCGCGTGGGTGGTCGAGTCTCGCATGACCGTGCGTTGTCCACACAGTTGTCCACACCTGTGAGCAGATGGTCACGCCGACGTCCTGGGCGCTAGGTCGCGATGAGCACGCCGCGCGCAGCGTCGTCCTCCCGCTCGTTCTTGTCGTGCCGTGCGCCCGTCCACCACACCGTGATCCACAGGCGGCGCGCCCCCTGGCAACGATGACCGATCGTAGTGCGAGGTCGCGTCCCCGGGCAGGGTTAGGGCGGGTGACTGTGGCAAGATCGAACCGGCGCGTCGCGCGCATTTGACCGGCCAGTACGGCGGGAAGTACGGTATTGCAGCCTTCTCGATGGCTCCTGCTGGCGCGCCCTGACGCCGCACGCGCACGTTGCGTGTCCTGGGAGCATCGATTCTGGCAGCCTGAACCTGGTCGCGCGGCACATGCGAGGCCCACCCGATGTAGTTGGAGACTCTCGTGACCAAGCGCACCTTCCAGCCGAACAACCGGCGCCGGGCCAAGACCCACGGCTTCCGCCTGCGCATGCGCACGCGTGCCGGCCGCGCGATCCTGGCGGCTCGTCGTCGCAAGGGCCGCGCGGAGCTCTCGGCCTGACATCACCGTCGGTGCTGTCCGCTGCGCACCGGATGCGCCGCGCTGCCGACTTCGAGCAGGCGGTGCGCCGAGGTGCGCGCGGCGGACGGGACACCCTCGTGGTGCATCTGACGACCAAGACCGATCACTCGGCCTCCGGGCCGGTGGTCGGTCTTGTGGTGTCCAAGGCGGTGGGCAACGCGGTGACGCGGAACCTGGTCAAGCGGCGGCTGCGTGAGCTGGTCCGCGCTCGACTGACCGCCCTTCCGGCCGACGCCGGGATCGTGGTGCGGGCTCTCCCGCCGGCGGCGACGCAGCCGTACGCGCTCCTGGGCGCCGACCTCGACGCCGCGCTCGAGACCGCCGAACGCCGCGCACGGCGACGGGTCATCCCATGAGTCCGCGCTCCGTGGCCCGTGCGATCGTGCGTCTCCCTGCGCAGCTCCTCCTCCTGCTGCTCCGGGTCTACCAGCGGTTCATCTCGCCGATGACGCCGCCGACCTGCAAGTTCTACCCGTCCTGCTCGCAGTACGCCGTGATCGCGGTGCAGCGTCACGGTGCCCTGCGGGGCACGGCGCTCGCCGCCTGGCGGGTGCTCCGCTGCAACCCCTGGAACCTGGGTGGCGTGGACGACGTTCCACCAGCACGACCCGTCCACCGCCATCTCGACGTGGCCTCGTCCACACACTGATCCCCCGAGGAGTTCTCCCCGATGAGCTGGTTCGACGGTCTGCTCAAACCGATCATGGTCGTCGTGGCCTGGATCATGGTCCAGTTCCACGCGCTCCTCACTGCTGTCGGGTTGGACCCGGAGAGCGGCGCAGCGTGGGGACTGTCGATCGTGGGACTCGTGATCGTCATCCGGATCCTGCTCATCCCGCTGTTCTTCCGCCAGATCAAGGCGTCGCGCGGCATGCAGATGCTCGCCCCCGAGATGCAGGCGATCCAGAAGAAGTACAAGGGCAAGACGGACCCGGCCTCCCGGGAGGCGATGAGCCGCGAGACGATGGCGCTCTACCGCGAGCACGGGACCAACCCGTTCGCGTCGTGCCTGCCGATCCTGCTCCAGTCCCCCATCTTCTTCGCGCTCTTCCGGGTTCTCATCGAGCTCCCGCGGATCGCCAACGGCACCTATCCGCCCATCGGGCCGATGTCCCCCGAGCTCGCCGCGCAGGCCGAGGCGGCGACGATCTTCGGTGCCCCGCTGTCGGGCACGTTCATGCAGGCCGGCGACAACTGGCACATCCGCGTCGTCACCGTCGTGCTGATCATCGCGATGTCGGCGACCACGTTCCTCACGCAGCGCCAGCTGACCATGAAGAACATGCCGCCGGCTGCGCTCCAGGGCCCGATGGCGCAGCAGCAGAAGGTGCTCCTCTACGTCCTGCCGCTGATCTTCGCGTTCTCCGGCGTGAACTTCCCGATCGGTGTCCTCATCTACTGGACCACCACCAACCTCTGGTCCATGGGCCAGCAGTTCTACACGATCCGCCGCATGCCGGCCCCCGGTTCGCAGGCGGAGGCCGCGATGAAGGAGCGCAAGGCGCGCAAGGCCAAGTCGCACGGCCTGATCGAAGAAACACCGCCGGCGGTCATCATCGAGGAGAAGCCGCGCGGGCAGCGTGAGCAGCCGAAGCGCAAGGACCGCAACAAGCCCCGCGTCATCGAGGACCGTACGGGCACCACTGGCACCGCGAAGGACGACGAGTCCGACGGTCCGGGAACTCCGGCGCCCAGCACCCCCACCAAGCCAAAGAAGTAGCGCTCCCGCGCGACGTTGATCGGAGAGAGAACTCCATGACTTCGACCCAGCCCGACGCCCCCGTCGAGACGACCAGCACCAAGCGCCTCGAGGAAGAGGGCGAGATCGCCGCCGACTACCTCGAGGAGCTGCTGGACATCGCCGACCTCGACGGCGACATCGACATCGACATCGACCACGGCCGCGCCGCCGTCGAGATCGTGTCCGAGGACCCCGCGGACCACTCGCTCAGCCGCCTGGCCGGCCCGGACGGGGAGGTTCTGGACGCGCTCCAGGAGCTCACCCGGCTCGCTGTGCAGGCGAAGACCGGTGAGCGGAGCCGGCTGATGCTCGATGTCGCCGGCTACCGGTCCGCGCGACGGGCAGAGCTGGTCACTGTCGCCACCGAGGCCATCGCCCGCGTAAAGGAGTCCGGGGAGGCCGTCGCTCTCGATGCGATGAACCCGTTCGAGCGCAAGGTGGTGCACGATGCCGTGGCCGCTGCCGGGATGTCGAGCGACTCCGATGGCGTGGAGCCGAACCGGCACGTGGTGATCCGCCCCGCGTGATGTGAGGGTGTGACTTGGTTCAGGTCAGATTGGCGAAGGGGTGGGCCCGTGGGTCCACCCCTTCGTTGTCTGTGTTTCACGTGGAACAGCGCGGCGATCGCGGGTGCTCGTCGGGCGGCGCTCGGGTGGGCGATGGCGCAGTCTGCGCGGTCCTGTTCGCCGGTCGACCGGGTACGCGTTGCCGTTTCACATGAAACGGCAATGAGAGCACGGGACGATGGACGACTGCGGCTCACGGTCACCGGTCTGCTGCGCGTCACTCCCTCTTGGCGACGTCGATCGCTGCGTAGCATCGCGCGTCGACGCGAGGCGCAGCTGCTGCTGTGCGTTGGCGGGAACTAGGCAGCGCGGAGGCGGTGCAGTCATGTTTTCGACACCTCGATGGCGTCACGGCTCGCTTGTCCGTGAACTCCACCTTTCACGTGAATAGCGACCTTCGGGCGCTCAGGCGCGATGCAGCGATCGGGATGGTCGAGCGCCGGGACGCCGCTCGACGCTGGTGCTGCGTTGCACGGCTGTGGCATCCGTGTGAGCGTCCTTCTGGCGCGACGCGTGGTTGAAGAAGGAGCGAAGCGGGCGGGGCCTGGCGTGCCGAGCTGCGTGAGCCACCCGCTTCCACTCGAGTGCCTCCACCGCCGCCGGTGATGGCCAGTCTTCTCGGGTCGTTCAACGCCGTCCTTGTTTCACGTGAAACAGGCGTTTGGCTCCAGTCCCTCTCCTGCACCTTGGAGTCGACAGCGGGCCGCCTCTTGATTTCGGTTTCACGTGAGACGTCGTATGGCCACCGCGATCCGTGGACCTGCCCGGGCCGCACGCTGATTCCAAGTGCCCTCGACCTCGATCCGAACGGCGACTCGGGTCCCTCTCTGCGTGCCGGGTGGGCCAGCGGTCGCCAGGGTGCGCTGCGCACCGTGCGGGCCGACGGTCCTCGGGTTCCCTCGAGTGGTGGGCGCGCATGTCGAGGGGGCCGCAATCGCGGGTTGGTCGGATCATCGGGGCCTCAGGTCGGACTTGCGTGTCGCGTACCCGTGCTCGGCTCGGATGAACGTGGGTTCCGTACTGCGCTACGGATCTCGGTTGTTCTTGCGCGGCGGGCCCGCCAGCGGCGGCCGCGTGACGATCAGCCCTCTCGCCGGTGCGTCGGATGGTTCGCCTTCGGAGCGGGGACTCTCCCGATCGAGCCCGTGCGTGCCCATCCTTGCTATGGTCCAGTCGCCCAGATGGCCTGAGTACAGCTGCCCCCCTGCCGTGCTGCGAGGTCACATGGCCGCGGTCCGGCACCGGCTCGCCCGTCCTTGGGTCACCCGCGGCGTGCGGGTCGGGGTGGCGCCAGGGCTGAGGGAGGCTGGCGGCGGGTTGGAGTGCGGATGTTTCACGTGAAACACGAGCACCGAGATCATCTGGCTCGAGCAGGACGATCAAGCGTGAGGCTGGTGCGTGACCGACGGTGGAGCAGCTTCGGGTCCTTGGCCGGCCGGGCCGGTTATGTCGTCCAGCGGAAACGACTCACTGAGGCGCGGTGTGGGTGGCTGTCGGGCAGCGGCGTGCCGATGCTGCAGTCCCGCGCTTGACAGTGAGGAATGGGTGGCGACGGCCGGAGGTCTGCCGGCTTCCAGGCGAGGTGGCGTCGAGCGCCAGCCGACTTCGCTGCTGACGAGTCCCTCGAGGCCACCCGTGGTTCAGCGCTCCCGAGCTCACCGACGAGGCGCCCCAGGCCGTCCAGGAGACGAGCGGAGGTTCGTGCGCGCTCTCGTGAGTTTCCTGACCCGCCCAGCTTCTTCCAACTGGCGAGGACTGACTGCGAGCTGACGCGTGCTGCTCGGGGGCGCCTCGGGGAGGCAGGTGTCGCCCGTTGTCGACGACGCCTGCCGGCGAGTCCTACCGCACCCGCGCCTGCCGCGAATTGCTCGCCGAGGACGGCGACATCTGATGGGGGATGTGATCCGCCCCGGTCGCCGCCCGGCGAGGGCGCGCGGATCGCGGCGTCACCAGCCGCTTCGTGTTCTACGGTGACCCGGTGCCTGAACACGTCGAGTCGTTGAGTATCGGTGTCACCTGGGAGCCGAATGCGCCCGAGGCGATTCTGCTGTCCGCTGACTTCGGCCCGTCGACGCTGGCGCTGAACGCCCACCCCGACGACCCCGACGGCCGCTGCGTGGTCTTGACGTGGACGGGTTGTCAGTTCGCATCCATGGCACCGCCCAACGACGAGGCGCTAAGCGGGCATCGGTTGTGGATCAAGGGCCTACAAGGTCTCCTGTGGTTGGGCATCGTCCATGACAGCGAACTCATCTCCGGACTGGAGCTGCAGAACGGGGTCCATCCCATGCCCCGCGGCTCGCTCTTCGAGAGCCTCACGCACTACCTCCTTCCACTGAAGGAGTGCGTCGTTGAGGTGGTTGCCCGCGACCTGGAGGTGCACCGCATCGGGGGCACAACGGTCGAGGCAGCGGTCCGAGCTCGGGGCTGACGTATCGATCGACTCGTCAGCGCAGGTGCTCAGTCTTCAGCCGTCGATACCTGCTCAGTCTTCCGGCGTCGTTGCCACCGTGACCGACCTTTTCGCGGCGACCGATCTACGGACAGCTCATCCGGTATGGCGCGGCATCAGCGACGTCGACGCGCAGCCGATCCACGGGCTGCACGTCTGCCGACCGCATGCCCTCGGCGCGACCCGGTTCTGAGGCTCACTGCGACCTGCGTCCCCGTCCGGGGGAGCCCTACATGCCGACGCTCGGCTACATGGACGCTGTTCCACGTGAAACATCGACTGGTGGAAGCAGTGGGCGCGCCATCGATCGGTGGTGATGAACTGGTCGCGCCGCAGGCGTCCGGAGGGGTGCTGGCCCGCATTCCCCGATCCGTATGACGCGCCAGAGACGACATTATCCCGCGCGCGCGTGTGCGCGGCCGACTCGAAGGCCGGTCGACTGCGGGGAGACCAGAGCTGGGGACTGTGCCGACCCTATGGTGTGAGACGGGCGTGGGGACCGCCGTCGCATGGGCCGCACCAGCACGATCCGGAGGTCGCGATACACCGTGACAACGAGCGGCGTGCGCAAGGCGAAGGAGCACAGGACGCCCCCGGCCGGCTAGAGGCGACCTGCGGCTGCACAGTGCAGGACCGAGAGTCGCCATCGTCGGCGCGGCGTCGGGCCGCTTTCACGCGAGGACGCGGTGGCTTCTTCAGGTGCTCGTCGCAGGCCGGGCTTGCTCACGCCCGGCCGCGGTCGGGGGCGCCGGGCCCCGGTTCGCGGGGCCGCCACGGGAGTCTCGGAGCGAACGGTCGGCAAGAGAGGGCCGGCCTCGGTGCCGGGGGCTCAGTCGAAGCGTCGCGGTGTTTCACGTGAAACGAGGCACGGGCGCGGTAGTGATCACCGCCCGGCGCGAACGCGGCGACCGATGGAGTAGATCGCACGCACGCACGCCACCGCACCCGCCGCCGGGCCAGTGTGACGGGGGCTCGTTAGAGAGCGGTCCGCGCGTTGCGCGAAATCGGACATCGGCAATCCACGACATGCGTTGTGGACGGCGCGGAGGCGGATGCGGCACACGGTACGGTAGGGCCGCGCGCTGGCCGGGATGGGCGTCCGCACCGCCCCGACGGGGCGCGCGGGAAGCACCAGACAGCGCCGTTTCACGTGAAACCAAGGGGAACGAACAGTGGCCGAAGCTCAGTCGGAAGGAACCGACGGAGTCGACCCTCTGAACGGTGACCCGAGGCTCGAGCCGTTCTTCGGCCGCTCGTGGGCGGCCGTCCTGGGCTTCCATGACCTCCTCGTATCGCAGGGTGAGCTGCGTGGGCTGGTCGGCCCCCGGGAACTGTCTCGCCTGTGGGAACGCCACCTTCTGAACTCCGCGGCGGTGGTGCCGTTCCTCCCGCGTGAGGGCCGGATCATCGACCTCGGCAGTGGTGCCGGCCTGCCGGGCATCGTGGTCGCCGCGATGCTCCCCGACGCTGAGGTCGTGCTGCTCGAGCCGATGGAGAGGCGCACCGCCTGGCTGAGTGAGGTTGCTGAGCAACTGGGTCTCGACAATGTGGTAGTCCGGCGCGGCCGAGCTCAGGACGAGCACGGTCGCCTGGTGGGCACCGCGGTGACCGTGCGGGCGGTGGCCTCGCTCGACAAGCTCTACCGCATGGCGTTGCCGTTGCTGGAGGCGGGCGGCTCGCTGCTCGCCTTGAAGGGGAGCAAGGCGGAGGACGAGATCGAGGCCGCCAAGCATGTAGGTCGCAAGCTCGGAGCGGGCGTGGCCTCCGTGGTCGACGCCCCGACGATCGAGGGAGTCGAGGTGACGAGGGTGGTCCGCGTCGTACGGGAGGCAGTGCCTGGTGTTCGGTAGGAAGAAGCGTCGCCAAGAGGAGGCCGAGGCCGCGCAGACCGCCGTGGCAGCACCGAGCGAACCGGAGACCGGTGCTCAGGTTCCGTCGCCCGCCTGGGCTCCGCAGTCGAGCCTGAACGAGACGGTCGTGCGCACCGTGCCCGTGAGCGCCGGCCAGCCTGGAGCGTCTACCCCTGCGCCTCCGCATGCCAGCGATGCAGGGGTCTCTCCACAGGGGACCATCCCGCCCGCGCCGGTGACACAGGAGGAGTCGGAGCTGGACGCCGCGCGCAGCGCCACGCCCACCGCCGCAGAACCGCTCGAGCCGCCCCGAAGCACCGCCGCGCCGGCGGACGTGGCGGGGCAGCCCGTCAGCACCGCCGGCCATGACAGTCCGACGGAGTCGGCCTCGTCGGACCCCGGATCGCCCGGCACCCGACCACGCCGCGCCGCGCGACCGGAGCCCGTCAGCGCAGGGGAGCCGTACATCCCGACCGTTCCCGCTCCGTCTGCCGAGGAACGCGGCGGCGCTGTTCCACGTGAAACACCACACAGCACCGTCGGGGCCACAACGGCGGGCGCCCCTCAGGGGTCATGGGATGACGGTCGCGTCTCCGCAGGTCAGGACACCGTCACGACGGCCGAAGAGATTCCCCTGAGCGATCTCCCCGAGACACGCGCCGACTCCTCGGAGCCCGTGGTGGGCCCGTCGAGCGCGGGGGGGGACGTCGCACGTGACACCATTCCGCCCATGCCTGCACGCCACGACCTGGACCCGGAGGAGAGCCGTCGAGCAGCCCTCGTCGACAGCCTCCCGGTGGTCTCCGACGACACGCCGCTGATGGCCGAGCTGAAGCAGGACGCGCGCCGCCGGATCGAGCTGCGCGGACGCCGCTTCCCGCGCCCGCCGCAGACCCGCATCATCACGGTGGCCAACCAGAAGGGCGGCGTCGGCAAGACGACGACGACCGTCAACCTGGCAGCGGCCCTGGCGCAGGCCGGGCTCAACGTGCTGGTCCTCGACAACGACCCGCAGGGGAACGCGTCGACCGCGCTCGGCGTCGAGCACCGCGCGGGGACGCCGTCGATCTACGAGGTGCTGGTCGACGGCGCACCGATGGCGGATGCGGTGCAGGAGAGCCCGGACGTCCCGAACCTGTGGTGCCTTCCGGCCACGATCGACCTGTCCGGCGCGGAGATCGAGCTGGTATCCATGGTGGCGCGCGAGACCCGTCTCCGGAACGCGCTGGACGCCTACCTCGACGGCCGGGTCGCGGCCGGCCAGGAGCGGATCGACTACGTCTTCGTCGACTGCCCGCCCAGCCTCGGCCTCCTCACGGTCAACGCGTTCGTCGTCGCGCGCGAGGTGCTGATCCCCATCCAGTGCGAGTACTACGCGCTCGAGGGGCTCAGCCAGCTGCTGAAGACGATCCAGCTGATCCAGGCGCACCTCAACCCGCGGCTGCACGTGTCGACGATCCTGCTGACCATGTACGACGCGCGGACCAACCTGGCGCAGCAGGTGGCGACCGAGGTGCGCACGCACTTCCCGGAGCGCACGTTGCGCACCACGGTCCCGCGCTCGGTCCGCATCTCGGAGGCACCGAGCTACGGGCAGACGGTCATGACCTACGACGCTGGATCGTCGGGAGCCCTCGCGTACCTGGAGGCTGCCCGCGAGGTGGCGGAGCGAGGCGCGACGGAGCTGACGGACGACGAGCACACCAACGGGCAGGCCACGAACGGCACCGCCCACCCGGACCACGAGCACGCGACGGCCATGGCCGTCCTTCAGGAGGAACAGTGAGCGAGAAGCGACGCGGTCTGGGTCGGGGACTCGGAGCCCTCATTCCCACCGGCCTGGACGGCCAGCGCCCCACCGGTGCGGAGCGTCCTGTCGACGTGTTCTTCCCGGACCGGGAGCGGGAGAACGGGGAGGCTGCGGCGGCAGCCGCGGCCGCCCTGGCCACGGCGACCATGACCGAGGAGGCGCCAGTCGTCGACGACGCAACTGCGCAGACTCCGATCGCGCTCGACGGGTCCACGAACGGGGTGGTCCACGAGACCGTCACGCCCATGAACACAACGCCGACCGTCGAGGAGCCGATCGCCGCCGTGACGGTCGACGGGCTCGTGCCGGTGCCCGGCGCCCGGTTCGCCGAGCTGCCCGTGGGGGAGATCCGCCCCAACCCGAAGCAACCGCGCACGATCTTCGACGAGGACGCGCTCGACGAGCTGGTCGGCTCGATCCGTGAGGTCGGCGTGCTCCAGCCGATCGTCGTGCGCGACGCCGGCGACGGCTACGAGCTGATCATGGGCGAGCGCCGGTGGCGCGCGACGCAGGCGGCCGGCCTGGCGACGATCCCCGCGATCATCAGGGACACGGACGACTCCGACCTGCTGCGCGACGCGCTCCTGGAGAACCTGCACCGTTCCGAGCTGAACCCGCTCGAGGAGGCGGCCGCCTACCAGCAGCTGCTGGACGACTTCGGGTGCACGCACGAGCAGCTGGCGACGCGCATCCAGCGGTCACGTCCGCAGATCTCCAACACGCTCCGGCTGCTCAAGCTCCCTCCGCTGGTGCAGCGCCGGGTTGCAGCTGGCGTCCTGTCCGCAGGTCACGCTCGCGCGCTGCTCGGCCTCAACGACGGCGCGGCCATCGAGCGTCTGGCGCAGCGGATCGTCGCCGAGGGCCTCTCGGTCCGTGCGGTCGAGGAGATCGTCTCCCTCGGGGGCGACGCCGCGCCGACCGCACGCCGGTCCGCGCCCCGGGCGGGCGTGAAGAACGAGGCCCTGGACAACCTCGCCGCACGACTCTCGGATCGATTCGACACCCGCGTCAAGGTGAGCCTCGGCAAGGCGCGTGGTCGGCTCACCGTCGAGTTCGCGTCGGTGCAGGACCTCAACCGGATCCTGGCCAGCCTGGCTCCGGAGGACCCGGGTCTGCTCAAGGGCTGACAAGACGCCTGCTCAAGGGCGGACGAGACGTACAATTTTGGTGGCTAAAACCGTACAGAACGGTCAGCGCGCCAGTGCGGCCTCGACGAGCGACCGGTACAGCTCGCCGAGGGACAGGCCCGCGGCCTCCGCGGCCTGGGGCAGCAACGACGTCTCAGTCATGCCGGGGGCCACGTTGACCTCGAGGAACCAGACGGTGCCGTCCGCATCGACGATGAGGTCGGTGCGCGACAGCCCGTCGAGGCCGAGCGCCCGGTGCGCGGCGACCGCCACGTCGGCGACGGCCTGCGTCAGCTCCGGGGCCAGCCGCGCGGGGGCGAAGTACTCGGTGCGCCCCGGGTTGTAGCGGGCGTCGAAGTCGTAGGGACCCTCGGTGACGATCTCGACGGCGGGGAGCGCGACGGGCCCGTCGCCGGTGTCGACCACGCTCACCGCCACCTCGGTGCCGACGACCGCCCGCTCCACCAGGGCGGTGTCGCTGTACGCGAAGCAGTCGACCATGGCCTGCGGAAGTGCGTCTGCGCTGGTCACAAGCGTGACGCCCAGCGCGGAACCGCCACGGGACGGCTTCACCACGACCGGTAGGCCGAGCTGACCGACGATCGCGTCGAGCACCTGACGGGCACCCAGCTCACGGAACAGCGACTGCGGCAGGGTCACGAAGTCGGGGGTCGACAGCCCCGCGCGGGCCGCGACCGTCTTGGCGATCGGCTTGCTCCACGCGATCCGGCTCTCTCGGGGTCCGGTGCCCAGCAGGCGCAGCCCGAGCATCTGGACGACGTCCCGCACGGAGCCGTCCTCGCCGCTGGTCCCGTGCAGGAGCGGCCAGACCAGGTCCGGCTTCAGCTGGACGAGGGCCGGTACGAGGTCGGCGTCGACGTCGTGGACGGACACGTCGACGCCCACCGACCGGAGGGCGTCGGCAACGCGTCGGCCGGAGCGCAGGGAGACGTCACGCTCGTGCGACAGGCCCCCGGCCAGGACGACGACGCGGGGGGACGGGGTGGCGGTCACGGTGCGACGACTCCGATGGCGAGGAAGGACAGGGGCGTGTCAGGCAACATCCGGGCCCGGCTGCTGCACGTCGCCGTGCCCGGCCGACCCGGAGGTGCCGAACAGCTCCACCAGCTCGCGCTCACCCGCGACGACCCCCGCGAGCCGGCGCACCCCTTCACGGATGCGCTCCGGCGTCGGGTAGCAGAACGACAACCTCATGTGGTCGGCGCCCGAGCCGTCGAAGTAGAAGGCGGTGCCGGGGACGTAAGCGACCCGTGCGGTGACCGCCCGAGGGAGCATGTCCTTGGCGTCGAGCCCGTCGGGGAGCCGGACCCACGTGTAGAAGCCGCCGTCGGGCACGTTCCACGACGCGTCGGGCAGGTGCTCGGCGAGCGCGGAGATCATGGCGTCGCGCCGGTCGCGGTACTGCTCGCGGTAGATCTTGATCTGCCCCTGCCAGTCGCAGGTGGACAGGTACGTGGAGATCGCGATCTGGGAGGCGTTGGACGGGCACAGGATCGCGGACTCGCTGGCCAGCACCAGCTTCTCGCGCACGGCGTGCGGGGCGACCACCCAGCCGACGCGGTAGCCGGGGGCGAACGTCTTGGAGAACGAGCCGAGATACAGCACGCCCTCGTCGTCCATCGAGCGCAGGGCGGGCCGCGGGTCCCCGGAGAAGCCGAGCAGGCCGTACGGGTTGTCCTCGAGGACCAGCACGCCGTGGCGCCGCGCGATCTCCAGGATCTGGGGGCGACGCGACAGGGAGAGCGATACGCCCGCCGGGTTGTGGAAGTTGGGCACGGTGTACAGGAACTTGACCCGACGCCCCTCGCGGGCGAGCGAGGCGAGCGTGGACTCGAGCGCGTCCGGGATCAGGCCGTCCGCGTCGATCGGCACGTGCACGACGTCGGCCTGGTAGGCACGGAACACCCCGAGGGCGCCGACGTAGGACGGCGCCTCCGCGACGACCACGTCGCCCGGGTCGATGAAGATGCGCGTGACCAGGTCGAGGGCCTGCTGCGACCCCGTCGTGACGACGACGTCGTCGGGGTGCGCGTCGATTCCCTCGAGCGCCATGACGTCGAGGATCTGCTCGCGCAGGGTCTCGTCGCCCTGGCCCGACCCGTACTGGAGCGCCTGGAGACCGCGGGTGGCAACCACGCGCTGCGCCAGCTCACCGAGGATGTCCAGGGGAAGACCCTCGAGGAAGGGCATCCCGCCGGCTAGCGAGACGACCTCCGGCCGGTTGGCCACGGCGAACAGGGCGCGGATCTCGGAAGATCGCATGCCGTGCGTCCGTTCGGCGTAGGAGCCGAGCCAGCGGTCGAGGCGCGTGCCGGTGCCGGCGGCGGAGGACGTGGGGGGGCCCGACGTCTCGCCGTCGGGAACGGTGTGCGCAGTCATGCCCCAGAGTTTGGCACGACAGCGCGCCCGGACCGCGCAAGGTCCGGGCGCGCGGGACGTCAGACGGCGGCGAGCACGCTCTCGATGTCCTCGGCGATCATCGACTTGGGCCGCGCGCCGACGACGGACTTCACCAGCTCACCGCCCGCGTAGAAGTTGAGCGTGGGGATCGACACTATGCCGTAGTCGCCCGTGACCTGCGGGTTCTCGTCGGAGTTGAGCTTCACGATCTTGACCCGGCCGGCGTACTGCGCCGCGAGCTCCTCCAGCACGGGGGCCACCATCCGGCACGGACCGCACCACGGCGCCCAGAAGTCGACGATCACGGGGATCTCCGAGCCGAGCACCTCCGACTGGAACGTCGCGTCGGTGACGGGGGCGGTCGTGCTCATCGGATCTCCTGCGCGTAGGACTCGATCGGGGGGACCGGCGCGACCAGGTCACCCAAGGACGCGAGGAAGTGCTGGGCGTCCAGGGCAGCCGCGCAGCCCGAGCCGGCGGCCGTGATGGCCTGGCGGTAGGTGTGGTCGACCAGGTCTCCGCAGGCGAACACCCCGGTGAGGTTGGTCGCGGTGGACCGGCCGATCACCTGCACGTAGCCCTCGTCGTCCAGGTCGACCTGGCCCTTGAGCAGCTCGGAGCGCGGCACGTGCCCGATCGCGACGAAGACACCGGTCGCGGGGTGCTCGCGGGTCTCGCCGGTGACGGTGTCGCGCAGGGTCACGCCGGTGACCTTGGCGTCGCCGTGGATGGCCACGACCTCGCTGTTCCACGCGAACTCGATCTTCGGGTCGTTCGCGGCGCGGTCGGCCATGATCTTGGACGCGCGCAGGTGGTCGCGGCGGTGCACGAGCGTGACGCGCTTGCCGAAGCGGGTGAGGAACGTGGCCTCCTCGACGGCCGAGTCGCCGCCGCCGACCACGATGATCTCCTGGTCACGGAAGAAGAACCCGTCGCAGGTGGCGCACCAGGACACACCGCGGCCGGACATGCGCTTCTCGTCGTCCAGGCCCAGCTCGCGGTACGCGGAGCCGGTGGCCAGGATGACGGCGCGCGCCTGGAAGGTCTCGCCGTTGAGCGTCTCGATGGTCTTGATCTCGCCGGTGAGGTCGAGGGAGGACGCGTCGTCCCACAGGACCTCGGCACCGAACTTCTCGGCCTGCTTCTGCAGACCCTCCATGAGCTCCGGGCCCTGGACGCCGTCGGGGAAGCCGGGGAAGTTCTCCACCTCGGTGGTGTTCATCAGGGCGCCGCCGGCGGTGACGGACCCCGCGATCACCAGCGGGGCCAGGCCCGCGCGGGCCGCGTAGATCGCGGCGGTGTAGCCGGCCGGACCCGAGCCGACGATGACGAGATCGCGGACGGTGGTGGACTGCTCGGTCACGAGACTTCCTTGCGGTTCGGCGTGCCGGAGACGATCCGGCGGGGGTGTCGGGATCAACCGATCCTAGGCGGGATCTGTTCCGGACCCGGCCTACGACAGGGCGATCTCCGTCAGCTCGAGCCGGAAGCCGCCGTCGGGCGCCGTCGGGAGCTGCGTGATCCACAGGACGATCGACTGCGTCTCGGTGGCGGGGTCCAGGGTGAACACCGCGTCAGGCCCGAACGGTCCGGACGCGAGCACCGCGCCGCTGGTCGGGTTCGCCGCGTCGGTCGCCCGGATCTCCACGTTCCCGCCGGTGCTGTTCGAGTGCAGGGTCACCGTGCTGACGGTGGTCTTCGTCGTCAGGGTGATCGCGTAGCCGACGGCGTCCTTGAACCCCGCGAAGTCGTCACGCTTGTACGTCTGGGTGTACCAGAACGTGGCCGGGTCGCTGTCGTACGCCTTGGCGACGTCCTCCTGGTGCTCGCCGTCGGCGTCGGACGGGTCGATGGTCGTCGCGGAGGCGATGACCGGTGCGCCGCCGACGGGGACGACGGGTGCCTCCGGCTCCGCGGCCGGGGGCGCGGCCGCTTCTGACGGCGCCGCCGACGAGGTCTGCGCCGTGTCGGTGTCCGGAGAGGAGCCGGTGGTGTCGATCGACGAGAAGAGGGCCTTGAACGCGAGGATCACGCCGATGATGACGACGACGACCACGACGATGAGGACCAGCGCGGTCGGGTCGAACCGGAGCTTGCTGGGCGGGGTGGTCTCGGCCCCGATGACGTCGCCGAAGTCGAACGCGTCGGGGCGGGGCCCGGACTGCGCGACCGGCGGCGGTGCCACCGCCGCAGCGTGGACGGCCGGGGGGAGCGGAGGGATCGGGGGGATCGGGGGAACCGGCGACGACGCGCTCGGCACCGCGGACCGGACGACGGGTCGGCGCACCACGGTGGGCAGGACGGGAGGCAAGGGCTCCGGCTCGGCGGGAGCCGCGGGCGTCGGGGGCAGCTGCGTGGTCGCGGCAGCAGCGCCGAGCGAGCTGGTGCGCGAGGGCGTCGCCGGCGGCGGGGTGCCGGGGCGGTTGGCGCCGGGTGGGTCCTGCTGCTCGAACGCGGAACGCACGGAGTGCCTCTGCACGGTCACGGGCGCGGTGTCCTGCTGGTCGTCCTCGTCGGGCACGGGAATGCCTCCTCCGGGTGCCGCAGCACCGGTGGGCGGGAACTGCGCGGTGACGGGGCCACCGAGCGCGGACGGGTCGGGCACGGACGCACGGATCTCGCCCCACGGCTCGAGCTCGCGCACCAGCTCTCCGGGGCTGTGCGGGCCGTCGTCGTTCGGGCCGAGCGTGACCACGCAGAGCGTGTCGAGGTCGTTGGGCACACCGGGGACCAGGTCGGCGGGTGCGACGGGGGCGCCGTTCACGATCGGCGCCGGCGGGAGCGTCTCGCCGCCGGGGGTCTGCGGGGCGCGCGGGTCGGCGGGCCAGAGACCGGTGAGGGCGGCGTAGAGCAGCCGGACCAGGCCGACCGCGTCGGCCCGCGTGGTGGAGCGGGCGTCGCCGCCGGAGTCGCCGAGCAGGGCCGCGTCCAGGGCCAGGCCGCCCAGCAGCACCCGGCCGTCGGGGCTCACGTGCAGCACCGACGGGCGCAGGGCGAGGTGGTGCACGCCGCGCCGCCGGGCGACCTCGAGCGCCGAGGCTGCCTCGCCGACCACCGCGCGCGCCTGCTCGGCGGTGAGCGGGCTCTGCGCGACGAGCCGCGCGAGCGACGGGCCGACGAGCTGCTCCGAGACGACGTAGCCGTAACCCTCGTGCGTGCCGACGTCGAGCACGCGCACGAGGCGGGAGTCGGTGACGAGCGCCGCGCGGCGGGCCGCGTCGAGCGCGGGCGCCACGGCGCCGTGCTCGAGGATGCGCACGCGGACGGGTCGGTCGAGGATCTGGTCAGTGGCCTGCCAGGCGCTGGCGCCCTCGAGGTCGGAGACCACCGGAGACAGCACGCGGTACCGGCCCGCGAGCACGGTGCCCCGTCCGACGACCTCGCTCACCAGCACCTCCGTGTCGATCACCTGGACAGGACACCCTGCATGCTAGACGTGCCGGATCAGCGGCGTCGCCCGGGCAGCCGACGGAGCAGCGGCAGGAGCAGGCTGTCGAGCTCGCGGACGCGCAGCACCCGCAGGGCGCCGACGTACACCAGGCCCATGACGGTGCCGACGACGGCGCACTCGATGATCGACGCCATCAACCCGGTCGACAGGGACCGACCGAGCAGCAGCAGGACCAGGCCGCCGATGCCCGCGGAGACGAGTGCGGCCAGGGTCGACCGTGCCAGCACCTGGACCACGCGAGGACCGTCGATGCCGTCGAGGCGCCGCCGCAGCCGCCACTGGGCGAGGAGTGCGCCGACGACGTAGGACACGCTCATCGCTGCCCCGGTGCCCACGACCCAGGAGGTCGGGTGCAGGAGCTGCTGGGACAAGACGGCGCCGAGCACGACGACGGCCGCCATGACCACCTGGATGGGCACCATCGACCGGGCGTCCTCGTAGGCGTAATAGGCCCGTTGGAACATCGACCAGGCGCCGAAGGCCGGGAGCCCCAGGATCATCGCCAGGACGACCGCGGACACGGCGTCGGCCGATCCCTCGGTCGCCGTCGCCAGGACGACCCGGGTGAGCGGCAGGGCTAGCACGACGATGGCCGCGGTCGCGAAGATCGTGAACACACTCACCACCCGCAGCCCCGAGGACAGCGTGCCGCGGACCCCGTCGACGTCGGCGTCGTGGGCTTGCGCGGACAGCCGGGTGAACAGGGCCGTGGCCAGCGACACGGTGACCAGGGAGTGCGGCAGCATGAAAATGAGGAACGCGACGTCGTACGCGCCGGGACCGGCCACCGCGGTCTTGGCGACACCGTCGGCGACGGCGGCCGCCGGTGCGGCTGACCCGATGCGGGTGACGACCAGGAACCCGAGCTGCCCCACCGCGAGGCCGGCGAGCGTCCAGGTGGCCACCCCGCCTGCCGTGCTCAGGCCCGATCCGCGCAGCCCCCAGCGCGGTCGGTAGTGGACACCTGCCCGGCGCAGTGACGGGATGAGCACGACGGCCTGCGCGATCACACCGAGCGTCGCGGCGGCCGCGAGCAAGGCCGTCTGCCCGGGCGTCCAGGACGCGGCGTCAACGACGCCCGACTCCTCCCACCCGCCGAAGACGGCGATGAAGATGCCGAAGCCGACGATGGCCACGACGTTGTTGACCGCGGGCGCCCACATGTACGGACCGAACGAGCCGCGCGCGTTGAGCACCTGGCCCAGCAGCGCGTAGACGCCGTAGAAGAACAGCTGCGGGATGCACCAGTAGGCGAACGTCGTCGCCAGGGCGTCCTGCGCGGGGTTGCCGAAGCTCGAGTACAGATTGATGAGCACCGGGGCCAGCAGCGTGAGCACCACGGTCGCGGCGGCCAGCACCACGAACCCCAGGGTGAGCAGCCGGTCGACGTACTCCTGCCCCGCCTTGCGCTTGTACGCGCGGACCACCTGCGGCACCAGGATCGCGTTGAGCACGCCCCCGGCCAGCAGCATGTACAGGACGTTCGGCAGCTTGTTCGCCACCGCGAACGCGTCGGCGGCCTGGCCCGTGGCGCCGATCGCGCTGACCATGACCATGCCGCGCAGCAGCCCGAGGACCCGGGAGACGGCGGTGCCGGAGGCCATCAGGGCGGCGCCGCGACGCATCCCGTCGTCGTCGGTCACCGAGGATCCTCCGCAGGGGTTGTCTCGTCGGCGACGGTGCCACCGAGCACGGGCAGGGACGTGGGGGCGTCGGCCTCGGCCTCGGTGCGCGCACCGCGGCGGGCGCTCTGGCCGCGGCGCACGGTCCGGATGATCCCCAGGACCAGACCCAGGGCGAGCAGGACCCCGACGACGATCGTGCCGATGCTCTCGATCGTGGGCGCGACCAGCGCCGTGAAGCGGACGGTCGGCGAGACGGCGAGACCGTCCGGGGCCGTGAGCCGGGCGGTGACCTCCACCGAGCAGTTGGCACGGGCGCGCAGGGGGATCCGCACGCTCGCCTCGCTCTCCGCGTCGATCCGCACCTCGGGGATCTCACCGACCTCCAGGCACGCCGTGCGGGGGTCCACGTCGACCAGGACCGTGGCGGGGACCGCGAGGGCGTTCTGCACGACGATGGACACGGCACTGCTCGCCGCGATCACCCGGAAGTCACTGACGGGGGCGATGCTCAGGCCGGACGTCCGCGCGTCGACGTCGGCGACGACGGACGTCACGAGCTCGTCCCGGCCGGCCGGGTCGGTGCGCCAGGCGACCGACAGCGGCGCCAGGACCTCGGTGTCGACGCCCTCGAGCAGGGTCGCAGGCTCGCTGGTGACCTGGGCGAACGCGACCGCATCGGTGCGG
The DNA here is from genome assembly GCF_965229465.1 of Cellulomonas sp. Lineage (GTDB taxonomy): Bacteria > Actinomycetota > Actinomycetes > Actinomycetales > Cellulomonadaceae > Cellulomonas. The sequence goes on along the minus strand of NZ_OZ245882.1, from coordinate 1,824,270 downwards.
GCGTCCGCGAGCGCCCGGACACCGGCTACGCCGAGCTCGTCGGGGTCCGTGGTGCGGGAGGGGAGCGTGGTCCGCGCCTCCGGCTCGGCGGTGTCGAGCAGGCCGGACACCGGGGCGAGCCGCACCCACGGCGCGCTGGTGAACGCGGCCAGCAGTGCCGACACGTTCGGGAGGTCGGGCTCCCATGCCCGTCCCGGCGCGAGCAGGAGGTGCGGCTGCTCGTCCGACTCGCGGGTGATGACGGCCAGCTCGGCGAGGGCACGCTGGACGGTGGTGGCCGTCGTGGCGCCGGGCTCGACGTCGTCCGGCGCGGTGAGCAGCGACGTCAGGGTGGCGTCGGGCTGGAAGGCGTTGATCGCGCCCGCAGCCGTCTGCGCCCGGACGGACGCTCCCGGGGTCGTCTTGGCGTCCTTGTCGGTGAACGGGGGGAGGACGATCGCGTCGGCACCCACCTGGGCGGTGACGCCGGCGGTTGCCTCGTCGGGCGCGTCGGTGCCGGGCGCCCACAGCACACCGGAGGTCGTGGTGAGCCCGGGGATCCCGGTCTGCGCCGTGCGGTCCACCGCCAGCTGGACCAGGTCCGGCTGCTGGGCGTGGGCGGCCGCGGCGATGTCCGGGTCGGACCAGGGCAGCGCGACGACGTCGTGCGACCGGAGCCGGCCGGTGAGGTCGGTGGCCCACGCCTGGGTGCTCGGCGTGCCCGCGGTGGCGGCATCGATCAGTGCCGGGTCGATCGCGGCCCCGACGCTCCCGTCGGCGGTGACGACGGCCGCGAGGTCGTGGAGGCGTCCGCCGGTCCTGGTCAGCGCCTCGAGCTCGGCCACGCTCTCGTCCGCGCCGGCGGGGTCCGCCGGCGGACCGACGATCGGGACGAGGACCGAGACGTCGGTCTGCGGGACGTCGTCGGTGGTGAGCCACAGCAGGAAGGTGCGCTGGATCCCGACGCGCCTCGACCCGTCCAGCGCCTCGACGACGAGCCCGCGCGGACCCCAGGTGTCGGCGCCCTTGAGCAGGCCGACGCGGTCGGCAGGAAGTTCGAGCTCTACCGTGACGCTGGCGCCCGGGAGCAGCGGCTCGGCGACCGGCGTCGTGACGTCGCGACGGGTCTTGGACAGGCCGTCGGTCCCGGCCGAGGCCCACGCGTCGACGTCGGCGCGCGAGAAGACCCGGAACCGGCTCAGTCGCAGGGCGGCGCCGGGCGCCTCGATCACCTCGTCGCCGTCGTTGGTCAGGGTCGCCAGCACGCGCAGGGGCTCGCCGGGCCGCAGGATGCTCGGCGACACCTCGGTGATCTGGACGGTGACCGGGAGCTCCGGGTCGTCGGTTGCTGCCGTCGCCGGAGGCGCTGCCGCGAGTGCGCCGACGAGCGCCAGCGCCGCGCAGACCACCCGGCGCCGCAGCCAGCGCCCGCTCATGCCTCGCCGACGAGGACCACGAGTGCCGCCTCGGCCAGTCGCCGTTCGTTCGGGTAGGCGAGCACGCCGTGCAGCTCCGCCACCGGGATCCAGGCCGCTTCCTCGGCCTCGCCGTCCGGGTCGCCCTCGACCGACAGGGACCCGCCGGTGGCGCCGAGGAGGAAGTGGTGCACCACCTTGTGCACCCGGCGGTCGTCGCCGCTGAACCAGTAGTCGATGACCCCCAGGCGGCGCAGCACCTGCCCGGTGATGCCGGTCTCTTCCGCGATCTCGCGGACCGCGGCCTCCTCCGGCGTCTCGTCGCCCTCGAGGTGCCCCTTGGGCAGGCACCACTCGAGCCGGCCGGCGCGGTTGCGGCGCGCGATGACGGCGGCGTGGTGGACACCCTCGCGGCGGCTGACGACGATGCCACCCGCCGAGGTCTCGTCCACCACCGGCAGCGGTGCGTTGGGGACCCGGACGAGCGAGTGGCGCGGGTCGATGCGCAGCGCATGGCCACCAGGGGGCGCGGGAACGCCCCCGGGGACGGGTGGGCGCGCCGGGCTCGACATATCGACACTGTAACGACTGGGGAGGTGCACTCCTGCCCCGACGACCTCCGCGCATCTGGCAGGCTTGGACGAGTGCCGTCCCTCGATCAGCCCCTCGATCCCGAGTCCCCCGACCTGAGTGCCGCCCTCGTGGCGCTGCAGAAGCGTGCGCTGGGCGTGCTGGCCGGTCTGCCCTCCGACGCCCTCGAGCTGGGCGAGCTGTTCCGTGCGGCCGGCCACGAGCTGGCGCTGGTCGGCGGCCCCGTGCGTGACGCGTTGCTTGGGCGGGTGTCCGCGGACCTCGACTTCACCACGTCGGCCACGCCGGACCAGACCGAGTCGATCCTCGCGCGCTGGGGCGACGCGCACTGGGACATCGGCAAGGAGTTCGGCACCATCGGGGCCCGCCGGTTCGCCGGTCGGCGCTCGTCGCTGGCGCAGGACGTCGTCGTCGAGGTCACCACCTACCGCACGGACGAGTACGAACCGGCGTCACGCAAGCCGCAGGTGGCGTTCGGGGACTCGCTCGAGGGGGACCTGTCCCGCCGCGACTTCACCGTCAACTCCATGGCGGTCCGCGTGCCGGAGCTGACGTTCGTCGACCCCTTCGAGGGCCTCACCGACCTGGCCGCCGGCGTGCTGCGCACCCCGGTGGACCCGCGGCAGTCGTTCGACGACGACCCGTTGCGCATGATGCGGGCCGCCCGGTTCGCCGCCCAGCTCGGGTTCGCCGTCGCCCCGGCCGCGCGGGAGGCCATCGTCGACATGGCCGACCGGATCGCGATCGTCTCCGCCGAGCGGGTGCGCGACGAGCTGAGCAAGCTCCTGGTCTCGGCGCAGCCCCGGGCGGGGCTCGAGGTGCTGGTCGACACCGGCCTGGCGGACCACGTCCTGCCGGAGCTGCCCGCGCTGCGCCTGGAGATCGACGAGCACCACCGGCACAAGGACGTCTACGAGCACTCGCTGATGGTGCTCGACAAGGCGATCGCCCTGGAGACCGGCCCCGACGGCGCGGTCCCCGGTCCCGACCTGGTGCTCCGGCTGGCGGCGCTGCTGCACGACATCGGCAAGCCCCGCACCCGCCGGTTCGAGGAGGGCGGCGGCGTCAGCTTCCACCACCACGAGATGGTCGGCGCCAAGCTCGTCGCCAAGCGGCTGAAGGAGCTGCGGTTCGACAAGGCGACGGTGCAGGCGGTCGCACGGCTGACCGAGCTGCACCTGCGCTTCCACGGGTACGGCGAGGGCGGCTGGACCGACTCGGCGGTGCGCCGCTACGTCACGGACGCCGGCCCCCTGCTCGAGCGCCTGCACCGGTTGACCCGCTCGGACTGCACCACGCGGAACCTGCGCAAGGCGGCCCGGCTGTCCGCGGCGTACGACGACCTCGAGGCCCGGATCGCGCAGCTGCGGGAGCAGGAGGAGCTGGGCGCCATCCGCCCCGACCTCGACGGCACGCAGATCATGGAGATCCTCGGGCTGGCGCCGGGGCGCGAGGTGGGCCAGGCCTACACGTACCTGCTAGAGCTGCGGATGGAGCGTGGTCCGCTGGGGCCGGAGGCCGCGCGCGAGGAGCTGCTCAGCTGGTGGGCAGCGCGCGCCTGACCACCAGCAGGCAGACGTCGTCCTCCTGGTGCTCGCCGACGAACACCTCGACCAGCCGGTCCTTCACGACGGTCGCGTCGGCGTCGTCGGGCAGCGCGGCGAGCTCGGCGGTGAGCGCGGCGATGCCCTCGCGCAGCCCGCGGTCGCGGCGTTCGACCAGGCCGTCGGTGTAGAGGACGAGAGTCGAGCCGAGAGGCACCCTGATCACAGCCTCGGCGCCTCCCGGCCCGGCCAGCCCGATCGGGGTGGAGAGCCCACCGTCGAGCGACTGGACCTCGCCGCCCGCGAGCCGGAGCAGCGGCGGCGGGTGGCCGGCGCGCGCGTAGGTGACCTCGGCGTCGCCGCCGTCGAGGGAGCGCCACCGCAGGTACGCGGACGTCGCGACGTCGGCGATGTCGAGGCCGCGCACCAGCTCGTCCGCGCGGGCCAGCACGGCGCCCGGCGACGACCCCTCCCAGGCGTACGACCGCAGCAGGGACCGGAGCTGACCCATGGCAGCAGCGGCGCGCAGGTCGTGGCCGACGACGTCGCCGACCGCGAGACCGATCGCGCCGTCGGGCAGGGGGAGGACGTCGAACCAGTCCCCGCCCACCTCCGCGCGGCGAGCGGACGGGACGTAGGCGGCGGCGACGTCCAGGCCCGGGATGACCGGGATCTCCGGCAGGAGACTGTGCTGCAGGGTCAGCGCAGCAGTGCGGTCGGCGAGGGCCAGGCGGACGTTGTCCAGCGCCAGACCCGCGCGGCGCCCGAGGTGCGCGGCCGTCACCACTGCGTCCGCACCGAACCCGTTGTCGGTGACGAGGGTGAGCACCCCGAGCACGCGGTCGCGCGCACGCAGCGGCACCACCATCGCCTGTCCGATCCCCAGCTTCTGCAGCAGGGCGAGCTGGGCCGGCGTGGTCCGCTGCGGCAGTGCCGCGACGTCGATCGCGTACGGCGTCGCGACGAAGCCCGGACTGCTGGTCAGGGCCTCGACGACCTTCGGCGCGCGACTGAGCCAGGTGGTGTCCTCGTTCGCCAGCGCACGGACGGCGTCCCGGTCGTGCAGGTCGCCGGCGACGAGGTGCACGCGGGTGAACCGGCCGCGGTCGTCGGTGATGGCGACGAAGCCCCAGGTCGCCAGGGCAGGGACCGCGATGTCCGCGAGCGCGTCGACCGCCGCGTCGTAGTCCAGGTGCTTGGCCAGCTCGTCGCTGATGTGGGCGAGCAGGTCGAGCCGGGCCGTCGTCTCCTCGACCAGGTCGAGCTCGAGGTCGCGCACCCGGTCCGCGTCCATCCGGTCGGTGACGTCGGCCTGGATGCCCACGTGGTGCGTCACTCTCCCGGACTCGTCGATGACCGGGCTGATCACGACCTGGTTCCAGAACCCTGTCCCGTCGCGCCGGTAGTTGCGGATGACGGTCGCGACGGCGCGCCCCTCGTCCAGCGCGGTGCGGATGCGCGCCACCGCGATCGGGTCGGTGTCCGCGCCCTGCAAGAACCGGCAGTTCCGACCGAGCACCTCGTCGACCGGGTAGCCCGTGAGCTCGCTGAACGCGAGGTTCACCCAGACCAGCGGGTCGTCGGGCCGGAGCGCGTCCGAGATGGACAGTGCGAGGCGGCTGGAGAGCACGGCGTCCAGCGGCAGCTCGCCCTTGTGCTCGACCACCTTCTCGCCGCTGCTCACAAGGCCAATCGTGCCTCAGTGACGTGCTCCGCGGGTACCCCTCGGGAGGCGGATCCGTAGAGCGCCGCGAACCCGGCGTACGCGACGGCGAGCACGAGGAACAGACCCCGGGAGTACCCCGTGTCGGGCAGGGTGACCGCGCCCAGGGCCGCCGCGCCCACGAACGCCGCGTTGTACAGGACGTCGTAGAGCGCGAACGCCCGGCCGCGGTAGGCGTCGTCGGTGTCGCGCTGGACGATCGTGTCGACCGCGATCTTGGCGCCCTGGGCGGCCAGGCCGAGTGCACCGGCGGCGACCAGCACCGCGACCCGGGACGCCGAGGCGACGAGCAGCAGCTGGCTGACCGCCGCGAGGCCCAGGCAGAGCACGATCCAGACGTGGGGCCCGGTGCGCGGCGACAGCACGGGGGTGAGCACCACCGCGAGCACGAACCCCGCCGCGGACGCCCCGAGCACCAGCCCGAACGTCTTCAGCCCCTGGTCGGCGTCCGCGGGGTCGGACAGCAGGTTGCGGGCGATGAGGATGCTGGCGATGAACGTGACGCCGTAGAGGAACCGGTGCGCGGCCATGATCCCGAGCGCGCGTGCGGGGGTGCGCCGTTGGATCAGGTGCCGCGCCCCGGCCACCAGACCGTGCACCAGGCTGCTCAGGGCGGCCTTCATCTGGCGGGCGTCGGCGCGCTCGTCGGGACCCAGCCGGTCCTTGCCCAGACGGGTCGCCAGCGCCGCGGCGGTCGCCATGACCGCGGCGGCGACGAACAGTGCGGCCCCGTCGCGGGTGTGACCCGCGGGGAGCACCAGACCGAGCACGAAGCCGATCCCGGCGCCGACACCCGCCGCCGCCGCACCGAGGGTCGGGGTGAGCGAGTTGGCGGTGAGCAGCAGCGGGCCGTCGACCGTGCGGGGCAGCGACGCGCTCAGCGCCGACAGCAGGAACCGGTTGATCGACAGGTTGACCAGCGCGAGCACGTAGACGGCCGGCCCGACCCCGTCCGTCACCATGATCAGCGCGATGACCACGGTGATCGCGACCCGCACGAGGTTGCCGACGAACAGCACCTGGCGGCGGCGCCACCGGTCGAGCAGGACGCCCGCCCACGGGCCGACGATCGTGAACGGCAGCAGGAGCACGGCGAACGCGGTCGCGACGCCGGCCGCGGTGCTGGCGTTCTCCGGCGAGAAGAAGAACAGGGTCGCCAGCCCGACCTGGAACATGCCGTCGGCGGTCTGGCTCACGAGCCGGACGGCGAACAGCTTGCGGAAGTCCTTCAGGGGCCACAGGGCCTTGAGGTCGGCGATCACCTGCACCGCCTCATCCTCCCATCCGGTTCTGCGCAGCCCGCACCTTCGCCGCAGACGGGTGGCGCCTGCGAGACCCGCTCACGACGAGGCGCTGCGTGGCCGAGACTCACCCCAACCGATCGAGGTGTGCTGTCGTTCTCCTACCAGGACCGCGGAAGGGAGTCGGGTGGGCAGGCAGTGGGAGCCGATGCTCGAGCACGTGGTGCGCGAGCGCTACCAACGGCTGCTGGGGCACGCGCTCCTGCTGTGCCGGTCGACGGCAGACGCGCAGGACCTGGTGCAGGACGCGCTCGTGTCCACGTTCGGGGGCCGGGCACGCTTCGCCACCGCCGCAGAGGCCGAGCAGTACGTGCGCCGGGCCATCGTGTCGCGGTTCCTCGACGAGTCGCGCCGCCGCACCCGGGAGCGTTCCGTCGTCGAGCGGTCCGCCGCCAGGATCGAGCACGTCCCCGAGCCCATGCCCGGGATCGGGGCCGACGTGCGGCGCGCGCTCGCGGACCTGGCGCCGCGCGAGCGTGCGTGCGTGGTGCTCCGCCAGCTCGACGATCTGTCGGTCCGCGAGACCGCCGCCCTGCTCGGCCTCAGCGAGGGCGCGGTCAAGCGGTACACGTCCGACGGCATCGCGCGCGTCGGCGCCGCGCTCGGAGACGTGACCACGCACGACGACGTGGTCGCCGTGCGCCCGACGAGCAGCACGCGGGGGGTGCGACATGACGGCTGATCTGGGACGCCTGCTCGAGCAGGCGGCCACCGACCTGGGACGGTCACAGGAACCAGCGGACGCCGGCACGATGCGACGGCTCGCCGTCCGGGTGCGCCGCCGGCACGTGGCCAGGCACGCGACGCAGTCCGCCGCGGTGGTCGCGATCATCGGGGTGCTCGGGACCGCGGCGTGGGCCGGCCTGCTCCGGCACGACGTGCCGCACCCTGCGGTGCCGGCGCCCACGACGACGGCACCGGCGCCCACGACGACGGCACCGGCGCCCACGTCGCCCCCCGCACCGTCACCGTCGGCGACCGCAGCCACCGAACCGGCGGCGTCGGTGCAGGTTCCCGGGGTGCCGACCCTCACGCCCGCGCCGGACGGGCTGCTGGACCGGACCGGCCCCGGCTGGGTGCTGGCGAACTTCCGGCCGCAGACGCTGCAGCACGCGTACGAGGACGGTCTCGTCGAGGCCAACGTGCTCGTGCTGATCTCGCCGACGGGCGAGCGGTACCGCCTCGTCGACCTGCCGCTCGACGAGGACGTGCTGCTCGCGACCTGGACGCCTGGCTCCGCGACCGCTGTCGTGACGACCGGCCCGGGCGGACCAGCGCACCGTGCCGTCGTCGACCTCCGCACGGGGACCGTCACGGTGGACGACCGCGGGATGCCCGCCGGGCTCGGGTACCTCGGTCGGGCCGGCGACGGCTCCGAGCTCTGGACGCAGACGGGGTCGGACGGGGCAGGCGCGGCCACGTCCCTCTACGCGGTCGGCGCCACGGGTCCGGGCCGGCTGCTCTCCGACGACGCCCCGGACGCGTCGGGAGCACTGGTCGACCCGACCGGTGAGTGGCTTGCCGTCGCATACGACACCCGGTTCGCGACGTCTACCGCAGGGGTGGCGGTGTACGACATCGCGCGCGGCGCCTTCGTCTGGCGCCCGGTCGGCGCCGGGACGTGCGAGCCGGTCGCCTGGCTGGACGGCCGGCACCTGCTCGTGAGGTGCACGCAGAGCGAGGGTGGCTCCGGCGCGAGCGTGCTGTATCTGCTCGACGCGCGGTTCGGCGACGTCTCCGTCCAGCAGACGCTCACCGAGGGCGACGTCGTCCCGGTATTCGGGTTCGGCACCTGGGTCGGCGGCGAGACGGTGGTGTTCGCCGGACGGCGCACGCTCGACCCGAGCGCGTGCGGCGACGGCCTGTACTCCTGGTCCGACCACGTCGCCGGTCCGCTGCCTCGTGTCCCCCCGGAGAACCCGTCCCACAGCTGGACGCCGGACACGTGGACTCCCGTGGCTGTCGACGGGCTCGTCTACGTCGCGAGCACGGGGGGCTGCGTCTCCGGCGACCTCATGCCGACCGAGCTGAGCGTCGTCGACCCGGCCTCGGGCGGGGTGACCCTGCTCTCGCCGCGGCCCGACGGCGACTGGGGGCGGAGCCTCGCCACCTGGGTGGTCGCCGCGAAGAGCTGACGCAGCGCCACTCCGGAACGTAGGAGGGCCCGACGACCGGAGTCGTCGGGCCCTTCCACGTTCGCTTCGTTCAGATCAGCGCTCGCGCTCGCCACGGATGAAGGCCTCGACCTGCTGGCGACCCTCGGTGTCCTCGGTCTGCACGGGCGGGGACTTCATGAAGTACGTCGACGCCGACAGGATCGGGCCGCCGATGCCGCGGTCCTTGGCGATCTTCGCGGCGCGGACGGCGTCGATGATGATGCCGGCCGAGTTGGGCGAGTCCCACACCTCGAGCTTGTACTCCAGGTTCAGGGGCACCTCGCCGAACGCGCGACCCTCGAGGCGGACGTAGGCCCACTTGCGGTCGTCGAGCCAGGCGACGTAGTCCGACGGGCCGATGTGGACGTTGCGGTCCGACTTCTTGCCGCCGAGCGGGCCGCTCAGGTTGGAGGTGACGGCCTGCGTCTTGGACAGCTTCTTGGACTCCAGGCGGTCGCGCTCGAGCATGTTCTTGAAGTCCATGTTGCCGCCGACGTTCAGCTGGTACGTGCGGTCCAGCACGACGCCGCGGTCCTCGAACAGGCGGGCGAGCACGCGGTGCGTGATGGTGGCGCCGACCTGCGACTTGATGTCGTCGCCGACGATCGGGACACCGGCGGCCTCGAACTTCGCGGCCCACACCGGGTCGGACGCGATGAAGACGGGCAGCGCGTTGACGAACGCGACACCGGCGTCGATCGCGCACTGGGCGTAGTACTTGGCGGCGATCTCGGACCCGACGGGCAGGTAGCAGACGAGGACGTCGGCACGAGCCTCGCGCAGGGCGGCGACGATGTCGACCGGCTCGGCGTCGGACTCGGTGATGGTCTCGCGGTAGTACTTGCCGAGGCCGTCGTTGGTGACACCACGCTGCACCGGCACGCCGAGGGGCGGGACGTCGGCGATCTTGATGGTGTTGTTCTCCGAGGCGCCGATGGCCTCGGACAGGTCGAAGCCGACCTTCTTCGCGTCCACGTCGAACGCGGCGACGAACTCGATGTCGCGGACGTGGTAGTCGCCGAACTGCACGTGCATCAGGCCGGGCACGGTGCCGCTCGGGTCGGCGTCGGCGTAGTAGTGCACGCCCTGGACGAGCGACGCGGCGCAGTTGCCGACGCCGACGATGGCGACGCGGATGGAGGTCATCCTCGCTCCTTCTCGGTGGTTCGCGCGGGGGCGACGTCGTCGTCCTCCACGGGTGTGTCAGCAACGACCGGTCGGCCGGTGCCTGCGGGACGGGTGCGGCGCACGCCGCGCTCGTTGTCGATCAACCCGTCGAGCCAGCGGACTTCACGCTCGACCTGCTCGAGGCCGTGCCGCTGGAGCTCGAGGGTGTACTCGTCCATGCGCTCGCGAGTGCGGGCGAAGGACAGGCGGACCGTCTCGAGGCGTTCTGTCAGGCGCGAACGCCGACCCTCGAGGATCCGGAGACGGGTCTCGGCGTCGGTCTGCCCGAAGAAGGCGAACCGGACGTCGAAGTTCTCGTCCTCCCACGCGGCCGGTCCCGACGACGCGAGCACCTGCTGGAGGTGCTCCTTGCCGTCGGCCGTCAGCTGGTAGACGATCCGGGCACGCTTGGACGCCACGCCGTGCGGGGTCGCCGTCGACTCGATGCCCTGGATCCACCCGCGGTCGACGAGCGACTTGAGGCAGGGGTACAGGGAGCCGTACGACAGGGCGCGGAACGACCCGAGCACGAGGTTGAGCCGCTTGCGCAGCTCGTAGCCGTGCATCGGGGACTCGTGGAGCAGCCCGAGGATCGCCGGCTCGAGCACGTCGGAACGACCGCGCACGGGGGGCACCTCCTCGGGATGTTGGTGAGTCGATGTATCAACTCGATACATCCGGAGAGTATGTCGAATACGACGAACCAAGCAAGTCGGTGACCTGGACCACACCGCGTGTGTGCGTCGGGACGTGGGTGCGACGGCGGTTCGCGCGCGCCGTGCCGATCGTGTGAAGGCTGGTCGGATCCGCCCTGTGGGTCGCCTCGCGCGCTCAGCGAGGTCCCCCATACTGGCTTCCGCGGCTGACGCCTGCCCGAAACCGGGTGGGGAAGATGCCGGACCCAGTCGTCGGACGGAAGGCAGCGCGTTGGCACGCACGAATCGGAGGGCACCCGCCCGGGGCAAGCGCACGGCGCCCCGCGGGACGGCCACCTCGACGCGCAGCAGCGCCCCCAAGCGCCGCTTCTTCGACTACCCGCGATCGGGCTTCCACGGCCTGCACCGCTGGCTGCCGTCGTGGCGCTTCGTGCTCGGCACCATCCTCGCGGTGGGTTTCCTGGGCGCCGGCGCGGTCGTCGGTGCGTACGCGTACACGAAGGTCCCCGACCCGGCCGACGACACCCGCGCGCAGACAACCACCGTCTACTACGCCAACAACGCCGACGGCTCACCGGGCGCCGTGATGGGCACGTTCGCCGCGCAGAAGCGTCAGATCGTCCCCTATGCCTCCCTGCCGGAGTACGTCGGCCAGTCGGTCGCCGCGGCCGAGGACAAGACCTTCTTCACCAACAACAGCGGCATCTCGATCACCGGCATGGGCCGCGCGTTCCTCAACAACCTGCGGGGCGGTGCGACGCAGGGCGGGTCGACGCTGACCCAGCAGTACGTCGAGCGCTACTACGTCGACAAGACCACCACGGACTACGTCGGCAAGTTCAAGGAGACCCTCCTGGCGATCAAGATCGCCAGGCAGGAGTCGAAGCCCGACATCATGGGGCGGTACCTCAACACGATCTACTTCGGCCGCGACTCCTACGGCATCCAGGCCGCCGCCCAGGCGTACTTCAACGTCGACGCCGCCGCGCTGACCCGCGAGCAGGCCGCCCTGCTGGCCGGGATCATCCCGTCGCCCAACAACTGGGACCCGGCCAAGAGCCCCGAGAAGGCCGAGGCGCGCTGGAACATCGTGCTCGACTCCATGGAGGAGGAGGGCTGGCTCACCGCGGCCGAGCGGGCACCGATGGTGTTCCCGTCGACCGCCGTGTACCAGCGGTCCGACTCGATGGGTGGCACCAACGGCTACCTGCTCGAGATGGTCCTCGACGAGCTCAAGCTCGAGCCCCTGGCGTTCACGGACGACGAGATCTTCCGTCTCGGCCTCAAGGTCGTCACCACCATCGAGCAGCCGCTCCAGGCCTCCGCCGTGGACAAGGCGACGCAGTTCATGGCCGGCACGCTGCCGGGCATGGACGGGGGGATCCCGAACCCTCGGACCCGCGTGTCCCTCAGCTCGGTCGACCCCAAGGACGGCGCGATCGTCGCCCTCTACGGCGGCCCGGACTTCCTCACGGACCAGCGGAACACCGTCACCTTCGACAACGTGCAGCCGGGGTCGACGTTCAAGCCGTTCACGCTCATCGCCGGGCTCGAGCAGGGCGTGGGCCTGAACACGCGGTTCAGCGGCCGGTCGCCGCAGGAGTTCGGTGACTGGACGGTCCCCAACTTCAGCAAGGCGCAGTTCGGCAACATCGACCTGGTCGAGGCGACCGCGCAGTCCGTGAACACGGTCTACGCCCAGCTCAACCTGCAGGTGGGGCCGGAGAAGACGGCGGAGGTGGCCGAGCGAGCGGGCGTGCCTGCGCCGGTCGACACCAACCCCGCCAACGTGCTCGGCACCCAGACCCTCAAGCCGATCGACATGGTCGGTGCCTACGCCACCATCGCCTCGGGCGGCACCCGGGTCGACCCGTACATCGTCCGCACCGTCATCAACTCCGACGACTCGGTCGCGTTCGAGCACAAGGCCCCCACCGAGCGGGTGTTCGCGCAGGACGTGATCGCAGACGCGACGTACGCCATGACGCAGGTGGTGGAGAGGGGGTCGGGCAAGACCTGGGTCAAGCCGCTCGACCGTCCGATCGCCGGCAAGACCGGCACGACGAACGACAACAAGGCAGCGTGGTTCGTCGGCTTCACGCCGAACGTGGTCACCGAGGTGTCGCTCAGCCAGATCGGCGAGGACGGCAAGTCGCAGGAGTCGATCGAGCAGATCGGCTCGGTCAAGTTCGTCACCGGCGGCACCTGGCCCGCGTTCCTGTGGAAGTCGTACATGACGGACGTCTTCGCGCAGCCGCAGTACGCGCCCGTCGTGGACTTCCCGCCCCGGGCCAACGTGGGCTCCAAGCCCAGCCCGTCGGCCAGTGCCCCGCCCACCGAGACGGCGGCTCCCACCGAGCAGCCCACGGAGCAGGCCCCGGCTGAGGTGGCCGTGCCGTCCGGGCTCGAGGGCAAGCTGGAGGCCGATGCCACCGCGACCGTGGTGAACGCCGGGCTGGCAGCGAACGTCGTCTCGGAGCCGTCCGACACCGTGACCGCCGGCCGGGTCATCCGGGCAGATCCGAAGGGCGGCACCATGCTCGCCTCAGGGAGCCCGGTGACCCTCGTCGTCTCCAGCGGGCCGAAGGCTCAGCCGACCCAGCAGCCGCCACCCCAGCCGACGCCGACCGAGACACCGGCGGCACCCTGATCCTCGGCGAGGGGCGGCCGTCCGCCCCTCGCCGGAGCTTCCGGGCCCCTGTTCGTCCACAGCCGATTTCGGCGGTGGCCCTGAGCCGGGTAGCCTTGGAGATTGCTGTGCCCGGAGGGGACCGTCGTCATGGACGGATCGCTCCGCGCAGCGACGCACACACCCTCCTGCCACGGATCGACCGTGGCCGCTGAGACCAGAGGAGGTGGGTATGAGCCTGCGTCAGTACGAACTCATGATCATCCTGGACCCCGAGATCGAGGAGCGCACCGTTGCTCCGTCGCTCGACAAGTACCTGACGGTCGTCAAGACCGACGGTGGCACTGTCGACAAGGTCGACATCTGGGGCCGTCGTCGGCTCGCCTACGACATCCAGAAGAAGTCCGAGGGCATCTACGCCGTCATCGACTTCCACGCGACGCCCGCGACCGCCAAGGAGCTCGACCGCCAGCTCGGCCTCAACGAGGTCGTCCTGCGGACCAAGGTCCTGCGCGCCGACGCCTGATCTCTTGTGGGTGGCCGCCCGTAACGTGCGGCTCCACATCTTCCGACTGATCGAACGAACGAGGAGCTGGGCATGAGCGGTGAGACCGTCATCACGGTGATCGGGAACCTGACCGGGGATCCCGAGCTGCGCTTCACCCCTTCTGGGGCCGCTGTCGCGAACTTCACCGTCGCGTCCACCCCCCGTACGTTCGACCGCCAGAGCAACGAGTGGAAGGACGGCGACACGCTGTTCCTCCGCTGCTCGATCTGGCGGGAGGCGGCCGAGTCGGTCGCCGAGTCACTCACCAAGGGCACCCGCGTCATCGTGACCGGCCGGCTCGTGCAGCGCTCGTATGAGACCCGCGAGGGCGAGAAGCGCACCGTGTACGAGCTCCAGGTCGACGAGGTCGGCCCGTCCCTGCGCTACGCCACGGCCAAGGTCACCCGGACCCAGCGTTCGGGTGGCGGCGGCGGTGGCTTCGGCGGCGGGGGCGGCGGCGGCTTCAACAACGGCGGCGGTGGCGGCGGATTCGGTGGCTCCGGCGGCGGTGGCGGTACCCAGCAGGACGACCCGTGGGCGACGCCCGCGGGTGGTGCTGGCGGTGCCGGCTACTCCGACGAGCCCCCGTTCTGATCGGCGCCTGACACTCAGACATTCCCCATCCCTGGGCACGGCAACGCCCAGGGCTCCAGCAGACAAGGAGCACCACGATGGCCAAGCCCGTGGTTCGCAAGCCCAAGAAGAAGTTGAACCCGCTCAAGGCGGCGAAGATCGATGTCGTCGACTACAAGGACACTGCGCTGCTGCGCAAGTTCATCTCCGACCGCGGGAAGATCCGCGCTCGCCGGGTGACCGGTGTGTCCACGCAGGAGCAGCGCGCGATCGCGCGCGCTGTCAAGAACGCCCGCGAGATGGCACTTCTGCCGTACTCGTCGTCGGCGCGCTGAGAAAGGGGACCATCATGGCGAAGATCATCCTGACCCACGAGGTCACCGGTCTCGGTGAGCCCGGTGACGTGGTCGAGGTGAAGGACGGGTACGCCCGGAACTTCCTCGTCCCGCGCAACCTGGCGACCGCCTGGACCAAGGGCGCCGAGAAGGACGTCACCGCGATCCGCAAGGCCCGCAAGGCCCGCGAGATCGCGACGCTCGACGACGCCAAGGCGATCCGCGACTCGCTGCAGAGCAAGCCGGTCGTCGTCACGGCCAAGGCCGGCGAGTCGGGCCGTCTGTTCGGTGCCGTCACGACCGCCGAGATCGCCGAGGCGGTCAAGAAGTCCGGCGCTCCGCAGATCGACAAGCGGAAGGTCGAGATCGGTCAGCCGATCAAGGCCCTCGGCGAGTTCCAGGTGTCGGTCCGTCTGCACGCAGACGTGTCCGCCACGGTGACCGTCAAGGTCGTCGCAGCCTGAGCTGAGCACCACCCAGCAGCGCCCCGTTCCCCTGGTGGGAGCGGGGCGCTGCTGCGTCAGGCCCCCGTCACCATCCACGCCGTGCCGCGTGCCCGCCAGCCGGTGGTGACCGCGCGGGCCAGCATGAAGACGCCGGCGAACGCCGCCCACAGCCACGCCAGACCCGCGGCCCCCGGCGGAGCGGCCTGGCGGACCGCCAGCACGAAGGGCACGTAGACCCCCAGCGTGGCCATGCCGGCCCAGGCGAGGAACCGCCCGTCACCGGCGCCGATGAGCACGCCGTCCAGCACGAACACCCAGCCGGCCATCGGCATGGTCACGGCGGCGACCACCAGGGCGGCCACGGCGGCGCGACGGACGTCGTCGTCGGACGTGAAGAGCGGGACGTAGAGCGCTGACAACCCTCCGACGACGACGCCCAGGGCTGCCCCACCTGCGACTCCCCACTGGAGCGTGCGGCGCAGCACCGCCCGGACGTGCGGGACGTCCGAGGCGCCCAGGGCGTGGCCGACGAGGGCCTGCGCGGCGATGGCGAGGGCGTCGAGTGCGAACGCCGCGAGCCCCCAGACCGCGTTCACCACCTGGTGCCCCGCCAGCTCGACCGCGCCGAGCCCGGTGGCCACCCACACGGTCAGCAGGATGGCGAGGCGCAGCGACAGGGTCCGGACGAACAGGGGTGTGCCGGCGCGCGCGTTGGCCCAGATGCCGCCCGCGGCCGGCCGCAGCTGCGCACCCGTGCCGCGCGCGCCGCGGACCACGACGACGGCGAGCGCCACCGCCATGCCCAGCTGCGTGAGCGCGGTGCCGAGCCCGGACCCCGCGATCCCCATGCCCACGCCGTAGACGAGCAGCACGTTGAGCACGGCGTTGACGACGGCGCCCGCGGCCGCCACGACCAGCGGCGTGCGGGTGTCGAGCAGCCCGCGCAGGGCGCCCGTCGAAGCGAGGACCAGAAGCATCCCCGGTAGGCCCGGCGACGACCAGCGCAGGTAGATGACGGCCTGCCGGGCGACCTCCCCGGACGCCCCGAGCGCCTCCACCAGCCACGGAGCGCTCCACCAGGTGGCTACGGCGAGCACGACCCCGAGGCCCAGCGCCAACCACATCCCGTCGACGCCGACCTGGAGGGCACCGCCCCGGTCGCCGGCTCCCAGGCGCCGCGCGACGGCCGCCGTCGTGGCGTAGGC
Organism: Cellulomonas sp.; assembly: GCF_965229465.1. Lineage (GTDB taxonomy): Bacteria > Actinomycetota > Actinomycetes > Actinomycetales > Cellulomonadaceae > Cellulomonas. The sequence continues at coordinate 1,808,003 of NZ_OZ245882.1, read as the reverse complement.
GAGGAACACGCACAGGCCGATGACGGTCATCAGGACGGTGGACGCGAGCGCCAGGCCGGCGAGCGGGGCGGTGCCCAGGTGGCCGACGACGGCGGAGTCGACGAGCACGAAGAGCGGCTCGGCGACGAGGGCGCCGAGCGCCGGGACGGCGAGGGCGAGTATCTGGCCGTCCAGGCCTTGGGGTCGGTGTCCGACAGGTGAAATCTCGGCCAACCTTTCTCGCGTCCACAGCACGTGCACAGCGTTTGCGCGGGTGAGAGGCCGATTTGTGTACCGATCGACCCGGTCGTCCACACCCCTGTCCACGGGCTGTGGACAAAATCGGACACGATCCACAGCGCGACTCACAGTAGGCGAGCCGTCCTCCACAGGCGCGCCGGTGCCGCCCCACAGGCGCGCGCCGTGTCGCCCACAGGCCCGCGAGCCGGTTTGGCCGTGCTGCTCAGGACCCCTAACGTCGCGTGTGCGGGACCTGCCAGGGCGTGGAATGTCAGACCCCCCATGGAACATGTGTACGACGACGACGATGGGGATCAGGGTGACGATCGAGGAGCTCGAGTACGGCGCGCCGTCGGGCACCCACCGCGGCGGTGGCGGCGGCTACGACCGGACCCCGCCCCAGGACCTCGACGCCGAGCGTTCGGTGCTCGGCGGCATGATGATCTCGAAGGACGCGATCGCCGACGTCGTCGAGCAGATCCGCGGCACCGACTTCTACCGACCGGCGCACGAGGTCGTGTACGACGCGATCATCGACCTGTACGGCCGCGGCGAGCCGGCCGACGCCATCACGGTCGCGGACGAGCTGACCAAGCGCGGCGAGATCCAGCGCATCGGCGGCGCCCCGTACCTGCACACCCTCATCTCATCGGTCCCCACCGCCGCGAACGCCGGCTACTACGCGCGGATCGTGCGCGAGCGGTCGGTGCTCCGCAAGCTGGTCGAGGCCGGCACCCGCATCGTGCAGCTCGGCTACGGCACGGACGGCGGCGACGTCGACGAGATCGTCAACAACGCGCAGGCCGAGGTCTACGCGGTCACCGAGCGCCGGTCGTCCGAGGACTACATGATCCTGGGCGACATCATCGGCGGGGCGGTCGACGAGATCGAGGCGGCCGGCCACCGCGGCGAGGGCATGATCGGCGTGCCGACGGGCTTCTCGGATCTCGATAGATTGACCAATGGATTGCACCCAGGACAAATGATTGTCTTGGCTGCCCGTCCGGCAATTGGCAAAAGCACGATGGGTATAGACATTGTTCGTTCCGCGTCAATCAAACACGGAATGACTTCTGTTGTCTTCTCGCTCGAGATGAGCCGCAACGAGATCACGATGCGTCTGCTCGCGGCCGAGGCTCGCGTGCACCTGCAGAAGCTGCGCAACGGTCAGATGGGCGAGGACGACTGGGCCAAGATCGCCGCGACCATGGGCAAGATCTCCGAGGCGCCGCTGTTCATCGACGACTCCCCCAACATGTCGCTCATGGAGATCCGCGCCAAGTGCCGGCGCCTGAAGCAGAAGCACGACCTCAAGCTCGTGGTCATCGACTACCTCCAGCTGATGTCCTCCGGCAAGCGCGTCGAGTCCCGCCAGCAGGAGGTCTCGGAGTTCTCCCGGGCGCTCAAGCTGCTGGCCAAGGAGCTCGAGGTCCCGGTCATCGCGATCTCGCAGCTGAACCGTGGCGCCGAGCAGCGCACCGACAAGCGCCCGCAGATGAGCGACCTGCGCGAGTCGGGGTCCATCGAGCAGGACGCCGACATCGTGATCCTGCTGCACCGCGAGGACGCGTACGAGAAGGAGTCCCCCCGCGCCGGGGAGGCCGACCTGATCGTCGCCAAGCACCGAAACGGTCCGACGGACACGCTCGTCGTGGCGTTCCAGGGGCACTACTCGCGGTTCGTGGACATGCAGTCCTGACCTGGATGTCTGTCGAGATGCAAGATACTTTGACTATTTGGGCCTCCTAGTTTAACTACCCGATATGTCCGGTTCGGCGCCGTGCGCCGCCACTGCGGTGCAACTACCCGACTTGCCGGTCAGTCGTAGGAGGATGCGCTTCATGAGCGAACCGTTTTACTCGGACGCAAGGTTGTACGACCGGTTGTTCCCGGCCCGCGAGGCGGCGGTCGACTTCTATAGGGCCGAGGCCGACCGGCAAGGCGGGTCTGTCTTGGAACTTGGGTGTGGCACCGGCAACAAGCTGATCCCGATCGCGTCCGACGGCCATCCGTGCGTGGGCCTGGAACTCTCTCCGGCCATGCTTGCCGAGGCTCAGCGCAAGGCGGGCGAGCGCGGTGTGGAGCTGGACTGGGTGCAGGGCGACATGCGCGAGTTCGACCTGGGCCGGACGTTCGACCTCGTGATCATCGCCGCCAACTCGCTGCTCCATCTGCACGGGGCGTCGGACCTGGTCGACTGCTTCCGGTCGGTGCGAAGGCACATGGCACCAGGAGCGCGGCTCGTCTTCGACGTGTTCAACCCGAGCGTGCAGATGCTTGCCCATGCCGACGGCGTCCGACGGAGGCGCGAGGCGCTGTCGTTCATGGATCCCGATCGTGGCGTCATGCACGTCGACGTCGCGGAGAGCTACGACGCGGCTGCGCAGGTCACTCGCGGGACGTGGTACTTCTCGACTGAGTCGGAGGCAGACGTCGTTGTCGCGCCGCTGGAGATCAGGAGCATCTTTCCCCAGGAGCTGCCGCTCCTGCTCTCACTCGGTGGGCTGCGGCTCGTCGAGCGCTTCGGCGACTGGTCCGGTCGACCCTTCACCGGGGATGCCGCGGTCCAGCTCTGCGTCTGCGAGTCGCACTGAAGGAACGAGACAGCGGCCGCGAACGTCCGGTCGACACACGCCGCACGCCCGATCCTGCGCCGACTGGGCCGGGCCTCTCGAGCGGGACTACCCGGTTCGAAGCGGATAGCGCTCGAGCACCTCGACGCTGTCTTTCGACCACCAGGTGAGCGTCACCTCGTCCGCGGTCGCGCCGATGGGTAACAGCTCCTTCAGGATTGCCACGTCGGTCTCCGGCAACGCATCTCCGATCGACAGGTGGGGCACGACCTGGTCGAACACCCCGCCGTACGGTGGCCACTGCGGGAAGGCCGCGGCGAGGATCTCCGTGAGCCGGATGAACGGTTCGGCAGGGTCGGGCACCAGGTACGTGGGTCCTCCGCCGAAGCGTCCGACCGCGGAGAGGCTAAAGCCGAACGCTCGGACGGGCGCCAACAACTCGCGGATGGTGCCGACGAGGGCTTCATCGACCTCGGACCTGTCGACGAACGGTCCGAGCACCGTGACGTGCGGGCACACGGGCGCGACCTCGAGCCGCGCAGCGATCGACTCCAGCGCTGGAACGGGAACTTGGATCACCGTGTGCCCCATGCCCACCAGTCTCCCCATGACGGCGCCGTCGAACCGACGTAGTTTGCCCGCAGGCCTCTCCGGACGGGCCGGATGGTCAAAGTACGACGCCTGAGGCCGGTCGATGTGTCCTGCATCTCGACATATAGGCCTGATAGGCCCGATGTAACCCAGGCGGGTTGTTGCCGCTGCACCGATGCGGCCTACTTTAAAAGTCCGCACCTGAAACATTAAATACGGAGTCCTAACAAACTAGCGGTTCGTCATGCGTGGATGCTGCTGGTGCTTTCAGTACGGCAGCCGATCAGCCTTCCGCGTGAAGCTCGGGATACTGACGTCGGTTGTTGTACACCGTCTGGGACTGCGGGTCGTAGAGCATGAGGTTCCGTGCCTCGGCGAGCGGGAGGAGTGAGCTGATCATCGGCTTGCGCCAGGGAAACGGCCCGGAAGCGTAGACAACCGCCGACGTTCTGCCTGTCCAGGCCGACAGTGAGACGCCGGCAACCTCACCGGCATCATCTGCGATACCGACCCACGTCAGCCCATGGCTGGAACCGGGGAGCTCGCCGAACGTCTCGCTCGCGGCGGCAATGAACTCCTGGACGTCGAACATCCCGGCCGCTGGGTGGTCGTTCTCACCCATGCCGAGCACGTCGTAGACCTCGACGATCTTCGCGGTCTTCGCGGAGGGCGCGCGGCGCCAGACAGCCAGGTCGAAGGACATGCCGCAGACGCTATCGAAGTGCCCCACACCGCGCGACCATCGCCGAGCCGGGCACCCACTGAGCAGACCGCACACATTGACTGGTGACCGGTCGAGACCGGTTGCCGGTCAAAGTAGGCGCTCAGCCCCGGTCAATCTGTCCTGCATCTCGACAGCGGGTGTGGTTCGAGGTGGGCCAGTTCGGGGGGACGTACGCGACCCCCGTTAGGGTCAACGAATGATTCTCTGGCTCAACGGCCCTTTTGGTGTGGGTAAGTCGTCAACGGCGGCCGAGCTTCTCCGCCGCGAGCCTGGCGCACAGCAGTACGACCCAGAACGTCTGGGTTGGGTCCTTCAACGGACTATCGGGGTCTTCCGCCCAGGCGATTTCCAGGATCTGCGCGCATGGCGGCGCGGGACGATCCGGGGTGTCGCACGGCGAGCACGCAGCGCCTCCACCGTTGTCGTCCCTATGACTCTGCTCGCACCCGAGTACGCCGACGAGATCCTGAGCGGACTGCGGGAGCGCGGCCTGGAGTTCCGGCACGTCACTCTCCACGGGTCGAGCGATGCGCTCCGACGGCGGATCGCGGCGGACACGGACGACCCCGGCGCCAAAGACTGGCGACTTGGGCAGTTGAGCCGGTACGAAGCCGTCGCGTCGTCACTGGCCGAACGAGGGCCGGTCATCGACACCGACGCCCTCAGCCGTGACGAGGTCGCGACTGCGGTTCAGGCTTCGCTGGTCGAGCAGCACTGAATCGCCCAGACCTCGCTCCCGCGCGGGTTCGATGACCACGACGCGGCGATCGCGAACGGGCAGTCCATCAACTCCGCCTCCTTCTCAGTCCGTGCCGCACGTGAACTGGCTGCCCGCAGGGAGCGGACTTGCCCACTCTCCACTTGGCCACGGGGTTCGACCCTGTGACCACCCTGCTCGTCGAGCACTCGTTCTCGGTGTTCTGGGTCATCACGTTGTCGACGCCGGCGCGGAGGCGTGAGGCCGGGGGTCGGTCACCGGCGCCGGCGGCGTGAGCGCAACCCGGAGTGAGCGGTGGTGCGGCGCGGGCTCGTGCCCCTGCGCCGCACCACCGCTCAGTGGTCAGCCGACCGTGTGGCCCGCCTCGTCGGTGACGTCGAGCCCCTCGACGAACCGCGCGGCGACCTCGCCCGTCCAGTGGAGCTCGGGCGGGAGCTGGACCGAGAGGTAGTCCCCGTCGCCCTCGGGCACGAACACCCCGAGGGTCCCGCCGGGCTCGCCGTCCGCGTCGAGCATCTCGTACACGAGCACCTCCTGACCGCCGACCGCGAAGGTCTGCGGCTCGAGGTCGCCGCCCGGCAGCGACTCCGAACCGACGAGGCTTGCGACGATGCGACCCTCGAAGCCGTTCGGGTCCGAGCCGTCGTCGTCGCTGTCGGCGAGCATCAGGCTGCTCCGGTCGGAGGACAGCACGTGCCAGCCCTCGGGGACCTCAGCGATCGTGAACCCCGCGGGCTGCTCGGCCGTGTAGGCGACGAGCTCGGCCGCGGCGGCCGACGGGGTGGTCGAGGTGAGCGGCGCGCCGACCGCGACCGCGGCCGCGAGGGCGGCCGCCACGCCGGTACCGACCAGGCGCGTGCGGCGACGGCGGGCGCGCTGCCCGCGGCTCACGTCGTCGTCGAGCACCGCGGCGGGCGTCGCGTCGACGGTGGCGGTCGCGCGGAACATCAGGGTGGTCAGGTCGCTCATGACAGTCTCCCAGCGGTAAGGGTGGCGTGGATCGAGGGGATCGGGGCGGTGTCGCCTAGCGGGCGGCCGGGGTGGTCCGGGCGCGGACCCCGGTCGTCGCGCAGGGCGGGTCCGAGCCGGAGCTTGAGCTTCTCGAGCGCTCGCGCCGTCTGGCTCTTGACCGTCCCTTGGGTGCAGCGCAGCGCCTTCGCGGTGTCGGCGACGCTCAGGTCGTGGAAATAGCGCAGCACCACCGTCGCCCGCATCCGGTCCGGCAGCTCGCCGAGCGCCGCGAACAGCAGCCGGGAGTCGTCGTCGACGGCCCCGCTCCCGACGGCCCGGTCGGGCAGCTCCGACCGGAGGTCTTCGCGCTTGCGCCGACTCGTGCGCATCTCGTCGGTGAACGCGTTGACCAGGACGCGGCGGGCGTACGCGTCGCGATCCCGCACGTCGCGCAGGCGCGGCCACGCGAGGTACAGCTTGGTCATCGCGGTCTGGACCACGTCCTCCGCCGTGTGCGGGTCGCCGGCCGTCAGCAGAGTTGCGGTGCGGACCAACGACTGGCGTCGCTGCGCGGCCCACGCCCGGAAGTCCTCGTCAGATCTCATGGGGTGCTCTCCGTTCGTTCATACCCCTCAGACGCGTCGGGCACGGTGAACGGTTGCACGCCCGAGGGCACGGGGGGCGCGGGGACGCGTGCGGCGTGACGATCCCGCGTCCGGCGCACTGGGCGGACTGCACACACTGACTGGAGATCTGTCGAGAGCGGCCCCGGTCAATCTGTTGTGCGTCTCGACACTTCAGCGGAGCCCGAGAGCCACGTCAGCCCGCTGGCCCTTGACGGGGCGCCCGGCACCCTCCAACATGATCGCACTGGAAACGCTTCCAACTATTTCCAGCGCGATCCACCGCGGCGCTCCGGAGCGTCGCGGCGGGGTGCACCAGACCAGGTCCGCCCCGAAGCGGTTCGCCGCTGGTCACCCGCCGACGGTCCTACGCAGGAGAGGAGCAGACGCCCCGGGGTGACTCCGGGTCGAGACGAACTACCCACACGATGGAGGAACACATGCGCTCAATGGCGACGCATCAACACCGCTCCACTCTTCACCGCTGGCTCGTGGTGACGGCGCTGGTGGTCGGACTCTCGGCCACTCCTGCGTTCGTCCTGCCCGCCCAGGCCGCTGGCGGCAGCTTCGTCGACAACCTCGACGGCTTCAACACGTCCCGTTGGGCCAAGGCCAACGGGTACAGCAACGGCTCGATGTTCAACGCCGGCTGGCGCGCGGACCACGTCTGGCACAGCGGGGGGGTCATGGGACTGAACCTCAACACCACCCCCTGCTCGAGCGGCGGCTGCTCCGGCAAGCCGTACGCCTCCGGTGAGTACCGCACCACCGACGTGTACTCCTACGGGCGCTACGAGGTCCGCATGAAGGCCGCCTCGGGCGGTGCCGGAACTGTCAGCTCGTTCTTCACGTACACCGGACCGAGCGACGGCAAGCCCTGGGACGAGATCGACGTCGAGATCCTGGGCAAGAACACCTGGCAGATGCAGACCAATTACTTCACGAACGGCGTCGGCGGGCACGAGAAGGTGATCAACCTCGGTTTCGACGCCGCTGCCGGCTACCACAACTACGCCTTCGAGTGGTGGAACGGCGGCACCATCAACTGGTTCGTCGACGGCCGCCTCGTCCACCAGGAGAACGGTTCGCGGGGGAAGCTCCCCACCAACCCGGGGCGCATCATGATGAACCTGTGGCCGGGGACTGGTGTCGACAGCTGGCTCGGAAAGTTCACGTACTCCGGGCAGCGCACCGCGACCTACGACTGGGTGAAGTACACGAGGTACTGAGCCCGACCGCCGCTGGCCAGGCGCCCGGCGCGACGATCACGTCGCGCCGGGCGCCGAGCCGCGCACGACCAGGTGGGTGGGCAGGATGATCGAGGTCGGGGAGTCTCCGTCGATCAGACGGACCAGCATCGTGGCCATCTCCTGGCCCAACGCACGGATCGGCTGGCTCACTGTCGTGAGCGCCGGCTCGGTGTGGCGCGCGATCTCCAGGTCGTCGTAGCCGACCACCGCCACGTCCTCGGGGACCCGGCGGCCGGCTGCCTTCAGCACGCGGAGTGCCCCGGACGCCATGTTGTCCGACGCTGCGAACACGCCGTCGAGGTCCGGGTGCGCCGCGAGGAGCCGCGTCATCGCTCGGGCGCCGCCCTCGTAGGTGAAGTCGGCGTGCTCGACCCAGTCCGCAGGCAGCCGCTCCACTGCCAAGGCGTCGGCGAAACCCTGGAGACGGGCGACCGAGGCGTGCAGGTCGTCGGGGCCGGCGATGGTGGCGAGGCGCCGACGGCCCGACCGCAGCAGGTGCTCAGCGGCGAGACGCGCGCCCCCACGGTTGTCGACGTCCACGTACCACCGGGCCTCCGCATCCAACGGACGGCCGCCGAGCACCACCGGCAGGTCGGTCGAGGCCGCGACCCGGTTCAGCGGGTCGTCCCGTCGCAGGGCCATCAGCATCACCCCGTCCGACCGGCGCGACCGCAGCAGTCGTTCGAGGCGTGCCCGCCCTCGGTCCGAGGACGTGAGCATCAGGGTCAGGTCGAGCTCTGACCTGTCGAGGGCCGCTGCCACTCCGACCAGGACCTGAGAGAAGAACGGATCCCCGAACAGCGCAGGGTCGTCGTTGGAGACGGCGAGGACCACGGACCCGACCGTGCTCGTCGCCAGCGCACGGGCGGTCGCGTTGGGGACGTATCCGAGCTCGCTCGCCGCACGCGCGACCGCCTCCCGCTTCGGCGCACTCACGTTGCGGGCGTTGTTCATCGCCCGCGACGCCACGGACCGTGAGACCCCGGCGCGGAGGGCCACCTCGTCGAGCGTCGCCACTCTGGGCACACGAGGCGAGCCGGGCTCCGGCGACCCCTCGCGGAGGCGGTCACCTGGACCAGCCGTGGTGGGGTCTGCCATGCGGACGAGCCTACTGGGGCGGCTGTCTGGCCCGCGCTGAGGTCCAGCCGGCCTCGCCACGGCCCGGCGCGCTCGGGGGTCGGGCCGAGCATCGATCGGCGCCGGATCGCAGCGAGGTGAACATCTGCCCAAGTCACCCGAACTGGGGCACACCGGAACGTTGACGTAGTGATCCGGGTATGCGCAGAATGACTGGAAATAAGTGGGAGCGGTTCCACTTTGCCGGTCAACGACGACTCAGGAGAGACATGCCCCGCACCCGCGCCCCGATGCGCCGCACAGCGCTGGGAGCGACCGCGACACTCGCGGTCACGCTGACGATGCTTGCCCCTGCCCAGGCGGCACCCCCCGCGCCCGCACCGCCGCCCGCCCCCCAGACGGGCACGACGTTCTACACCAACCCCCACAGCACGACCCTCGAGGCCGCCCAGTCGCTCACCGGGCAGGCGCGCGCCGACGCGCAGCTGCTCGGCAGCGTCCCGTCGGCGGACTGGTTCACCGGCGGTACGCCGCAGGAGGTCCGCGCCGAGGTCGACGGACTCGTCACCGCCGCGTCGAAGGCAGGTCAGCTACCGGTGCTCGTCGCCTACAACCTGCCGTTCCGCGACTGTGCGCAGTACTCCTCGGGCGGCGCCGCGGACACCGCGGCCTACGCGGCGTGGATCGACGGCTTCGCCGCGGGGATCGGCGGTCGGCAGGCGACCGTCATCCTCGAGCCCGACGGTCTCGGGATCATTCCGCACTACACCAACCTCGACGGCTCGATGGACTGGTGCCAGCCGGCCGAGGCCGACCCGGCGGCCGCCACGACGAACCGCTTCGCGCAGCTGAACCACGCAGTGGACGCCCTCGCCGCCCTGCCGAACGTGAAGGTCTACCTCGACGGCACCTCCTCGGCATGGTTGAACGTCGGCGAGATCAGCGACCGCCTGGTCAAGGCCGGCGTGCAGAAGGCCACGGGATTCTTCCTGAACGCCTCGAACTACCAGTTCACCGAGAACGGCACGGCCTACGGGACGTGGGTCTCGTCGTGCATCGCCTACGCCACCGAGGTGGTCCCCGGCGACTACGCCAGCTGCGGCAACCAGTACTGGAACGGTGGGCCGGCCACCGACTGGCTGGGCGTGGCGATGTCGCAGTACGGCCGGTGGACGCCCGACGCGACCGATCCCGCTCTCAACACCGCGGGGGTCGACTCGCGCTACGCCTCCATCCTCGGCGGTGTCCAGCCGGCCGCCACGTTCGTCATCGACACGAGCCGCAACGCGGTGGGGCCGTGGCAGTACCCACCGGACGTCTACCCGGCGCACGAGGACTGGTGCAACCCGCCGGACCGCGGGCTGGGCGTCCGCCCGACGACCTCGACCGGCTCCGCGCTCGTCGACGCCTATCTGTGGATCAAGGTGCCGGGCGAGTCCGACGGCCAGTGCTTCCGCGGCACGGCCGGCCCGCTCGACCCTGAGCGTGGCATCGCCGACCCCGCGGCCGGTCAGTGGTTCACAGAGCAGGCTCGTGAGCTCCTCGCCCTCGCCGCTCCGCCGCTGAACCCGCTCACCTGCAACGTCAAGGTGATCGGCACCAGCGTCGGCGGCCCGAGGAACCGCGGTTTCGTCGCGGCCCTCACCGTTGAGAACCGGGGGACGCAGCGACTGAGCCCGTGGCACCTGTCCTGGGAGTTCGAGGGCAACCAGCGAGTCCGCACCGTCGTCGGCGGCTCGTTCGTCCAGTCCGACAACGCAGTCACGGTCACGGCGCCCCGCGCACGGCCGTCCCTGGCGCCGGGCAAGAAGGTCGCCCTGGTGGTGACCGGCACCGGTGACGCCCAGGCGCCGCTGCAGTTCCGGCTCGACGGCCAGGCGTGCAGGTCCTAGCGCCATAGCCCCACCGAGGGGCCGGAGCCCTCCCTCCGGCCCCTCGGTGTTGTCCCTGCTGCACCGAAGAGCGATGTCCACGACGGTGACACGAGCCTGATGCTCGCTGAGCGGTAGCGGCCGGCGACCGCTCGGGTGCCCACCGTGTGCCCCTTCGTCGAAGCGATCCGCCTCTACGACGTCCTGTGGCGCCGGCATGGAGTGTGCCGCCGCCGCCGCCGCTCATCTCCGCGTGTCCCTCGGCCCGATCGGGCCCGCGGCCCAGCGCCTGAATGCGTCGGCGGGGCCGGCGGAGGACCTGAACCGTTTCGTGAGGTGCGGGGCTGTTGACAGGCCGCAGCGCCGGCGAACTACATTGCCGAAAACCCTTTCGGTCATCGATGGGGAGTTCAACCGGTTGCTGCCGCTAGATGCCCGGAACGCCGAAAAGACCTTTCGGCGTGAGTGGACGGTCGGTGGCGCGACCCCCGGGATCAGCCAGGCACGAGGACGTGCCGCGAGAGAAGAGGACCACCGACATGAGACCACCCACGTCAACGCGAGGACGTCGACGGGGCCGACGCGTCGCGTCGGTAGCCACGGTCGCCGCCACGGCGGCCGGCCTGCTCCTCGCCGGCGGCGGGCTCGCCCCCGCTTCGGCGGCGAGCTCCTCCACGACGCTCGTCGTGAACGCCAGCCAGGTGATCCGTCCGGTGACCCACGTGGCGACCGGCAGCCTCTACGGCCTCGCGACCGCCAGTCAGCCCACACTGAGCCTGGCGCAGGCGATCAAGCCGCACACCTTCGTCCAGATGCCCCAGGGCGGGAAGCAGCAGCCGTACGGCGACATCTCCGTCGTCGCGCCGACGGCGGTCAGCTCGGGCGCGAAGCTCGTCAACCGGTTCTCCGACTACTACGCGGGGTGGCCGTACCAGTTCAGCTGGAGCACCTGGACGCCGTTCATCAACTCGCAGGTCTCGGCGATGAAGTCGTCGCCCTACTACAACAGCATCTCCGCCTACGAGCTGTGGAACGAGTCCGACAACACGTGGAAGTCGGCCAACGGCACCTACGAGGAGTTCTGGACGAGGACGTTCCGGCAGGTCCGCTCGATCGACCCCAACAAGCCGATCCAGGGGCCGAGCTTCTCGGACAACATCAGCGACATGCGGAACTTCCTGCAGAACGCCAAGGCCACCAACACCGTGCCCGACATCATCGCGTGGCACGAGCTGATCAGGTCGTCGAAGATCGCCGGCGACGTGGCGACCGTGAACGGCATCCTCGACGAGCTCGGCATCAGCAGGAGGCCCATCTCCATCGAGGAGTACGCCGCACCGAGCGAGGTCGGCCTCCCCGGTCCGCTCGTCGGGTACATCTCGAAGTTCGAACGGCTGGGCATCCGCGACGCCGAGCTGGCCTTCTGGAACCAGTCCGGCACCCTCGGTGACCTGCTCACCTCGCGGGGCGGCAGCCCGAACGCCGCGTACTGGCTCTACACCTGGTACGGCGCCATGAGCGGCAACATGGTGGCGACGAACCCGCCTGCGCAGACCGGCATCGACGGCTTCGCCGCGGTCCCGTCCGCCAAGAACCAGCTCAGCGTCGTCGTCGGCGGCTGCAGCGGGTCGTGCGCAGTGCAGGTCAACGGCCTGAACTCCCTGAGCCTCGGTTCCACCGTGAACGTGAAGGTGGAGCAGACGAGGTCGCTCGGCCGGACGGTGGCCTCGCCCGGGCCCAGCACGCTCTCGAACGCGACGTACACGCCGTCGAACGGGTCGATCAACGTGCCGATCTCCATGGCGACCAACGACGCCTACCGCATCACGATCACCCCGGGTTCCGGTTCGAACCCGACCGACCCGCCGAGCGGCTCGATCGACACCAGCGCCTGGTACGTGCTGGTGAACCGCAACAGCGGCAAGGCGCTCGACGTGTACAACCTGTCCACCGCCGACGGCGCCCCGATCAAGCAGTGGTCGCGCAACAACGGCAACCAGCAGCAGTGGCAGTTCGTCGACTCCGGCAACGGCTACTACCAGCTGAGGTCGCGGCTGTCGGGCAAGGTCCTGGACGTGACCGCCAAGTCCACGGCCGACGGCGCCGTCATCGAGCAGTGGACCGACAACGACGGGGCCAACCAGCAGTTCAGCATCCAGACGATCGACGGGTACATCCAGCTGATCGCCCGCAACAGCGGCAAGGCCGTCGAGGTGCAGGGTGCCTCCACGGTCGACGGCGGCAACGTCGTCCAGTACTCCGACTGGAACGGCACCAACCAGCAGTGGCAGCTCGCCAAGGTCGGCTGACCCACTCGCACAGCAGGTGCTCCCCGTCGGGCCGACGTCAGGAGCTTCGACCTCACCACGCCCTGACCGGGGCCGTCACCAGACCGTCGTCGACCACGCGAACGCCGCGCGGTCTCTGACAGAGAGCGAGACATCATGCGCACCACACTCCAGCAGCCGCACAGCCACGGCTGGCGACGACATGCGGCCGCGGGCGCCGCGATGGGCGGCCTGGTGCTGACCATGGTCGTCGGGCTGGCGAACCCGGCGCAGGCCGCAGCCAGCACGCTCGGCGCCGCTGCCGCGCAGAGCGGCCGGTACTTCGGTGCGGCGATAGGGGCCGACCGGCTGGGCGAGTCCAGCTTCACCACGCTCACGAACCGTGAGTTCACCATGATCACGGCCGTGAACGAGATGAAGTGGGACGCGACCGAGCCCAACCAGAACTCGTTCAGCTACAGCCGCGGGGACCAGATCGTGAACTGGGCCCGGAGCAACGGCAAGCAGGTGCGCGGACACGCGCTGCTGTGGCACAACCAGCAGCCCGGCTGGGCGAAGAACCTGACCGGCAGCGCCCTGCGCAACGCCGCGATCAACCACGTGACCCAGGTCGCCACCCACTACAAGGGCAAGGTCTACGCCTGGGACGTCGTCAACGAGGCGTTCGCCGACGACGGCCGCGGCAGCCGCCGCGACTCCAACCTGCAGCGCACCGGCAACGACTGGATCGAGGCCGCCTTCCGGGCCGCCCGCAACGCGGACCCGGGCGCCAAGCTCTGCTACAACGACTACAACACCGACGGCATCAACGCGAAGTCCACCGGTGTCTACAACATGGTCAAGGACTTCAAGGCCCGCGGCGTCCCGATCGATTGCGTCGGCTTCCAGTCCCACCTCGGCACGAGCCTGCAGAGTGACTACCAGGCCAACCTGCAGCGCTTCTCCGACCTGGGCGTCGAGGTGCAGATCACCGAGCTGGACATCCAGACGGGCGGTAACCAGGCCAACATGTACGCCGGCGTCACCAACGCCTGCATGAAGGTCTCGCGCTGCAAGGGCATCACCACGTGGGGCGTGCGGGACACCGACTCGTGGCGCGGCACCTCCGCCGCCCCGCTGCTCTTCGACGGTTCCGGCAACAAGAAGGCCGCCTACACCTCGACGCTGAACTCCCTCAACGCGGCCACCCCGACCGACCCGACCGACCCGCCGAGCGGCTCGATCGACACCAGCGCCTGGTACGTGCTGGTGAACCGCAACAGCGGCAAGGCGCTCGACGTGTACAACCTGTCCACCGCCGACGGCGCCCCGATCAAGCAGTGGTCGCGCAACAACGGCAACCAGCAGCAGTGGCAGTTCGTCGACTCCGGCAACGGCTACTACCAGCTGAAGTCGCGGCTGTCCGGCAAGGTCCTGGACGTGACCGCCAAGTCCACGGCCGACGGCGCCGTCATCGAGCAGTGGACCGACAACGACGGGGCCAACCAGCAGTTCAGCATCCAGACGATCGACGGGTACATCCAGCTGATCGCCCGCAACAGCGGCAAGGCCGTCGAGGTGCAGGGTGCCTCCACGGTCGACGGCGGCAACGTCGTCCAGTACTCCGACTGGAACGGCACCAACCAGCAGTGGCAGCTCGCCAAGGTCGGCTGACCCACTCGCACGGCAGGCGAGGGGGGCGCCGTCGCGGCGCCCCCCTCGGTCGTTGCCCCTTCCTTCGTGACCGCACGGGGTGGGCCCGCCCGCCCTGCGGGAGTGGCAGCAGGACGCCGGGCCGATCCAGCTGCACCCGGGCGACCTGGGCTGGTTCTGGAGGTTCGGGCCGGAGGCGCTCGCGGCCGCGCTCCGCGTGTGGCGGTCGAACGGGGAGATCGTCGCGTGCGGGCTCTTGGACGGTCCCGACGTGTTCCGGACGACGGTCGCCCCCCACCTCTGGCGTGACGAGGAGGTGGCGTACCGGGTGGTCAGGCCGCGATCTGAGCGCACCGGTGGAGGAGGCCGCGGGTCGGCCGGACGATCACGACGCTCGCCGCGGGTGACTCAGGCCGCGGCCGCGTCGAGCTCCACGATCTCCTCGGGGGCGAGGATCAGCTCCGCGGCCCTGACGGAGTCCTGGATCGTCGCCGGGCGCGACGATCCCGGGATCGGGATGACGACAGGCGCCTGCGCGAGCTCCCACGCGAGCGCGACCTGCTGCGGGCTGACGCCGTGCGTCGTCGCGATGCGCTCGAACGCGCCGTGGGTGTCGCCGAGCGCGGACGCCCTGCTGATGCCGCCGAGCGGGCTCCACGGCAGGAACGCCAGGCCGAGCTCCGCGCACAGGTCGAGCTCGACCTGCGACGAGCGGAACGCCGGCGAGTACTGGTTCTGGACCGACGTCAGGCGCCCGCCGAGCACGGTCTGCGCCTCGCGGATCTGGTCCGGGTTGGCGTTGGAGATGCCCGCGAGGCGGATCTTGCCCGCGTCCAGGAACTCGCCCAGCACGCCGACCGACTCGGCATAGGGAACCGCCGGGTCCGGGCGGTGGAACTGGTAGAGGCCGATCGCGTCGACGCCGAGCCGCTGGAGCGACGCGTCGAGCGCCCGGCGCAGGTGCTCGGGGGAGCCGTCCACGTACCAGGAGCCGTCGCCGGGGCGCAGGTGGCCGCCCTTGGTGGCGACGAGCACGTCCGAGGTGTCACCGCCCCACGTGCGCAGGGCCTCGGCGATGAGGGACTCGTTGTGGCCGACGTCGGTCGCCGTCAGGTGGTAGGCGTCCGCGGTGTCGATGAGCGTGACGCCCGCGTCGAGCGCGGCGTGGATGGTGGCCAGGGCACGCTCCCGGTCGGGGCGCCCTTCGATCGACAGAGGCATCCCGCCGAGCCCGATGGCGCTGACCGTGACGTCTCCGAGGTGTCGTGTCTGCATGCCGACCAGTCTCCGTCTTTCAGGTACGACCGGCAGAGCGAGGCGCAGCCGGTTCGCCGCGGGCGGACACCGGCGGGAGAGGCCGGGCTGGCCGGGAACCGATGTCATCGCGAGCGCCGCAGCTCAGCCGTCAGGCGGGAGTGGGCCCCTCGCGCAGGGCTGATCTGTCGTGCGCCGAGCCGGCAGCCGGGAATTGTGCGAGATCCGCGGAGTCCCCCGACGGCGCGGCGGCAGCATCGCTTCTCGTCGGCGGCTCGAAGGTGCCGGATGCGGCACGAGCAGTACGGATGCGGTCGACCCGGAAGGTGCGCTCCGATCGCCTGACGGTGTCGAAGGCGATGAGGTACCAGCGCCTCGAGTGCGCGACCAGGTCGTGGGGCAGAACCGTTCGGCGCGACGGTGTGTGGGCCGCGTCCAGATATCGCAGGTCGAGCGGTCGTCGTTGCTTGATCGCGTCGGCGATCGTCAGCAGCGTGCCCGCGTCGGGGACGTCCTGGTGCGCCGGGACGTCGAGCACCGCGGTCTCCAGGAGCGACTCGAGCTCGACCCCGTGCAGCGACACCCCGCCGAGCGGCGTGTCGTCCTTGCCCAGCACGACGGCGAGCTGGAGCTCCGTGCCCATGCGTCGGGAGGCTTCATGGGCGCGCAGGAACACCTGTGCGTCGTCGCGGGTGTAGCGCCGTCCGTACGCCGCCCACCGCCGCGCCTGAGGTAGGCAAGCGATCGTTCTACGACGCGGCCTGTCTCGATCAGCTCTTCCGGTGGTACTTGGCGACAGTCGCCCTCGTGAAGCAGCTGCTGAAACCCCGCACCGCTACTGCGGCTGCGGTGAGCATGACGGCGACTGCCCGGTTGGACGAGGTTGCGCCGGTCCGAACGACACCGCCGGGCATCTGACGCGTCGTGACACGTCAGATGCCCGGGCGGCGCCTCAGAGGGTGATCACGACGGTGGAGATGCTCCGGGCCGGTACGGAGACCGTCACCTGGCTCCCGTTGACGCTCGTCGTCTGGCCGGCGCGGCTGGAGTACCGCGACGTCATGGTCTGCAACGCGGACGTGACGCCCTCGGGCGCCTGGATGACGGTGCCGTTCACGGCGTTGGTCGTGCGGTTGAGGATGACGAGCGTGATCTTGCCGTCACCCTGGTAGGCCGTGACGTCCAGGGGCGACGCCTTCGAGCTCTCCGTCACGCCGATGCGCTGGTAGCCCGGACGGACGTACTTGGAGTACTGCGAGAACGCCCAACCGCGCTTGAGGACGGCGCCGCCCTGGGTCCCGTACGCCGACTCCCCGTCGCCGATGAAGGAGTAGTAGCGCCGTCCGTACCACCAGATGTAGGCGCTCCAGTTGGACTCCATCGTCCGGTTCACCGACGGCATGATCTTGTCGAGCGTCTCGTTCCACGTGGCGAGGTTGGACGGGTCGCCCCAGATGTTTGAGCCGCTGCCGTCCGCCTCGTGGAAGTTCCACTCGGTCATCCACTGATTCTTGCCGTACTGCGCGGCGAGCGGGTACGCCGAGAGGTTCGGCCCGTTCTCCTGGCCGTAGATGTGGCCGCCGATGTACCCGATGTTGTTGCGGGCGGTGGCGTCGTTGAGCGTGGGGTCGGAGTAGGACCGGTTCGTACCCAGCGACTCCGCGACGAGGAGCTTCGTGTTCTTGATGGTCGCGCCGTGGTCGCGCACGAAGTTGCGCAAGGTGTCGCCTGTCCACGCCATCGAGTCGTAGGCCGGGTGCCAGTCGGGCTCGTTCTGGATCGACGTCACGTCGATCGTGACGCCCTGGTTCCTCATGTACTGCACGTAGCTGTTCAGGTGGTTCGCGTAGTCCCCGTAGCGCGAGGTCAGCAGGGTGCCGCCGTTGATCCGGCTGTTGTTCGACTTCCACGCCGCCGGCGCCGTCCACGGTGAGGCGAGGATCTTCACGTTGGAGCCGTAGGACTTCGCCGTCTTGAGCGCACTGACCTGTGCGTTCCACTCGCTCGACACCGGTGAGATCCCGGTGCGCACGATCGAGAGGCCGAGCTGGTTGTCCCCCATCCCGACCAGGGTCTGGGTGTCGGTCGTCGACCAGGCGCCGCCCCAGATGGAGACCGCGGCACCGAAGCCGTCGATCGTCTGGTACTTGCGGCCCGTGTTCACGGTGATGTCCGCCGCCGCGGCCGTGGCGGTCGGTGTGGGACTCGGCGTCGTGGTCGGCGTGGGGGTCGGCGTGCTGACCGGGCCGTTGCAGCTGGTCCCGTTGAGGGCGAAGGACGCCGGCGCGGGGTTGGAGCCGGTCAGGCTGCCGTTGAAGCCGAACTGCGTCGATGCCCCGGTGCCGAGCGAGCCGTTGTACGACGCGTTGCTCGCGGACACCGTCGAGCCGCTCTGGGTGAGGCTCGTGTTCCAGGCCTGGGTCACGGTCTGACCAGCGGAGAAGCTCCAGGTGAGCCGCCAGCTGCTGACGGCGTCACCCAGGTTGGTGACCGTCACGTTGGCACCGAAACCGTTGGACCACTGCGATGAGACGACGTAGTCCACGCGGCACGCGGCCGCGGCGGACGCTCTGGGTGCCTCGGCGACTGTTCCCGCTGTGATCAGCGTGGCCGCGGCCAGCACCGCCGGCCAGATGCGGCGCCATCGTGGAGATCTCTGCATGATTGTCCGATCGTCGTTGTCGGTCGATGTGCGCCTCGGGTCCCCGCTGGCTGCCGGCGGACAGGGACCCGGGCGTGATGGGGCCCGCCAATGTGAGCGCTAACACGGCGGGATCTGCGCAGTCTGGCACGGGGCACGTGGGGCGTGCGATCAGCACAAACGATTAGGTGCGGGGTGTTCTGCAGCCGAGGCGTGGCGGCCTCGATGCGCGCGACGAGCAGGCCGGCACGCATGCGGGCGAAGGTGACAGGCTCGTCCGCGCCGACCGGTGACGGGCCGGGCTCAGTTCACCCGGACCAGCTGCCACTGCTGGTTGGAGCCGTTCCAGTCGGAGTACTGGACGATGTTCC
The DNA here is from genome assembly GCF_965229465.1 of Cellulomonas sp. GTDB lineage: Bacteria > Actinomycetota > Actinomycetes > Actinomycetales > Cellulomonadaceae > Cellulomonas. The sequence goes on along the minus strand of NZ_OZ245882.1, from coordinate 1,789,220 downwards.
CGCCGTCGGAGGTGGAGGCCCCCTGCACCTCTACGGCCTTGCCGCTGTTGCGGCTGATCAGCTGGATGTACCCGTCGATCGTCTGGATGCTGAACTGCTGGTTGGCGCCGTTGTTGTCGCTCCACTGGATGATCGCCGCACCGTCTGCGGTCGACTTCGCGGTCACGTCGAGGACCTTGCCCGAGAGCCGCGACTTCAGCCGGTAGTAGCCGCCGCCGGAGCTGACGAACTGCCACTGCTGCTGGGCGCCGTTGTTGCGGGACCACTGGGTGATGCGTGCGCCGTCCGCGGTGGACAGGTTGTACACGTCGATGGCCTTGCCGCTGCCCCGGTTGACGAGCGTGTACCAGGCCGAGGTGTCCACCGAACCGGAGCCCCCGGTCGGGACGCCGAGGCTCCCGGGCACGGCACGCAGCGCGGCGAACCAGGTGGCCGCCATCTTGTCGTAGCCCGTCGCGTTGGGGTGCACGCCGTCGGCGAGGTCAGCGGTGGTCAGAGCCCCGTACATGTCGACGAGGTGGACCCGACGCCCGGCGGTGGCCCTGCTCGACACGATGCCGGGGATGGCGGCGTTGTAAGCCCGGACCTGCGAGTCGGCGAACGACACCGGGATGAGGGTCGCGACGAAGACCTCGGTCTGCGGAGCAGTGCTCGTGATCTTGTCGATGAGTGCCGCGAGCCGAGCGGGCGCGTTTCCCAGGTCGCGGTTCTGGGTGATGTCGTTGGTGCCGATGTGCAGCAGCACGGTGTGCGGCGCGTACGTGCGCAGCCAGCCGACGACGTTGGCGTCGAGCTGGTCGATCCGCCAGCCGGAGTGCCCCTCGTGGTCGTGGTCCCAGAGACTGGCCGGCCCGTTGTAGCCGGAACCCACGAAGTCCGTGGTGTAGCCGTTCTGCGCCAGGCGCTGCCACAGCCCGACCCGGTAGCCGCCGCCCCCGGGGACGCCGTCCGTGATCGAGTCGCCCAGGGGCATCACGCGGGTGCCCCCGTTGGTCTCGGCGGAGGCGGGCGCCGACTCGGCCACGACACCTCCAGCCAGTGCCACGCAGAGCGTGACGGCGAGCAGGAGCCTTCGCGCAACTCGGTGCATGTCGTCTGCCTCCTGGTGATGGCTGCGCGGCGCGACCGTCCGGCCGCGCAACGCTGCGCTGCGATGGTGAGCGCGTCCTGAGGTGACGTCGCTGGGCGATGAGGCCCCGCCAGTGTGAGCGCTAACACGGCGGGATCTGCCGAGTGTGGCACGGGGCTCGTGGGACGTGTGATCGGCGCAAACGATTAGGTGCGGGGTGCGAGTGCCGACCCGGCAGCCGAGACTTCTGCGCGATCCGCGGTGCCCCCCGAAGCCGCGGCGGCAGCGAGCAGCCGTGCCGCCGTGGCCCGGGCGAGCTGGCGCAGCTCGTCCGGGCTCTCGATGACGACGTCGCAGTCGAGCGCTGCGATGACAGCAGGAATCCAGTCGAGCCGTTGGGCGTGGATGCTGGCACGGTGCCAGGCGGGTGCGTCGTCGCCGTCGCGCTCCGGGATGGGCCGCAGGACGGCGACGCTCGCCGGAAGGTACCGGCGGATGTGGTCGACAGAGGCCCGGATGCGGAGCTCGACCCGCCACGGGTAGTCGGCTTCGGCGAAGCCGTCGACCAGACGGTCGATCGCATCGCTTCTCGCCGGCGGCTGGAAGGTGCCGGATACGGCACGAGCAGTACGGATGCGGTCGACCCGGAAGGTGCGCTCCGATCGCCTGACGGTGTCGAAGGCGATGAGGTACCAGCGACTCGAGTGCGCGACGAGGTCGTGGGGCAGAACCGTTCGCCGCGACGGTGTGTGGGCCGCGTCCAGATAACGAAGGTCGAGCGGTCGTCGTTGCTTGATCGCATCGGCGATCGTCAGCAGCGTGCCCGCGTCGGGGACGTCCTGGTGCGCCGGGACGTCGAGCACCGCGGTCTCCAGGAGCGAGTCGAGGCGCCGCGCGGACGCGGCCGGCAAGGATCGCCGGATCTTCGACATGGCTGTCTGGACGGCGACGTCCGGCGCGTCCGAGCTGGCCAGGGCGTGAGCGAGGCCGAGCAGGAGGGCGACCGCCTCGTCGTCGCTGAGGATGACCGGGGGCATGCGGTAGCCGGCACGGATCCGGTATCCGCCGTAGCGCCCTCGCACCGACTCGACCGGGATCTCCAGCTCCAGCAGGTGCTGCACGTAGCGGCGCACGGTGCGCTCGTTCACCGCGAGTCGCTCGGCGAGCTCGGCGACCGTCCGGGTGTCGGCCGACTGCAGCAGCTCCAAGAGCTGCAGCACGCGCGAGGTGGTCGTGGTCACATCTCCATTCTTGCTCGATACCGGGCCGAACCTGTCCGGTATCCCTCCTAGCGTCGATGTCAGCCCTGCATCCGCAGAGCGGGACCCCGCCCCAGGAGACACCGTGCAGCTCACCGCCACCCGCATCATCACCGACGACGTCGACGCCCTCGTCGCCTTCTACGAGAAGGTGACCGGCGTGGTCGCTGTCCGGCTGCACCCACTGTTCGCCGAGCTGCGCACCGAGTCGGGAACGTTGGCGATCGCGAGCTCAGCGACCGTGCCGCTCCTCGGGGAGGACGCCGCACGGGCGGGCGCCAACCGCTCCGTCATCCTCGACTTCCTGGTGGACGACGTCGATGCGGTCTACCTCGCGCTGCGGGACGTCGTGGACGTCTTCGTCAGCACGCCGACGACCATGCCGTGGGGCAACCGGTCGCTGCTGTTCCGCGACCCGGACGGCAACCTGGTCAACTTCTACACCCCGACCAGCGCCGATGCCCGGGAGCCCCTCACCAGCTGAACTCGTCCCGGCCGTGGACCCACTGGTTCGCGGAATCGACTCGTCGTCGGAGTACCACTCATCCAGTCGCCAAGGCTGGGGTCCACGTACCGAACCACTGCTCCGCGTCGTATGCCTCGAACCGCTCGACCTCGACAAACCCCAGCCTCGCTGCCAGGCGCATCGACGGCACGTTCGCGGTCTGGGTGATGAGCACGACGGCTTCACCCGGCAGTGCGCCTGCGAACCAGCTGAGCGCGGCTTCGCAGGCTTCGGTGGCGTATCCCCGTCCCCATGCCTCCGGGAGAAGGAGGTACCCAAGGTCCACATGGCCGGCCGCCTGGCGAACGTCGTAGTCGACGTCCCGGCGTTCGAGCTGAACGATCCCGACCATTGCTCCGTCGAGGTCGATCACGAAATGACCGGGGCGCCCCTGCGGAGCCGCTGGTAGCGCGCGTTCGACCGCCTCACGCGATCGTGATCCGCCTGTGTAGGTCCCGACCTCGGGCGAGGTGTAGAGCTCGACGAAAGCCGCGCGATCACGCGGCTCGGGCGGCCGGAGCAGAAGTCGAGCGGTGGCAATCGGTCCGGGTGGCCATGTGACGCGCCCAAGCTCAGCCATGCCCCGACAGTACGGACGCGGGCCCGACGGTGTGCCCACGATCCTGTGCGCCCCGCCCACTTCCTCCTGTGGCTGCCTCTCCTCGTGCCGGGCGCGAGCTGTCGCCTAGGCCGCCCGGGCGCGACGGCGGCTGGCCACCACCATCATGACCAGCGCGAGTACGGTCGATCCCGCGGCCACTCCGAACGCGACGAGCATCGCCCCGACCCCCCACAGCCCCGTCTCGTCGCTGCTGGCCGTGACCGCGAAGGCGACCGTGAACGCCACGGTCACGGTGAGCACCGTCCACCACGGCCCGAGCACCAGGGACCCGAGCACGACGACCGCCGCGAGGCTGAGCACGCAGCCCAGCACCTGCCACGCCTCGTAGGGCCCGCTCGCGACGCCAGTCGCCGGGTCGACCTGGTACGTCGTGTCCCACCCGAACCACGCGAACCAGCAGGCGGCGCTCAGCACCGCGACGAGCGCGGTGCGCCACGCGACCGACGCCCTCCCGCGCGGCGCACCGCCACCCGGGACGCTCTGGTCCGGTCCACCTGTGGACGATGTCACGACCTGGCTCCGATCCGTTCCGCGGTCGGGGCCATCTCCCGCTGCCGCCTCTGAGCGAGGGCCGTATCCGCACCACCCGCAGATCGGACGGTACGGGAGCACGGGGCCTCGCCGCGGGGGCTTCTCGTCTCGCCGTCACGGTCGCGGATCGGTCACAGTACGGCGCTCGCGGTCGGGCAAGGTCGCTCGTACGTCTCGACACCATGACCGGCGAGCGTCGCCGCGTCGTGGTCGACGCCGTGACGGGCGGCCATTCTGGTGGGATGTCTGCCATGCAGTATCGGCGGTACTCCCCGGATCCGCGGCTGGCGGAGACGGTCGAGCACTACTGGGCGGTTGCCGCGCCGTCGCACCCCGAGCCCGTTCGCGCGGTGCTCATCCCGAACGGCCGGGCCACGGTGCAGTTCTGCCTGGGTGAGGCCGGTCGTCGGCTCCGACGCGGGTCCGCGTCGGCCGAGGAGAACGCCGACGTGTTCCTGCCGGTGACCACCGAGCCCTACGTGCTCGTGCAGAGCGGCCGGTCCCACTACGTCGGGGTGCAGTTCACGCCGTGGGGCGCGGCGACGATCTGGCCCGACGCACCGCGCGATCCGACTCCCATCGGTGAGCTGGTCGCGGACCGGCCGACGGAGGCAGCACTGAAGGATGATCCGTGCGCCGCACTGGACCGGTGGCTGCTCACGCAGTCGGCACGGGGCACGGTGCCAGTCGGACGCGAGCTTGTCGTCTCCGCCGTCCGGTTGGTCGATCAGGACGGTGAAGGCCTCACCGTCGCGAGCCTGGCGACCGCGCTCGGGGTGTCGACCGCGACGCTGTACCGCGCCTTCCGCCGGTGGGTCGGGATCAGCCCGAAGGAGTATCTGTCGATTCGCCGCTACGACCGGTTCACGTCGGAGCTGCTGGCTCTGTCGCACGGCGACAGCTCGGCGATGCTGGCGGCTGCCGCCGGGTACGCGGACCAGTCGCACGCGGCGCGCGAGTTCAAGCGACACACCGGCATGAGCGCGAGCGCGTTCCGTGATCGTCAGGACGGGATCGCCGAGATGATGTTCCGCCGCATGCCGCCCTGATCGATTCGTTCAAGACGCGTCGATGCGATCTTCCTAGCCTGGCTGCATGGGACGCATCGTTCACTTCGAGATCACCGCCGAGGCGCCGGAGGCGATCACCCGGTTCTACGCGGACGCGTTCGGCTGGCACGGTGAAGCATCGCCGTTCCTGCCCGGATACCACGTCGTAGGAACCGGCGACGGGGTCGGGATCAACGGTGCGGTGATGAGTCGGGAGTACCGCCAGCAGCCGGCGATCCTCTGGCTGGAGGTCGATGACGTCCACGCCAGCATCGCTGCGGTCGAGGCTGCGGGCGGACGGCAGGAGGGCCAGGTCAACGAGATTCCGGGTCAGGGACTCGTCACCTATGTCTCCGACCCGGGCGGCACACTGCTCGGGCTCAAGCAACCACCCGCCTGAGGGCGAGACAGAGCCGCGTTCGTCAGCCGTGCGTCGTGCGGGTGATCGTCGCCTCGAACGCGCCGCTGTTGTTCTGCACGCCGACGTCGTTGACGCCGAGGTACAGCTCACCGTCTTTCGTGCAGACATAGGTGGCTTTCTCGCCGACCACGAAGAACGTGTCCGGGTCCTCGTCGAGGCTCCCGATGATCGTCATCGTGTTGGCGTCGGGGAAGCCCTCGACGTTGTACTGGTGGAACCGCGGGTCGAGCAGACCGGTCGGTCCGACGGTCCCGCTGGCGGTCTGGTCGTGCGAAGCGGACCCGCTCATCGCTATGTCGAGCACGTCGCCGGCCTCGCACCCGACCCCCATCGCCGTCCAGATCTGCGTGGCGGGCAGGCTGCGGTCGGCGACCGTCACCGTCGGCTCGACCGCTGTCTCGGTCGCCGACGGCGTGACCGGCGGTGAGCTCGTCGAGGCGGCCGACCCGCTTGTGTCGTCGTCGGTCCCGCTGTCGGGCCACAGCGTGAACAGCAGCGCCCCGAGGACGACCGCCCCTCCCGCGCCCGCGGCGATCCCGAGGAGCAGAGACCGGCGCGAGCTTCCCGGCGGGGGCGCACCTGACCCGCTCTGCCACTGGCCCGCCCCGAACCCTTGCGACGGAACGACCGGCTGAGGCGGCATCGGTGAGGTGGGCCAGTCGTCGAAGCCGCCCTGCCCGGCTCCGGTCGACGCAGGTCCGGCGCTCGCAGGCCCGGTCGGCCCGTCGGGGAACCGTTCGGCACCGTCGTCGGGGCCGTTCGTCGTGTCCACAGCGCACCTCCCGTATCAGCAAGGAGCGCCGATGGCTCCAGGCTGATACGACGACGCGCCCGAGCGGCTGCCGATCGCGCCGACGAAAGGGCACCGATCGGCGCCCGTCCTGCCGCCTCTCGCCTCGCCGGCGGTGCTCCACGACGGCGGGACCATTTCCGCTTCGCCTCCGCGCGACCCGGCCCTACGCTGCGAGGCGCGCCCGAGGTGGGCGCTCCCCGCGAGCCGGAGACGACGGTGCTGATCAGACCCGAACGCCCCGACGACATTGATGCCATCGATCGGCTGACCACCGCCGCCTTCGAGCCGCAGTCGTTCAGCGACGGTTCCGAGGCGCCGATCATCCGGTCGCTGCGGGCGTCCGGCGACCTGACGCTCTCGCTCGTGGCCGAGGACGACGGCGACGTCATCGGGCACGTCGCGTTCTCCCCCGTGACGATCGACGGGGCGCACGACGGCTGGTTCGGGCTCGGACCGATCTCCGTCCGGCTCGACCGTCAGCGGCGGGGTGTCGGTCGGGCACTCGTGGCTGAGGGTCTGCTCCGGCTGCGCGAACGCGAGGCGCGCGGCTGCGCACTGATCGGTGATCCGAACATCTACGGCCGGCTGGGCTTCACGGGCAACGGCCCGCTGTCGCACCGAGGACTGGACCAGGCCATCGTCCAGCACCTCACCTTCTCGGGCCCCCCGCCGCGTGGCGAGCTGCGGTTCGCGCCCGCGTTCGACGCCGCGGGTCACTGAGCGCAGCCCGACCGCCTGAGGGTCCTCCGCGCGTGAGCTGAGCGCGGTCAGGAGACCGGGGTGCCGCTCGGGCCGATCGGGAGCGGCTGCCCGTCGAGCAGCATCTGGCCGGCGGTTGCCTTGGCGTCGATGACGTCCACATGCCACAGCGCCGCGAGCGCGGCGTCGCGGCCGTGACCTCAGCCGCCGGTCGGTCGTCGGTCGCGAGCGCGTAGGCGACCCCGACCGCCCCGACCGTGAGGGACATCGCGACGACCCCGACGGCAGCCGTGCGGCGCTCGCCACGCTAGACCGCGGGCCGCCTCGACACGCGGGAAACGGGGGACGGACACGTCGACCGGGACACTGTGGCGGGCTGCGGGCAGACCTACGATGCCGTGATGACGGCCTCGTCGAACGGCTTCATCGAGGACGTGGCGCGCGCCCGCGGCCTGCTCCTGACTCGGACGGGCGCCCACACGGCACGCCTCCAGCCCGCGGGCGAGCCTCCGGCCTGGTACTGCGATCTCGACGACGGCACCCCGACCGGCGAGAGCGACCCCGCCTCCTCCGTCCGATGGGTGTCTCCGGCACTGCGCACGTTGCATCCCGCCGGGTCACCGATCCTCGACGTGCGCCGGGTCGGTCCGCAGTCCGACCTGGGCAGGATCGGGGCGTGGATCGGTCGCCTCGCAGGACGCTCCTCGTCGGCGGCCGCCGAGGGTCGCTACGCCTACGCGGATCCGCACGGGATCCTGGACGACCAGCTCCGGCACCGGGTCGAGCACTGGCCGGATGCCGCACACGGCGACGGGATCGTGCGGCCCGCCGAGCTGTGGTCGATGCAGGTGACCCGCGAGGGGCTCGTCGTCACGTCGGTGTCCTGGTGGGGGAGCGCGCCCGCGCTGGACCACCAGATCGCCCTGGCCGTGGACGTCGCCGCTCGGCTCACCGCACGGAGAGACGGGTAGTCACGGCCCGGACGAATGACCGGTATCGACCTCGGCACCGACGACGCCGCGGCCCGAGCGGGCTACGGGACGTCGACCGGTGGCGGCGGCGGCGAGGAGACCTCGTCCGTCGTCTCCCCCGGCAACCCGCCGCGCCTGCGTCGCCGGCGGAAGCGGAGCCACACGAGGACGAGCCCGACCAGCCCGACCAGGACCAGCAGGGGCGCCAGGATCGCCGCGAACGACAGCCCGACGCTGGTCACGTCCTCGACGGTGCTGACCACGGGTGCCCCGGCGCCGAGGGTCGTGACGTTGACGACGGGCCGTACGGTGGCCTTCGCGCCGTGCACGACGAGGGCCAGGACGATCCCGATGACGATCGGGACCCACTGGCCGGACTGGACGAACGCCTCGGGATCCGTGACGACGGCGGTCTGCGAGCTCGAGCCCGCACCGAACGCGATGCCACCCGCGACGGGCCGCACGACCGTCTGCACGATGTCGTTGACACTGTCGACGCCGGGGATCTTGTCCGCGACGACCTCGAGCGCCAGGAGCACGGCCAGCACGGCCAGGACCCAGCCGTTGGTGAGCCACTCCCACCCGGCAGGCGTGTCCATGAGGTCGGTCCACCGCGCGAGCACGCCGATGACCAGCAGCGGGATGTACGCGTTGAGACCGGCCGCGGTGGCCAGTCCGGTGCCGGTGAGCGCCTCGAGCATGCGGCCAGCATCCCACTGCGATCCGGCAGGGCGCGCGTGCTACGCGGCCCGCATCAGCCACCGGGCGAGCGCGTCGGAGATCGGCAGCCCCGCGGCCGTCTCGTACCAGGAGTAGCCCGGGGACGGGTTGACCTCGAAGCACACGATGCGGCCGTCGTCCGCGAGCTTCAGGTCGACGCCGGCGAACGGCAGGTCGAGGTCGTGCGCGAGACGGATGCACCGCTCGGCGACGTCGTCGGGCAGCGCGTACGGCGCGAGCGTGGCGTCCTCGCCCACCTGGGCGCGGGCGTAGCGGTAGTCGGTCGCGGACGAGTCGACGATCGCGGCGTACACCTCGTCGCCGACCACGTGGACGCGCACGTCCCGGCCGCGGACGTTCTCCTGGAACTGCACGGGGCACCAGCGGATCAGCTCCAGCCGCTCGGCCTCGTGGTCCAGGTCCACGACGCTGACGATCGAGCGGACCCCGCTGACCGACTTGTAGATCGCCCCGCGGTGCGCGCGGACGAACGCCCGCGCCTCGTCCGGGTCGTCGGTGACGACCGTCTCGGGGGTGTCGAACCCGCCCTGCTGGACCAGCTGCGCCTGGTACGGCTTCGACATGTTGGACGCCATGGCGGACAGCCGGCTCGCGACCCGGCAGCCCAGGGCGTCCGGGGCGGCCTCGGTGAAGGCGATCAGCGCGTCGAACTCCGCGCGGGCGCGCAGCATCGCGGGATCGTCGGCAGGCACGTCCCTGAGCTCGGGCACGAGCTCCGGCTCGATCGGCCGCACGTAGACGCCGGAGATGTCGCCGACGTCGGTCGTCCGGTCCCCGACCCGGAGGGAACCGCGCAGCTCTCCGCCCGAGAGGTGGATGTCGACGCTCTGCTCCAGGAACTGACGAGGGTGGACCACCACCGGGTCAGCGCCCTGACGCGCCAGGGCCCCCAGCAGCAGCTCGACCGGGCTCTCCGTCGGCACTCCCCACACCATGACGCTCATGCCGGCACCTTCTCCACGAGTCCGATCAGCTCCTGGACGAGGGCGTCGCCCGCGACCATCAGGTCGGGCAGCGGCGTCATCCCGGCGAACCACCACCGGCTTCCCGCGACCACGATGTCGATGCCGATCAGGCCCTCGGCGGCGCCCACGGCGGTAGCGAAACGCGTGATCGCCGACGAGAAGCCCTCGGGCATCCGTGCGCCGACCCGGTGCTCGACACCGTCGGCACCCACGATCCGGCCGTCGAGGACGACGAGGTGCAGGACGCGGGCGGCCCCCGCGGCGCCGCGCACCGCGGCCTCGAGGAGCCGGAGCGTGGCAGCGCCAGCTCCGAAGTCGGCGTCCGGTACGTCGAGCCCTGCGCGGTGGGCGACGACGGCGGCGCGCAGCGGGTGCGGCGACGGGCCGGCGAGGCAGGTGGGTGAGGGGCGGTTGCGCACCGCGCCCGGCACGGCCGCGAGCCAGCTCAGGGCGAACGCGGTCATCTCCGCCCCGGCGTAGTCGCGCTCGGCCGGCTTCGCCCACTGCCAGGCGGCCACCGGCGGGGACAGGAGCCTGTTGACGACGAGGTCGGGCTGGTCGATCACCCCGGCCTCGCCGAGGTCGACGATCGCGCGCGTGCCGTCGCGGCCGATCCACTGCGATCGTCGACGAGCGAACGACAGCAGTCCGGAGGTGACGAGCGTGCAGCTCTGACCGAGCTCGCGGAATCGCGAGTCCAGCCAGAGAGCCGCACTGTCGTCGATGTCGCACAGGACGACGAACATGGGGTTCCCCTCGGTAGGGACCCGGCCGGTGAGGTGGTCACCGGCCGGGTCGCCGTCTGCTCAGCCCAGAAGGTTGTCGAGGTCCGACTTCGCAGCCGCGGCCTCGGTGACCTGACGCTCGGCCTCGGCACGCAGTGCCGCGATCTCGTCGGTCGAGAGCTCCTCCTCGGCGCTGAACGCGCTGGAGGTCAGGTCCGGACGCAGCTCGGGCGAGATGAAGCTCTCGAGCGAGCCCAGCCTGCCCTCGAGCTCGGCCAGGCGGTCGGCGAGACCGCCACCGAAGCCCCCACCGAAGCCCGGACCGTTGCCGGGGTCGCCCGGGTCGAAGGGAAGGTCGGGCGACTTGAACACGTCCTTGATGTCCTTGAGCCGCTTCCCGTCGATGATGAGCTCCTTCTTGAGCTCCTTGTCCTTGATGAGGTCCTTCCGCAGCTCCTTGTCCTTGATGAAGTCCTTGCGGAGCTCCTTGTCCTTGTCCTTGATGATGTCCTTGCGACCGTCCTTGATGTCCTTGATGATCGACTTCCCCTTGGGGATGGCGATGTTCAGCTCGGACAGGACGCTCGCGATCGGGTTGCCGACGGTGTTGGTGCCGGATCCCGCGAACAGCAGGGCCACGACCGCGCCGGTCGAGTCGACGATGACGGAACCGGAGTCACCGTGGTCGGAGAACAGCGGGTTCTGTGCGGTGTCGGTGGCGATGCTCACCTGGTCGGTGAGGACGTGGACGCCCAGACCGTCGCCGTAGTCCACGCTCACGCTGAGCGACAGCCCGTCGACGGACCCGTGCGTCAGACCGGTCGTGCGGCCGCGCTTGCGGACCGCCATCCCGAGCGTCGCCGGCTTGGTGCCGTTGACCGTCCCGATGTCGACGATCGTTCCTGCGGTCGTCTTGCCCGCATCGATCGAGATGACCGCGCCGTCCACGTGCGACGACAGGACGGCTCGCAGGATCGCCCCGAACTCGTCGCCGGGCACCGTGCCCGTGTCGACGCGGCTGGGCTGTACCTGACGGTCGCCCACGTGCCACCCGCTGTCCACGGCCGCCACGTGGAAGTTGGTCACGGCCGCCTTCTGACCGCTGACGTTGTCCGTGACGATCGCGCCCAGCGTGCCGGCGAAGACGAAGCCGCCGATCGCCCTGCTCGGGCCGATGCTGATGCCGCCCTGAAGGGTGGCGTAGTGCGTCGTGTCCGCCTGAGCGCTGAAGTCCATCGGCTCGCGGACGACCTGGAGCTGGTAGTTGCGCTCCAGCACGTCCGTGACGGCGCCGTCGATCGTCGCAGGAACCAGCTGCGCCTTCGGCACGCTGGCCTTCTTCTTCTCGACGTGGACCCGGATGGCGACCTCGTCCGTCTGGACACCGCCCACGACCTTGTACCCGACATCGATGCCGGTCACCCCGGGCCGTGCGAGGTACTCCGCCTCGACACGCTCCTTGATGGTGACCAGCTCCGCAATGGATGGCATGGCTTACCCCCTCGTATGCACCACCGGCGGATGAGCAGACACCCACCCACGAGACAGGAGCGCACCGTCGACGGCGGAGATACCTGTGATGACGCCGGGCGCCGTCACGGCACGAGTGGGACGATGGTGCGATGGCACTCACCTATGACGAGGCCGTCGCCGTCCAGCGCGAGCACGAGGCGCGGCTCATCGATCTTGCAGGCGTGAACGCGGTCGGCGTGAAGCAGACCGACGCCGGCCTGGTGCTCGAGGTCACCGTCTCCCCGGACGCCGAGCTCCCCGCCGAGCTGGACGCCGACGAGCTGGACGGTCTGCCGCTCAAGGTCGTCCGAGGCGGCTACACGCTCCAGTGACGCGGGAGCTCAGGCCCCGCTGACGATCACCAGCTCGTTGCCCTCGGGGTCGGCGACCCGCCAGCGACCCTCCGACTCGTCGAGGAGCCGGCCACCGGCTGCGAGGGTGGTGGCGAGGCGCGTCTGCGCGAGGTCCGTCGGCACGGCGAGCTCGACATGGATGCGGTTGCGCTGCCGGCGCCGCTCCGTGTCCGACGTGTCGACGTCCTGGAACAGCAGCACCGGGTTCAGTCGCCGCGGATCGATGATGTCGCTGGCTCCGTCCCGCCTGTCGGGGGTGTATCCGAGGGCGGCGAGCCAGAACGCGCGGACCGCGTCGACGTCGGCGGCGTCGAGGACGAGCTGGACGAAGCGCGGCAGCCCCGGGTCCGCGGTGGCCCCGAGGTCGCGTGCAGCGGCCTGGAGGCTCGTGGCGAGGTCGGTGAAGTCGAGCGCGAGGCCGTGGGCGTCGTCCTCCCACTGGTCCTTGCCGGTGTCGAGGATCACGAGCCCGGGGCGCAGGTCCACCAGCAGCGGGAAGCCCGCGTCGTCGGCCAGCGCCGCGGCCGCGGCTGCCAGGTCCCGCTGCTGCGCCGGCGAGGTGATGCGGTAGCACGCCATCGCGCTGAACACCGCCTGCCAGTCGGCCGTCCCGTCCGTCTCGCTGAGCGCGTCGCCCGGCACGAGGTCGACCTCGTTGCCGTCGGGGTCGGCGTGACAGACCCCGAACGCTCCGTACGCCTCACCCAGACCCGCCTGCTCGACCGCGGCGGCCGGTCGCACGACGTCGACGTGGATGCGGTTGCGCAGCGGCCGCGGCTCGGTCGACGCCCGGATGCTGAAGGCGGGGTCGCGCCGCAGCGGATCCGCCAGACCGCCGTTCTGCCCGGGCGGGTAGTCGAGCGCGCGCTGCCAGAACGGCGTCACCGCTGCCGGGTCCGTGGACTCGAGCACGATGCCCAGGTGCTGAAGCGCGGCAGGGTTCGCCGTCAGCCCGAGATCCCGCGCGGCAGCCGATACCGCCTCGGCGTGCTCGTCCGTGCCGAGGCGCACCCGGACGCCTGTGGCTCGCAGGTCGATCGCGATCTCGGGCGACAGCTCCACGAGGCGCCCGGCCAGCGCAGCCCCCTCGACCAGCGTCGGCGCGTCGAACCATGCCGTCGCGACGCCGTCGACCACGCGCCAGTCCGTTCCGATCGCCGCCAATCCGGGCACAGTCGAGTCCCTTCCGGAGAGTGATCGCGTTCCGGGCGGGGCAGCGCCCCGCGCCAGTATCGCGGGTCGGGTCCGGCTGGTCCATGGAGTCTTGTCGGTGGCTAGTCTGCGGTGTCCGCGCGCGTCGCCCGATGGAGGATCGCATGCCCCGATACGACGAGAGCGGACTCCTCTCACGTCTTGCCGGCCTTCCGGCGACGAGCCGGGTGACCTTCTCTGCCGCCTGTGCCCAACGCCTCGTCTCGCTGTGCGAAGGTCTGGCCGGCGCGTGGGACGAGCGGGTTCCGGGAGCATTCCTCACGGCAGTCCAGGCCGTGTGGCAGGTTGCCGCTCGTCAGCTCACCCCCGATGACGTGAGCGGCATCGAGGACCTCGTCGACCCGCACGTGCCGCACGATGACGACGAGGCCTGGGTCGAGTTCTCCGCCTATCTGCAGGCTGCAGGCATCGCGCTCATCCACGCGTTGAGGTCCGCGGCCACGGGTGAACCGCAACGGTCGGTCTTCGTGGCACGCCACCTCTACGAGACAGCCAACTACGCCGCTGAACAGCGTCGTGGCTCGTACCTGGACGTGCACGCCGACGAGCCCGACATCGTCGCCCGCACCCGACGGGCGATGGACGCCGACCTCGACACGATCGTTCGGCGATACGGAGATCGCGGCAGAGCAGGTGGACCTTGTGCGTCATCGTGCGGCGCGCGAGGGCCGGGCGCTCGGGGCGGAGATCGCGACGCTGCACTCCGAGGGTGATTAGGCGCCGGCGCAGACCAGACCCTCAGTGCTCTCCCGCGGCGAGCACCGCCGTGATCTGGTCCGCCAGGTCGGAAGGATCGACGGATCCGCTCGTGTCGACGCGGATCACCGGTCCGAGGGACAGCGGGCGTGCGTGGACCTGCCAGTGGTCCCAGTCGTCGAGTCGGTGCGCGTCGTCGTGCACCTCGGCCCGCCGGCGCTCCGTGTAGCGGCGTCGGACGACGGCCGGATCCGCCTCGCACCAGACCTCCAGCACCCTCCGTGCGCCCGCCACGAGGACGCCGGCGCGGGCGAACTCGTGGTCCCGCGGGGCGAACCACCAGGAGTCGACGACCACCACACCGGCCATCCCCGCTGCCATCGACCAGACCGTGTCCATGGCCACCGCGCCCAGCTGGGCGGACGTCAGCGCGCCACCCGACTCCGCCGCCAACGCCTCCTTGATCGCGTCCTTGGAGAGAGCGGGCCAGCCGGTGTGCGCCGCGAGCTCGTGGGTGAGCGTCGTCTTGCCGACCCCGGGCAGGCCGTTGACGAGCACCACCGAGCTAGCCATCGGCCCATGGTGGCACGGGCAGCACACGGAGGTCTGGCCACGGCCGTGCGCCGCGAGGACAGTGGATCCCATGCCCCTCGCCCACGGTTACGGCGCCCTCGTCGGCACGCTGGTCTCCAGCGTCCGCGACACCCCGGACAACCAAGGTCGCTGGTTCCACGTGAACCTGACGGTGCACACGGAGGCGGGCAGCTACCGGTGCGCGATCGACGTCGACTCGGCCAAGTCGTCCGTGGGCGTGCAGTGGCGGACGTTCGCCGTGTCCGCCGCCGAGCTGGGCCCGGTCGCTGCGCTCACCGACGGCTTCCACCCGCTCGCCAGCACACCGACCAGCGGCGCGGTCGACCTGATCCGGCATCCCGCGTTCCGGCCGCGCGGCGGCTGTGTGTTCGTGACGGCCCCGCCGGCGTGGCTGGCCGCGATCAACGCATGGCTCGCTGCGCACTCGTGGACGGCGGGCGACAACGTCGCGGCGGCCACCGCGCTGGAGTCGGTGCTCCAGGTGGGCGCGCGGGTGATCGTGTTCGGGGAGCCGTTCACCACAGGGCTGGGCGTGCACAACGTGCACCAGAACCAGGGCGATCCCCTGGGGTCGCCGTGGGCGGCGGAGAACGGCATCTGGCAGGACGGGGCGACGCTCGTCATGAACCAGGACGGCGGGTACGCGGCGTTCGTCTCGAAGTTCTCGACCCAGTCGTCGAGGACCGACAACGCCGGCCACCCTGCCTGAGGGCGCGCGACTGGCGTCGCGGGGGCCTTCGTGACCCACCTGCGCTACCCGGTGCGCGCGGCGGACGTGTGAGCCGCACGCACTCGCGCCGCCGCCCGGCGCGCCTGGAACCGGTGCGCCGACCGTCGGATCGGCGGGAGCAGCTGGAACACGCTCAGCACGGCGAAGACCAAGGTGTTCACGCCGACGAACAGGCTCAACGCCTCGAACCACGTCGACTGGAGCACCGAGGCCGGCAGCGGGTTCCATCGGCTCAGCAGGGGTGCCGCGAGCATCACCGGCAGGGCGAGCCCGGCGACAGTGGGGCGCGGGACGTAGTTCCAGCCCGACGTCTTCCGGGTGGCGATCTGCACGAGCGAGAGCACGAACGTCCACTGCAGAAAGAGCGAGTACCCCAGCTCGATCACCAGCGGCATCGCCAGCAGCCGCCCTGGCCACCCTTCCGCCCACGCCGTCACCACGCGCTCGATCAGGAAGACCAGCCCGACCGCGGTCCAGAGCGCCGACCAGCGGAACCCGTCGGCCGCGAGCAGGGCGACGGCCATGAGCAGCAAGTAGGTGTGCAGTGCGATGACGCCGTACGCGAGCCCGACCTGCTGCCACCAGTAGTGGAGGGTGGTGCGCGTGAGCCCGTACGCCGCGATGTTCTCGAGTGCGCCGCGCTGCCACCGGCTGCGCTGCCGGCGCAGGTCCCGCCACGTCGGCATGACCTCCGTGACGACCCGGCACTCCGGCGGTGAGGCCAGTCGCGCCCCGAGCGTCTTCAGCGCGAGGGTGATCTCGTTGTCCTCGGTCATCGCCAGTGTGTCGTAGACGTCCCCGGGCCGGCCGGGGATCAGTGATCCCCTCGCCTCCGAGATGGCGCGCAACGCGTACGCGCGGATCACCGACGCGGTGCCGGTCAGGACGAACACGCGCCCTTCCCGACGGCGGAGCACCCGCTGGTAGCGCGCGAACTCGTTGCGCTGCATCTGCGCGAGGACGCGACCGCCCTCCTCGCCGGAGAACAGGCCGCCGACCGCCATCAGGTCGGGGTCGTCCTCGAGCCGGCCGAGCGCCACCTCCAGGAAGTCCGGTGTGATCGTCGAGTCGGCATCCATCACCAGCACGACGTCCGCGGGTCCGGCGGTCGGCAGCAGACGAGCCAGCACCTGGTTGAGCGCACCGGCTTTGGCCTGCGAGTTGCCGACCGTCTCGACGACCTCGACGCCGCGGTCCCGAGCGATCTGCACGGTCGCGTCGGTGCAGTTGTCCGCGACGACGATGATCCGGTCCGGTACGCGGACCTGCCCGAGCAGCGACGTGAGGGTCCGACCGATCACGGCCTGCTCGTCGTGCGCCGGGATCAGGACGGTGCACCGCACCACCAGTCCGGCAGCGTCGGCGTCGGCGGGGATGGCGGAGAGCGGCCAGGCGGGCGGGTCGTCCAGGGCGAGCGCGCGTGTGGCCGCGGCACCGAGGACTCGACGCCTCAGGGCCGCAGTGTCGTGCGGAACCGGCCTCTCGAGCCCGCGACCCCGGTTCAGGACGCGCATCGCGGCGGCAGTCTGCTCGGCTGCCATCGCGAGCAGGAACGCCGCGACCGCCAGGCCCACGCCCACGACGATGATCGGCCGCGGTGCCGTCAGCTCGACGTCCACCGGCAGGAGGGCGATCGTGAGCTCGGCGTCCGGGACGATCTTGGGAGCACTCGTCGCCAGGAGCCAGATCGCGCAGCCCAGCAGCAGCGCGGCGGCCAGTGCGAGCGCGGCGGTGACCCAGCCGAGCCGGGCGGCGCGACGGTGCCAGGTCTGTGGCGGTGTTGTGGTCATCGTCGGGCCCGTCGCTGGGCCAGCACGGCGGTGACGAGGCCGGTCGTGCCCAGACCGGCGAACCCGGCGATCACGAGCGCCACCCCGACGAGCGTGATGATCAGCCACAACGGCATCGAGCGAACCCCCCGCCAGTCGGCCACCACCGCCGTTCGGCAGCCTACCGCCGGGTCTCGGCGGGAGATCCGGCGCGTCGGGGCTGCGTCCGCCGCCGGTCGACCAGCACCAGGAGAGCGGGCACGACGACGAGGGCGCCGGCCGCCAGGGTCAACGCGGACCACCCGGCGAGCGCGAGGACCACGGTCGAGGTCAGGGTGCCGGCCGCCGCGGAGACCCACACGACGGCGTCGACCGAGCCCTCCACGTCGGTCCGCTGCTCCGCCGGTAGCCCTACGGCCAGCGACGCGCTGCCGCCGACGAAGCAGAGGTTCCACCCGTAGCCGAGCGCGAACAGGCCCACCGCCTGCGGTACCAGGGCGCCGGACGCGGCCACGACCGTCGAGGCCAGCAGCGTGCCGAGGCCGAGCACCATCACCCGTCCCGCGCCCAGACGGTCGACGAGGCGACCCGTCAGCGGTGACAGGACGAACATGCCGAGCGTGTGGGCGGCGAGGACGGCGCCGACGACGTCCAGGCCGTGATGGTGCAGGTGGAGCTGGACCGGCACCGACGTCATCACGGCGGCCATCACGACCTGCCCGGTGACCATCACGGCGAGGCCGTCGCGACCGGCCGGTGATCCCAGGACGGTCCGCACGGGTACCCCACGTCCGGAGCGGGGTCGCCTGGCCGTGCGCAGACCACTCACCGCCAGCGCGGCGAGCAGTCCCGCGGGCACGCTGAGCAGGAACGCGCCGGACAGGGCCGGCCGTCCGACGGCCTCCGCGAGGCGCGCGGTGGGGAGCAGGAGCAGAGGGCCGCCCACGGCCCCGACGGTGCCGGCCCAGACGATCAGGCCGATGGCGACGCCGCGCCGTCGAGCGGGCACCAGCTCGGCGGCCGCGTACCGGGACAGCTGCGCGGCGGCGTTCCCCAGGCCGATCAGGAGCATCGCGGCGACGAGCAGCGGGAGGTGTCCGAGCGGCACGGCCACCGCACCGGCTGCGGCGCCGAGCGCGCTCGCCAGGTACCCGAGCCGCAGGGCGGTCCCGGTGCCGGCGCGGTGGGTGAGTGCGGTGACCAGCAGGGCGCCGAGGCCGGTGCCGACGACCGCCGCGGTGCCGGGCACCCCGCCCCAGGCTCGCCCGAGGACGTCGACCGCGACCAGTGCGGCGACCGTGCTGGTCGTCGCGATCACCGCGCTGCTCAGCGCGGCACCGGTGAACAGTGCGAGACGTGCGGTCCCAGGCGTCATGCGATCGACGCTACGAAGTCGTTGCGCTTCGGTGAATGGCCGATGGCAGGCGTTGGCGGCAGTTCACCTCTCGATCGCGAGGCGTTCCGGCGCTACGGTTTTCGGATGAGCAGACCGCTCGACAGCACGGACTGGCGCATCCTCTCCGAGCTCCAGGACGACGGTCGACTGTCGTTCAACCAGCTCGGTCGGAAGGTCAGCCTGTCCGCGCCTGCGGTCGCCGACCGGGTCCGGCGGCTGGAGGAGGCGGGGGTGATCACCGGGTACCAGGCGCGGATCGACCCCGCGCGCGCGGGCCTCCCCCTGACCGCGTTCATCAAGCTGCGGTGCTCACCGGGGCGCTGCCTGCTGCGGACCACGGCGTCCGACGAGTTCCCCGAGGTCGTGGAGATCCACAAGCTCAGCGGAAGCTCGTGCACCCTCCTGCGGGTGCGTGCCGCGTCGATGCCGCACCTCGAGGAGATCTTCGAGCGCATCGGGAGGCACGGCGAGATGGACACCCAGATCGTGCTGTCCACCCAGTACGAGGGCCGCCCGGTCGCCGCGACTCCCGCGCACACCGGGTCCGCGCAGCCGTCGCCGGGCTGGAGCCGCGAGGCCCGACCGGACGACGCCTGACCAGGAGCTCAGCCCAGTCGGAACTCGATGCCGTCGGTGTCCGTGAGTTCGACGGCGCCGTCCTCGACCTCGCCCAGCCGGGTGGCGCCGAGCGCGACGAGCCGGTCCACCTCGGTCTCCAGGTCCCCGTCGACGAGGTCGAGCTCGAACCGCTGCCGGTTCCTGCCCTGCTTCGGCGGCACAGGCGGACCGCCCCACGCGACCTTGGTGCCACCGAGCGGGGACTGCACGGCGGTCTCCTCGTCCTGGTCCCACACCAGCGGCCACCCCAGGGCCTCCGCCCAGAACAGGCCGACGTCGCGGGTTCCCGTGCAGGCCACCTCGCCCAGGAAGCCGCAGCCCGCGAGGAACCTGTTGCCCGGCTCGATCACGCACAGCTCGTTGCCCTCCGGATCGGCGAGCACCACGTGCCCCTCCTCCGGCAGCTGCCCCACGTCCACGTGGCTGCCGCCCAGCCGGAGCGCGTGCGCGACGGTCGCCTGCTGGTCGGCCGGGCTGGTGCTCGTCAGGTGGAGATGGGTGCGGTTGAGGCCGACCTTCGTCGTCGGGCTGGGCACGAACCGCAGTCCGACCTGCGTGTCGGAGCCGGGCAGGAGGGCTCCGCGAGGGTCCGTGACGACATCGCGGCCCAGGATGCCGGCCCAGAACTGGGCTACACGGAGGGGGTTGTGGGCGTCGAGCACGAGGGCCGTCAGTCGGGAGGGCACCCTCGCAGGCTAGGCAGGGCGCCAGATCCGGCACAGGTCATTTTCCGGCGCGGTCGCTGGGAGGCCACCCACCCGCGCTCGACGCTCAGGCGGCCGCGCACCGGCGGCGCCAGCCACGCCCGCTCAGTCTCCGCCCCCGATCGACGACGGTGCGAGCAACCCCGCGAGGCGGTCGCGCTCGGAGCGGTTGGCCTCCAGGTCGGACCGGGCCTTCTCCTGCGCGGCTGCCGGTGCGCGTCTCAGGAACCCTGGGTCGGCGAGTCGCGACGACAGTCGGTCGGTCTGGTCCTGGGCCTGCGCCAGCTGCCGCTCGAGCGTGCGCCTCCGCGCGTCGTCGAGCGCCGGTGCCGCGGGCAGGGTCAACGTCCCGCCACGTCGGCTGATCCTGGTGCTCTCGCCGGGGTCCGCGTCGGCGAGGCGGGCGGTGCGGCACAGCTCGGTCCACAGGGCGATGCCGTCGCCGCGTGCCGGCAGCCAGGCCGAGGCGGTGAAGCCCTGCCGGCCGCGGTGGGCACGTGCTGCATCGCGGAGCTCCCGCAGCTGTGCGCCGGCCGACGCAGCCTGTTCGTCCGGCCGCGCGGACGCCGGGAACGGTTCGCGGTCCATGATCCCGGACCAGCCGAGCGCCTCGGCGAGCTCCTCGGTGAGGAACGGCAGCATCGGGTGCAGGGCCAGGAGCAGCGCGGTCAGCGTGGAGGACAGGGTCGCGATCGCGCCGGCATCGCCGCCGTACAGGTCGTCCTTGCGCGCCTCGAGGTACAGCCCGGAGAGGTCGTCCTCGGCCAGGCGGGTCAGGGCGTCCGCCGCGCGCGCCAGGTCGCCGCCGGCGTAGCCCGCGTCCGCCTCGGCCAGAGCCGCGTCCAGACGAGTCAGCAGCCACCGGTCGAGCAGGTGCGCCGGCGCGGGCCGGGACGCCCGCCAGGTGCACCCGAGCCGACCAGCCAGGCCGGAGATGCTGCGCAGCTTGGTCAGGTACCCCCGGGCGCGCGTGAGGTCGTCCAGACCGAACGGGATGTCCGCACCCGGTCGAGCCCGCCGGGCCAGCGAGAGACGCAGGGCGTCAGGCCCGTGCTCGGCGATGAGGGGCAGCGGGTCGATGGTGTTGCCGAAGCTCTTGCTCATCTTTTTGCCGTGCTCGTCGCGGACCATGCCGTGGAACAGCATGCGCCGGAACGGGGCCCGACCGGTCAGGTGGGTGCACAGCAGCATCATCCGCAGCGCCCAGAAGAAGATCAGGTCGTTGCCGGTGATGAGCAGGTCGTTCGGGTAGAACCGGCGCAGGTCGGCGGTGTCGTCGGGCCACCCCAGGGTGGACAGCGGCCACATCGCCGACGAGAACCAGGTGTCCAGGGTGTCCGGGTCCTGCGTCCACCCCTCGGGGAGCTGGTCGTCGGACGCGAAGGCGCGCGCCTCCCCGTCCGGGCCGTACCAGATCGGGATGCGGTGGCCCCACCACAGCTGCCGTGAGATGCACCAGTCGCCCAGGTCAGCCGCCCACCGCAGGTAGTCCCGCCGGGCGTCGGCCGGCTCGATGCGCGTCGCTCCGCTGGTGATCGCGGAGGTCGCCGCGGCTGCCAGGGCGCTGGTGCGCAGGTACCACTGCGGGGTCGAGCGGATCTCCAGCGGCGTGCGGCAGCGGGAGCAGGCCGGCGTGCCCGTCGAGTCGTCCGCCTCGATGTCGGAGAGCGTCGTGGCGCATCCGGGACACCACAGGGTCTCGCGCTCGGCACGGTAGATCAGGCCCTCGTCGAACAGGTGGGTGAACGCCGTCCGGGTGGCCCGGCTGGGTCCGTCGTCGAGCGTGAACGTCAGCCGGTCCCAGTCCGGGCTGTCGCCGAGGAGACGCATCTGGGCGGTGATGTCGTCGGCGCACGACCTCTTCCACGCCCACGCGCGGCGCGCGAACTCGTCGCGCCCGATCTCCTCGCGACTGGTGCCCTCCTCCCGCAGCCGGCGTTCGAGCAGTGCGTTCGTGGCGATCGCCGCGTGGTCGAGCCCGGGGAGCCACAGGGTGTCCGCGCCCGTCATCCGCTGCCGTCGGGTCAGGGTGTCCGAGAGGGTGTGCTCGTAGGCGTGCCCCAGGTGGAGGTCGCCGGTGATGTTCGGCGGGGGCAGGATCATCGCCCACGTCGGTGCGTGGGTGGTGCCGGTCGCGGCGAAGGCGTCGGCGGCGGTCCAGCGTCGGTAGCGGTCGCTCGGGGTGGTCGAGGTGGGCATGGGCATGGTCCGTCCGTACGAGTCCTGGAGTCGTCGCTCGAGTCGAGATCTGCTCGACGAGCACAGGAGAGCCCTCGCCAGGTGTCCTACGGACGGCGAGGGCTACGGTACGAGCGCAGGGCGCAGCGAACCCAGGAATCGGGATGCGCGCGCGGTGGCCATGCCTCCATTGTGCGCGCGGTGAGCTCCCACCGCGCCACACTTCACCCGGCGCTCGTGCTCTCCAGGGCGGCCGTGCCGTCCCCGATGACGATCTTTTGTTCCGGACACACCGGCCCTGCCAGCACGACGTCCTCGCCGGACGGGAACTCGACGGTGACGTCACCCGGCGTGCAGCCGTAGTCGAGGAGGGCTGCTCCGCCCCCCGCCGAGACGGTGACCTCCTCGTCCCCGGTCAGGACGGTGACGTCGGCGCTCCCGTCGTTCCTGATGGACAGGTCGCCTGCGTCGCTGCACGCGGTCAAGGACGCGGTGAGGGCTACGGCGACGAGGCCCACACCGATGCGCCACGTCCGACTGCTCATCGCATCCTCCGCCTGATCGCTCGGCCCACCGGTGTTCGTGACGGTAGCCGTCCTGCTCGCACCCGTCCGGGGTGTCGCCCGACGGACACGGAATGTGCACAGGACCTGCAGCTGGGCGGTGCTACGTTCCCGCGCATGGGCAGGGAGGAACTACCTGGTCGAGGGGTTGTCGGGGACGGGCAAGACCACCGTGGCCGACGAGCTGCAGCGGCGCGGCTACCAGGTCGTCCACGGCGACCGGGAGCTGGCGTACCAAGGCGACCCGGAGACCGGTGAGCCGACGACGGGCGGCCTGCACGAGCACCACCTCTGGGACGTGGACAAGGTCCGAGCGCTCGTCGCCGACCGGAGCGAACCGGCCACCTTCTTCTGCGGCGGATCGAGGAACTTCCCGACGTTCATCGACCTGTTCGACGACGTGTTCGTCCTCGAGGTCGACCTCGCCACGCTGAACCGGCGGCTCGACGAGCGACCGGACGACGAGTGGGGCGGCGGGAAGCCGACCGAACGCGAGCGCATCGTGCGGTGGCAGCAGACGGGCGAGGACGTCCCGGACAGCGGCATCTCCATCGACGCCACCGCTCCGATCGAGCAGGTCGTCGACGAGATCCTCCGGCGGTGCCCGCACGACACCGAGAGCGCCGCGCGTCTCGTCGTCCGGTTCGACATCGACGACGACGCCCTCTCCCGGCTCCACGCGAGAGCGTTCGGCCCGGGCGGATCCGCGCCGGTCGTCCCGTGGGCGAGCCGGCTGACCAGGCCCGCGCTCACCTGGGTCGGCGGGTTCGAGGGCGATCGCCTCGTCGGCTTCGTGCACGCGTGCTGGGACGGGGGCGCGCACGCGTTCCTCCTCGACGCCGTGGTCGATCCCGACCGGCAGCGTCGCGGGATCGGCCGGCGACTGGTCGAGGCGCTGGTCGACGAGGTCCGGTCGGCTGGGTGCGAGTGGTTGCACGTCGACCACGAGCCGCATCTGGACCACTTCTACCGGCAGTGCGGCTTCGCCCCGACGAGCGCGGGGGTGCTGAGGCTTCAGCCGTAGCCGCCACCGGATCAGTGGTGGTGGCCGTGGCGGCCGAGCGTGTGCTCCGGAGTCGCGCCGGTCCGGGTCCACTGCGGCACCGGCCGGCTCGTCGGTCCCCAGCCGGCTGCGCCGTCGGCGTCCGATCGCCAGAACCAACCCGGCGCCTGTCCGTCCGCGAAGGAAGCAGGCGAAGGAACCCATGTCGCCGCCGATGGGCGCGTCCACGCCGCGCACGGAGTACCAGGGCTGGGTGTAACCCATGAACGCGACGAACGGCTCCACCTCGTCCCAGCGGCCGGCCGTCAGGATGGCGAACGCGACGCCGCGCGCGTGTAGATAGACGGCGTCGCGGACGTGCCAGGTGGTCAGCGTGCAGCCCTCGCACTGCCCCTGGTGCGGCGCACCGTCGTGCCACATGTGCTTGTAGACCAGGAGCTCGTCGCGCCCCTGGAAGAGGTCCCGGAACGGCACCGGCCCGTCCGGTCCGACCACCTCTGTCGAACCGTCGAGCTCCACCATCGGCAGTCGTCGGCGGGCGGCTGCGAGCGCGTCGCCCTCGCGGGTGTGGGCCTTCTCGCGGACCAGCAGCTCGTCGCGGGCGGCCTGCCAGGTGGCGGCATCGACGACGGCGGGTGGTGCGGTGTGGTCGCCATGGCGTCCTCCAGGTGTCGACGAGTGTCACTAGGAGAGACTCACGTCCCGGCTGGAACTCATCGCGCGTTCGCTAAGGTCCGCCGACGGGGTACTGCGCGTCGCACACGTAGTCGTCCAGCGTCATCTCGGTCTCCCGGTCGGACGCGTACGCGACGTCGTACCCGGCGGCGGAGACATTCGTGATGGGCCACCCGGCGGCGATGAGGCAGTCGGCCATGACGAACACGTGCTCGCTGCGGGTCACCCACCGCACGACGGCGACTTCGGGCGGATCGACGATGCCGTTCTGCACGGCTTTCCGGGCTAGGTCGCGCTCGCGGGTCGCGAGCTGCTCCGGGGTCGCCACCAGCGGGCTCGCGGTCAGGGTGGGGACAGGCTGGGCGGGCCGCGAGTGGTCCTCGACGAGGCGCACCGTGGGCGCGGCGCCCAGAGCGACCGCCACCACGACAGTCGCCGTCCCGCCGACGATCGACGTGCGTCGAACGGTCCGGCGACGGCGTCCGATCCGCCGAGCGTGCTCTGCATCCGCGGGGATGTCCGGCGTGACCTCGTCGGCACGCCGTCGCAACCTGCTCACCCACAGGTCGTCGGGGTCCAGGTCCTGGCTCATCGCGTCCTGCTCTCGGTGTCGTCCAGAGAACCCAGGTGCTCCCGCAACAGGCTCAGGCCACGGGATGCCTGGGACTTCACCGCGCCCACGCTCACGCCGAGGTCGGCGGCGACCTCGCGCTCGGTCAGTCCCACCAGGTAGCGCAGGACGACGATGCGGCGCTGGCGGGTGGTCAGTCGGGCCAGCGCACGGACGAGCTCGTCGCGGTGCTCGATCACGACCGTCTCGCTCAGGCGCGCGGCGTCCGGCATGCCGGCAGGTGCGCTCAGCACCTCGCGACGGCGCCGACGCCACATGTCGATGCGGGAGTTGGCCAGCACGCGCCGGGCATAGGCGAGGGGGTCGTTCTGGCGCGCCCGCGGCCAGGCGACGTAGGTCCGCACGAGCGCGTCCTGGACGAGCTCGGCCGCCAGGTGCGCGTCGCCCGTGAGCAGCCACGCGGTCTTGCCGAGCTCACCCTTGGCGGCCGCGACGAACGCGGAGAACTCCTGGTCGTGATCAGCCCGAGCCGCGCCGGTGGGAAGGACGTCGATCTCGGCGTCGAGCAACGGTTCGGGCAACCCCGGCGGGTCGGCGTCGGACACGAGTGCGGTCACACCCTTCACACGCGCGACGGCAGGAAAAGGTTGCCGGTCGGCTCCGACTACTCGGAGGTCCCCGCGCTAGTCACCTCGCCGGCGCGGCCGCCGCGAACAGGGCGAGGCTGCGGCCCCAGGAGCGGGCGTGCTCGAGCTCGTCGGGCAGCAGCCCGCTGCTCCGGCCGCTCACGGTGAACGACTCGGGCGGGACCACCAGGTGCGCGCCGGCCTTGGTGAGCCGCTTGCCGATCGAGGTGGCGGCGGAACCGGAGAGCCGGCCGGCGACCGCGGTGTCGAAGACGGCGGTCTGCATCCCGGCCACCCGGCCGACCAGCTGGTCGAGCCACTCGCGGACGCCGTCACCACGGGACACGGTCTCGGCCACGTCCCCCCGCGCCGCGTCGCGGGTGCGGGTCGTGGACAGGCCGCGCTGATGGGTGGGTGCGCCGATCACGAGCAGCCCGGGCGACGTGCTGAACGACGGGATGACTGCGACCCCTACCTCGTACACCGTGGTCGGGACGCGCAGGTCGGCCAGCCCGGCCGCGACAGCCTCGGCGATCGCCGCGGTGCTGCCGTACATCGACTCGAACACGAGGAGTGCAGTCATGGTCCCCACGGTCCACTGCCTTCGGGCGGCCGTCGCAGGCCTAACGTCCTCACCCACTGCGCTGCCAGGGTGAGACGCCCGGCAAGTCAGGGTCGGACCAGGGCCTGACCAGGGGGTTCACTGATCCCGCGCGGCGCCTGGTGACGGAATGATCGTCACCATGACGAATGAACAGAGGACCCCCATCGCGAGCGCCCGCGGGCTCGTGAAGACGTACGGCAAGGGCGACACGGCGGTGCACGCCCTCGCGGGGGTCGACGTCGACTTCGGTCGCGGCGAGATGACCGCGATCATGGGCCCGTCCGGCTCCGGGAAGTCGACGCTCATGCACTGCATGGCCGGACTCGACCGCACCGACGCCGGGACGGTCGTCGTCGACGGCCTCGAGGTCAGCGGCATGAACGAGCGCAAGCTGACCAAGCTGCGCCGCGACCGCCTCGGGTTCATCTTCCAGGCGTTCAACCTGGTGCCCACCCTGACGGCGCTGGAGAACATCACGCTGCCGCTGGACATCGCGCGCCGGCCCGTCGACAAGGCGCACCTCGCCGAGGTCGTGGAGGCCGTCGGGCTGGCGGACCGGCTGAGCCACAAGCCGTCGGAGCTGTCCGGTGGGCAGCAGCAGCGCGTCGCGTGCGCACGTGCCCTGGTGTCCCGGCCTGCCGTCGTGTTCGCCGACGAGCCGACCGGCAACCTCGACTCCACGTCGTCGGCGGAGGTGCTGGGGTTCCTGCGCCGGTCCGTGGACGAGCTCGGGCAGTCCGTGGTCATGGTGACGCACGACCCGACCGCCGCGTCCTACGCGCACCGCGTGCTGTTCCTCGCCGACGGCCGCGTGGTCGGCGAGCTCACCGACCCGACGCCCGAGTCGGTCCTCGCCGCGCTCGCGGCCCTGCGCCCGGCTCGGCAGGGTGCGTCCGCCCTGGTCGCGCAGACCGTGGGTGTGTGATGGGACGCGTCGCGCTGCGCGGCATCCGCGCGCACCTGGTGCGGTTCCTGCTGTGAGTGCTGGCCGTCGCGCTGGGTGTCGCGTTCGTCGCGGGCACCTTCGCGCTGCGCACCATGCTCTCCGGCACGTTCGACGGGATCGTCGACGCCGCCGCCCCCGGGGACGTCTACGTGCGCGTGCAGCAGGCCGAGGGGTCCTCCGTCGTCACGGGCACGGCCAACGCCACGGGCGAGAGCGTGCCGCGTGACCTCGTCGAGGAGATCGCGGCCGTCGACGGGGTCGCCCACGCGGTCCCCGGCGTCTCGGGCCCGATCGTGCTGGTCGGCGCGGACGGGACGGCCGTGCAGAGCACGCAGGCACCGTCCTTCGCGCTCATGTACGTGCCCGACGACCCGTCGCTCGACGTGGTCGAGGGGCGCGGCCCGCAGCGACCCGGCGAGGTCGCGCTGGAGTCGGCCACGCTGGAGTCGTCGGGCCTCGCGGTCGGCGACACCACCGACGCCGTGCTCGGCGGCAAGGTCACCCAGGTCGAGGTCGTCGGCCGCGTCGACCTGGGCGGTCCGATGGCGGGCGCGACGATCGTGCTCGTCGACGCGCAGACCGGCCAGGACGTCCTCGCACCCGAGGGCGGGGTCAACGACATCGCGGTGTACGTGGCGGACGGCACGTCCGTCGCGCAGCTCGTCGACCGGATCGCCCCGCTCGCCTCCGACGGCCTGGAGGTCGTCACGGGGGACTCGCTGCGCGCCGAGAACAAGACCGAGATCGCCAGCCAGCTCGGCTTCATCACGACGTTCCTGCTGGTCTTCGCGGCGATCGCCCTGTTCGTCGGGGCCTTCATCATCTCCAACACGTTCGCGATGTCGGTGCGGCAGCGGATGCGTGAGCTCGCGCTGCTGCGGGCCGTCGGGGCGTCGCCGGTGCAGGTGTTCTCCTCGGTGCTCGTGCAGGCCGCGGTCGTGGGCCTGCTCGGGTCGGCGCTGGGCATCGCGGGTGGCGTCGGGCTCGTCTCGGCGCTGCGGGTCGGGCTCGGCACGGTCGGCATGGACCTCGTGGGGACCATCCCGCTCGACGTGACGACGGTCGTCGTCTCGCTCGCGGTCGGCACGCTCGTCAGCGTCCTCGCCGCCGCGCTGCCGGCGCGGCGGGCGGCCCTCGTGCCCCCCGTCGAGGCGATGCGCGACGACGTCGCGACCCCGGAGAAGTCCCTGCGCTGGCGCGCGTTCGGCGGGCTCGTGGTCACGGGTGCCGGCGTCGCCTCGCTGGTCGTCGCGATGCTGCGGCCGGAGGCGGACTCCGCGGAGCTCTGGCTCGGCAGCGGTGCAGCCGCGGTGCTCGTGGGGGTGCTCATGCTCTCGCCGGTGGTGGCGCGCTCCGCGGTCGGGGTCCTCGCCTGGCCGTTCGTGCGGCTGCTGCGGCCCGTCGGACGGCTGGCCCGCGGCAACGTGGTGCGCAACCCGCGCCGGACCGCCAACACGGCGGGCGCCCTGATGATCGGCATGGCGCTGGTCGGTGCGGTCTCGGTGATCGCGGTGACCGCCCAGCAGTCCGTCGCTGGGGTGGTCGAGGCCCAGACCAACGCCGACGTCGTGGTGCGGTCCGCGACGCAGGTGATCCCGGCAGGTGCGGTGGACGACGTCGTCGCGCTGCCGGAGGCGGGCCGTGCGGACCCGATCGCGTTCGCCCCGCTCGGGGTCGCGGTCGGCGACGAGACGCCCGAGGTGCAGTACGTGATCGGCCTGGACTCCGGGACGCTCGGCGGCTCGGTCGAGGTCGACGTCGTCGACGGCTCGCTCGACGGGCTCGGTGCCGGAGAGGTCGCCGTCCTGGAGTCCGCCGCCGAGGAGCACGGCTGGGGCGTCGGCGACACGCTCTCGGTCAGTGGCACAGGAGGGCCGCAGGACCTCACCGTCACGGCGGTCTTCACGACGAACATCCTCGGCTCGCCGCTCGTCGTCGACCGCGGGGTGCTCGACGAGCTGCTGCCGCGTGAGCAGCAGATGGTCGACACGATCCTCGTGTCCGCGGCCTCCGGGGTGAGCACGGCGCAGCTGCAGGACGCCGTCGCCGAGACCGTCGCGCCGTACGTCGTGGTCTCGGTCCTCACCCGTGCCGAGTTCGTGTCGAGCCTGGCCGACCAGGTGAACCAGGTGCTGGTCATCCTCTACGCCCTGCTCGGGCTGTCCGTGGTGATCGCCGTCCTCGGCATCGTCAACACGCTCGCCCTGTCCGTCATCGAGCGGACGCGGGAGATCGGGCTGCTGCGTGCGGTCGGCCTCGGGCGCCTGCAGCTCGCGGGGACGGTGACCATCGAGTCGGTGCTCACGGCGGTGTTCGGCACGGTGCTGGGCCTGGTGGTGGGCGTGGCGCTCGCCTCGACCCTGCCGACGCTCTTCGCGGACGAGGGTCTGTCGACGCTCGTGATCCCGTGGGGGAGCCTCGCCGGGATGCTCGTGCTCGCCGTGGTGGTCGGGGTGCTCGCCGCGGTCTGGCCGGCGTCGCGCGCCGCCCGCATGAAGGTGCTCGACGCGGTCGCGTACGAGTGAGGTCCCGCCGAGGGCGCCCGGAGGGGGCGCCCTCGGCCGGGGTCAGTGCGCGCCGACGAGGACCGCGTCCTGCTCTTCGAGGAGCCCTCGGAGCACCCGCCGGATCACGTCGGGGAAGACCTCGTCGGGCGTCCGTGGGCTGTCCGGAGACAGGCCCGCGAGGTGGGGATGCTCACCGCGGGCGAGCACGTGCGCGACGTACTCGACCTGTGCCTGGCTGCGCTCGGGGTCGGGCGTGCCGTGCAGGGTGCGCGCGAACGAGCTGATCAGGGCGTTCATCACCGCGTAGGCGACCAGCTTCTGGCTGTCGCCGGCGGGGTGAGCGTCGAGCACCGCCAGGACGTGCTCACTGAGCCTCAGGCCGTGCGGGCCGACCAGCGGCGTGCCGACCACCTCGGTCAGCCACGGATGCCGCTGGTGGATCGCGAGCCCCTGCACGGCGAGCGCGACGAGGTCGTCGAGCCACCGACCGCTCGGTGCGGGCAGCTGGTACTCGCCGGCGACGTGGTCGACCATGAGGTCGACAAGCTCGTCGCGGCCGGTGACATGACGGTAGAGCGAGCCTCCGCCGGTGCCGAGCTCCGCGGCGACGCTCCGCATGGTCAGGGCGGCGAGGCCGTCGCGGTCGGCGGCCCGGACGGCGGCGACGGTGACGGTGTCGCGGGTGTGTCGCGGAGGCCGGCCGATGCCGGAGCCCTCCGCCCGGAGCCAGACCGCCTCAGGAGCCACGGGTCGATCCTCCCTGGTCAGGCGAGGGTGGCGAGCCACGCGCGCAGGGGGGCGGTGCCGTCCTCGTTCGCCATGGCGTCGCGCACGGCCTCGGCTCCGTCACGCAAGGCGGACGAGGAGGCGGCCTCCTCGATGCGGGCGGCGAGCGTCTCGCCGGTGACCTGCTTGACGGGCAGGGGACTCGTGCCCGCCCGGAGCTGGGTCAGGCGGCGCGCCCAGAACGGCTGGTCGGTGTGGATCGGGAGCGGGACGGACGGGATCCCCGCCCGCAGCGCGGCCGCGGTGATGCCCGCACCCGCCTGGTGGACGACGGCCGCGGCGCGCGGCAGCAGCCACGCGTGCGGCACGTCGCCGACGTGGAGCGCCCGATCGGGGCCGAGGCGCTCAGCAACCTGACGGAGGTCGTCACCCTGGAGCACGAACCTGGTGGTCCCGGCCGCGAGGGCGGCCGAGATCGCGCCGCCGACCGACGCGCCCGGCGGCAGGCTGCCGAGCGTGACGACGACGGGTGCCCGACCGGCTGCGAGGAACTCCTGGAGCGGGGCGGGCGGGGTCCAGCGCGGCGGTGTCGGCGGCCACCAGAACCCGTCGAGCGACAGGGCGGCGGGCCAGTCGGCCGGGCGCGGGAGCACGACCGGGCTGATCCCGTGGTGGACCGGGATCCCCTGGGCGCGACGCCGGCGCTGCGCGGAGCGACGGCTCTCCGGGGCCAGGCCCAGCTCCGACCTCACGCGGGCGAACGCGGGGTCGTACGGGGTCGGCACCATGCGGGCGAGCCGGCCGGCGAGCGGGTTGCCGACCGCTCCGAGGTCGCGTGCGCTGGCGATCATCGGGGGGTACGCGCGGCTGGGGTGCGCAGGCTGGAGGAGGGCTTCGGCCGAGGGCACACCCAGGTGCTCGGCGATGTCGTGGCCGTACGGGGAGATGGCGTTGGTGAGGATCACGTCGGCCCCGGGCGCGGCAAGGAGTGCCGCGGCGGCAGCCGAGTCCATGTACGTCCGCAGGACCGCCAGGTACGCCCGCACCCCGGAGGTGGAGCCGGACGCGGGGGCGAGGGGCGCCGAGATCGCCACGTGCTTTCCGCCGGACTCCGTGACGAGGGCCCCGTACTCGCTCCCGGCGACGACCGTGACCTCGTGCCCGTCGGCGACGAACGCGGCGGTGAGGCCCGTCGCCGGCGCGACGTCACCGCGGGTGCCGGGGGCGAGCAGCAGGACATGCATCGACGACTCCTTTGCGAACAACGTTAGCAAAGGGTAGCAGGCGCTGTCAGGGGTCCATGGAACGCTCCTCGTATGACGACCGAGTCGCGGCATCTGAGCGTGCACATCGACCGCCCGGTGGCGGAGGTCTACGCCTTCGTCTCCGACCCGGCGAACCTGCCTCGGTGGGCTCCCGGGCTGGGGACCTCGGTGGTCCAGGAGGACGGCCGCTGGTTCGTCGAGACGTCGCAGGGGCGCGTGCAGGTGACGTTCGCCCCGCAGAACGAGCTCGGGGTCCTCGACCACGTGGTGGTGACTCCGTCGGGCGAGACGGTCTACGTGCCGCTGCGCGCGATCGCCGACGGCGACGGGTGCGAGGTGGTGTTCACGCTCCGCCGCGCACCGGGGATGACGGACGCGGAGCTCGACCGGGACGCCGAGCTGGTGACCGCCGACCTGGCCCTGCTCACGCGCTTGGTCGAGGGCGGCTAGCGGGTCCAGTCGATCGTCGAGCGGTCCCCCTCGAACGGGCGCAGGGCGTCCGGGGCGGGGAACGCGAGGACGTACCGGGTCACCGCGACGTCCACCGAACCGAAGTCGTCCGTCTGCACGACGACCCGGTCGGGGGTCACCTCGACGATCCGGACGCGCTCACGGGCGCCGTCCGGCCGGTCGAGCTGCCACAGGTCGGCGAGCCAGTGCAGGCCGCGCTCCTCCAGGGCCTCCTCGGCCTCCAGCCACTCGACCGGCCCGGTCACCTCGCGCCCGAGGGCGTCCAGCGCGACGAACGCGTCGCCGTCCGGGCGGATCCAGCCGAGGCGCTCGCGGTCGCCGAGGCGCACGTGCTCGATCCAGTCCTCGCTCAGCATCGGGCGATGTTACTGCTCGACCGGCCGCGTCGAGATGCTGCCGCGTTCCGTCAGGATCCCGACAGCCGCTCCGCTGGAGCCACCTCGTCCCGGGCGCCGGTCCTACGATCCGGAACCCCCGAAGAACCGGAACGAGGTCCGCGCATGAGTGATCCCACCGTGGTGTTCGTCGCAGGCATCGGCAACTCCGACCCCGACCACTGGCAGCGTCTGTGGCACGCCCGGCTGCCCGGCAGCGTCTGGGTGGAGCACCGCTCCTGGGACGACCCGGTCCGCGAGGAGTGGGTGCGTGATCTCGAGGAGACCGTGCACGCGATCGACGGCCCGGCGCTCCTGGTCGCGCACAGTCTGGGCTGCACGCTCGTCCTGCAGTGGGCGGCGGAGCACGTCGCCGACGGCGTGGTGGGGGCGCTCCTCGTCGCGCCGCCGGACGTGCACGGCCCGGTCTTCCCCGTGCGCGCCGTCGGCTTCGACCGATGGGCCCCCGCACGGCTGCCGTTCAGCACCGTCGTGGTCGTGGCGGACGACGACCCCTACGGCTCGCCGGAGCACGCGGGGGCGATCGCGGGAGCGGTCGGCGGGGAGCTGGTGGACGTGGGGTCCGGCGGGCACCTCAACGCGAGCTCGGGCCTGGGTGACTGGTCCGAGGGATGGGCTGTCTTCGACGAGCTCAGGTCGGCAGAACGGCTGCGATCGCGCTCACCTCGATGAGCGCTCCGGGCGCGCCGAGGCCGGCCACGCGCGCGGCGGTGACGAGCGGCGGCTTGTCGGCACCGGCGAGTCGCGGGGCGATCGCGCCGTAGGCGGCACCGAGATCGGCGTCCTGCGCGATCAGCACGGTCCACTGCACGACGTCGGCGAGCGACGCCCCCGCGGCCTCGAGCGCGGTGCTCACGTTGTCGATCGTGCGGACGGACTGCTCGGCGACGTCGTCCGAGACGACCGCCCCGGTGTCGTCGACGCCGTTCTGGCCGCCGACGTAGATGGTCGTCGCGCCCGCGGGCACGACGGCGACATGGCTGAATGCCGGGCTCACCACGAGACCGGCCGGTTGCAGGCGGGTGATCTCCATGCAACCCACCGTGGCACGGACCTCTGACATACGGAGCAGGATCCGAGAAGCACCGGACGGGCACTCGTTCGTAGCGTCGTCGCCATGGCAACCATCGACTCCGTCCTCATCGGTGCGGCCGACCCGTCGGCCGCAGAACGCTTCTACGCCGCGGCCTTCGGTCCGCACGTCCCCGTGCACGTCACGGCCTCGCAGGAGCCGACCACCGGCTTCCGCGGCTTCACCCTGTCCCTCACCGTCGCCCAGCCGGCCGACGTCCGCGCCCTCGTCGATGCCGCCCTCGACGCCGGCGCCGCGACGCTCAAGCCCGTGACCAAGTCCTTCTGGGGCGTGGGCGGCGTGGTCCAGGCTCCCGACGGCACGATCTGGAAGATCGCGACGTCGGCGAAGAAGGACACCGGCCCGGCGACTCGGGAGGTGGACCAGGTGGTTCTCCTGCTGGGCGTCGACGACGTGGCCGTGACCAAGCGGTTCTACGTGGAGCGCGGGCTGACCGTGGCGAAGAGCTTCGGCCGCAAGTACGTCGAGTTCGAGAAGGGTGCCGGCCGGATCACGCTCGGGCTCTACGGGCGTCGCGCGCTGGCGAAGGACGCCGGTGTCGACCCCGAGGGCTCCGGCGCGCACCGGCTCGCGATCGTCGGCGACGTCGGGTCGTTCGCGACCCGGACGGGTTCGCGTGGGCGACGGCGTCGGTCGGGGCCGATCAGGGCCGCAGCACGTCATAGAACAGGTGTGCCGCGTTCCGGGTGATCACGGTCGCGGACTCGTCGAGCCGCAGGGTCTGCCGCGTCCCGGCGAACAGCGGGATCCCTGCGCCGAGCAGGAGCGGTGCCACGTGCAGGTGCAGCCGGTCGACCACGCCCTCGCGCAGCGCCGAGCCGCCGAGCTCACCGCCGCCCATGATGAACACGTCTCTGTCACCGGCTGCGGCGGTGGCCTGGTCGAGCGCGTCCCGCAGGCCGGTGGTGACGATGGTCATCCGGTCGGTGAGCCGGACGTGCTCGGGTGCCTGGTGGGTGACGACGAAGCACGGCGGCGGCTCGTCGCCCTGGTCCGCTCCGTAGTGGCGGTCGTCGTTCCACCCGCCGGGGCCGTCGACCACGTCGAACGTGTGGCGGCCCATGACCACCGCCCCGGTCGCGGCCGTGAGCGTGGCGAGCACCTCGACGTCCTGCGGCGTCCGGTCGCCGATCGCCCACTCGTGCAGGGGCAGCCCGTCGTCGCCGAGCCCGTTGTCCGGTCCGGCGTTCGGTCCGGTGACGAAGCCGTCGAGCGAGATCGTGAGGTCGAGGATCACCGCCATGGCAGACCACGATGCCACCGGTTCGGTATCTGTACCCGGCCGCAACGGTCCTTCGCGGGTGACCCCAGGAGGCCCGCATGTCCCCTCTCGTCCTCGACCACCCGGCCGACGCGCGTCGGGCCGCCGCGCTGCTCGCCGACGGACATCCCGTCGCGCACGGGTTCGGCACCATCTACGCCCTGACCGCCCGCGGCGACGGCGTCCGCCGGCTCAACGCGCTGAAGGGCCGGCCGCTGGACCAGACGGGCAGCCTCACCGCGCCGACGGGCCATGTCCTGGACGCGTTCGACCTCGGGGCACTGCCGGCCGGTGTGTCCCGCGGGCTGGTGCAGGACGTGGTCGACGCGTTCGGTGCGCTGGGCCCGTTCGGCTTCCGCGGACCGGCAGCGCGACACGTCCCCGACGGGCTGACCGCGCAGGACGGGGGCACGACCACGACGCAGGTGATCGTGCCGGGCGACGCGTGCCCGTCACAGGTGTTCCTCGCGGCCGCGGCCCGGGCGGTCGGCCACGAGCCGCTGGTGATCTCGTCGGCGAACCGGTCCCGGCACGTCTCCGGAGGCCACGACGCCCCCGTGCACTGGCGGGCGGACGCGCTCCGGGCGGAGCTCGGCCAGGACGGGCTGGTGCTCCTGGAGCACGCCGACGAGGACGCCGCCCGCGCGCGCTTCCCGTTGCACACCCCGGTGTCGACGACGATCCTCGCGCTGCACCGCGCCGACCGCGCGCACGGACGGGTGCACCTGGTGCTCGAGAGGCACGGGTCCCTGCACGCAGCCGACGTGGCGCGCGTGCTGCACTCCCTCGGCCTCGGGCTGACGATCGGCGACCGGGCGGCGACCCGCCTGGAACCCCGCGTCTACGCCGCGCTGGAGCCCGTCGCCTGACGCGTCAGCGGTAGACGCGCAGGTAGTCGAACTGCGCGGTCGCCCCGACGCCCCCGTGCGACAGCAGCCCGACCTTCAGGTCCGAGCCGGCGGGGAACGTCCAGACGCCACCTGCCACCCACGTGCGACCGTCGGTGCTGGTGAACGCCTGGACCTCGTGCTCGCCCGCGGCATCGGTGCGGTGCGACAGCCGCAGCCACGTGGACTCGGCCGGTGGCCCGACGATGGTGCCGCCGAACGCGAGCCGGCCGGCGTACGGCTGCTCGGTGCCGAACTCGGTCTGCCGGGTGTTCCAGATGGCCACGTGCGACAGCCGTGCCCAGCGGTCGTCGTCGACGTAGGCGATCAGCCCGCCCTGCTGGAAGTTGCGCACCGTGTCGGTGCCCAGGTCGATGGTGAGCCGCGTCTCGGCGACCCAGTCCGTCTCGGGGACGTCGCGCAGCAGCAGGCCGGCGTCGTTGCCGGTGCCGACCAGGTCGCCCGCCTCGGTCGGCCAGCGCAGCGCCCCACCGGCGACCGTGACCTGCGGGTCGCGCACGCGGATCCAGCCCGGCCCGAGGGCCGATCCGTCGAGCTCGTCGCTGAGCGCGGGATCGAGGGTCCCGGGCCTCGCCGGCCGTACGCGCTCGGCGACGGGACGTGTCGCCGGCAGCGCGCTGAGGTTGTCGACGCGGACGCCCGGCCCGCTCGCCACCGCGCCCGCACGTCCCCCGGCACCGGCGCGGCGGGGCGCGTCGAGCGTGACCACCGCGAGCGGGTCGCCGAGCCGCGCGTGCGTGAGCTCTGCGGTCGCGACGCCGTCCCGGACGGTGAGGGCGAGCGAGTGCCAGGCCGAGAGGTCGAGACCCGCCGCCAGGGGTGCCGCCGCCCGTCCGGAGCCCCAGTCGAGGACGAGCTCACGGGCGGCAGGATCCACCGTCGTGGTCGCCCCGCGCGTCCCGGTGGTGAGCCCGGCGGTCGAGGTGACGCCCGCGTCGACCCGGAGATCCGCCTCGACCCGGACGTCGCGCCCGGGGACGGGACGGGTCAGCGAGGCGGCGCCGCGCGACACCAGGTGCCGGCCGGCGTCGGGCTCGTCGTCCGTCGCCCACCTCCCCGACGTGGTCCACCCGCGCGGCACCCCGGGGTCGAAGCCCGTCGCCCCGCCGGTGACCGGGCCCTGCTCGCGTCCCTCCGACGCGCGCGCCGTGGGCCAGCCGTCGACCCAGTCCAGCCGGTCGAGGAGCATCGGGCGCTCGTTGATCCCGTCGGTGCCGTCGAGGTACGGGTCCGCCCGGTCGATCGCGTGGTAGACGATCCAGTCCTGACCGCCGAGGTCGGTCACCACGGCGTTGTGGCCCGTGCCCACCCACCGGTTGCCGTTCGGCGCGAGCACCGGGGTGCCGCCGGCGCGCGACTGGTTCAGCGGCACGCCCTCGCGGTCCACGTACGGGCCGGTCAGGTCCCGCGAGCGCCCGACGTGCACGCTGTACCCGGTGGTCGGGCCGGCGCAGCAGTTGGCCGACGACGCGAACAGGTACCACCAGCCGTCGCGCTGGACCACGTAGGCGCCCTCGTACTTGTTGTCGACGGCCACCCGCACGGGTGCACCGACCGCGGCCGTCCCGTCGTCGGACAGCTCGGTGACCCAGATGCCGCCGTAGTAGGAGCCGTAGAACAGGTGCTCGGTGCCGTCCGGGCCGACCACGTGCGACGGGTCGAACGTCCAGAGGAAGTCCCCCTCGCCCCCGGAGCCGTGCCGCGGGCCGACCACGGGAGCGGCGCTCGGCGTCCACGGACCCGTCGGGGTCGGTGCGGTGGCCACGCCGATCGCGTTGTCGTTCGGCTCCGCGGTCACGGTGGTCTCGGTGACCACGACGTACATCCGGTACTCGCCGTCGACGTACCGGACGTCCGGCGCCCACAGGGCCGCCCCGCGCTCTCGGTCGGCCCACGCCGGACGCGAGTCCTCGGTGAAGGCGTCGCCGACGTACTCCCAGGTCACCAGGTCGGCCGACCGGGACATCGGGATCAGGTGACGCGTCCCCTCGCCCTCGCGCAGGGGGTCGGTGGTGCCGTACGCGTACCACCAGCCGTCCTTGCCGCGGAGCACGGCGGGGTCGGCGAACGTGTCGGCGAACCCCGCGCTGACCGGGTTGGCGTAGTCGGTCCGGGCACGGTCCGGGGCGGCGGCCGCCCCACCGGGCACCGCGAGCACCAGGCCGAGGGCGAGCGCGGCCGCGAGGGAACCGAGGATCGTGCGCACGGGAGCCTGCCGTTCGTCGGCGGGTGGCGGAACTCCCGTTGTACGCCGCTCGGCCGGGGCGGGCCAGCCGAGCGGCGCCGAGACCGGCGTCAGGCCGCGCTGTGCTCGACCGCGACGTCGACCACCCAGGTGACACCGAACGGGTCCGTGAGCATCCCGTACAGCGGTGCCCACTGCGAGGGCGCCAGCGGGACGACGACGGTCGAACCGTAGGCCAGCCGCTCCCAGAGCGCGGCGACCTCCTCGGCCGTGTCGCCGCGCAGGGACACGAAGAACGGGTCGTCGCCCCGGCTCCACGGCCGCGCCGCCGGCACGTCGTAGGCCATCACGCGGAAGCCGTTCTCGGCGGTGACCTGGCCCCAGACCACCTGGTCGGCCTCCGCCGGGTCCTGGATGGCGCCCATGTCCCGGTAGCTGATCACGGTGAGCGCCCCGCCGAACACACGGTGGTAGAAGCCGAGCGCCTCGCGGGCGTCGCCGCGGAAGTTGAGATGGGTGGTGGTCTGCACGGTCACGTTCGTGTCCTTACCTGGGTCCGACGAGGCGGGAGGTCCGTCCTCTGCACGCCACTGTCGTCCGCAAAGCGGTCAGGACCTGTCCTCCGTGCACCTTGACCCGCTGCCCTCACCAGGAGAACGGTGGGGCCGACGATGTCGGCGCTCGAGCGAGGAGTCTCATGGCGAACAAGTCGTCCGGCGCGGGAGGCGGGGCCGTCTACGGGATCGGGCTCGTCGGCGCCGCGGTCTTCTACTTCCAGCAGGCGGACACGTTCTGGTCGTTCGTGCTCGCGATCCCGAAGTCGATCATCTGGCCCGGGATCGTGGTGTTCGAGCTGCTCAAGAGCTTCTACGGCTGACCTCAGCCCCGCAGAGGCCGCCCTCGCGCGTCACGGCTGAACCGGCCGCGTCGCACCGACAGGTACAGCAGCCCCTCGGCGAAGCCCCAGACACCCATCACGATCGCGGCGAGGCCGAGCGTGAAGAACCCTCCGACGACGGTGATGGCCAGCATCGTCAGTCCTCGTCGCCAGTAGCCGAGGTACATCCGGTGCAGACCGAGGCCGCCGAAGAAGACGCCGAGCAGACCGGCGGCGACCCGGGACCTGGTGAGCTGCGGCCAGCGCCACGGCACTCGTACGGCCCGCCACCGCCATGTCCTCGGCCCTCGCACCGTCTCGCGGGCGACCGGCACCGCGTCCTGCAGGTCGGGCACCCGGCCGAGCGGGTAGCGCACCGTGGCCGAGAGTGGCAGCAACGGTGGGGGCGGCGGGTGCATCGGGCGGCGCGTGACCACGGGGCGCTCGCGGATGTCGTCGTCCAGGTCGAGGTCGACGAGCCGCTCGATGGTGTCGGTCACGGGTGCTCCCGCGGGTTCGGCCGCCGCGGCCTGCGGCGGATCCTCCGAGCGTAGGCCGTGTGCTGCGAGACCGGTAGCGTGCCGGGATGCGTCTGCGACCGCTCGCCTGGCGGGCCACCTACGAGCTGCTCGGCGCACGCGTCCGACACCCCGAGTGGGCGTTCATGAACTACGGCTACGCACCGGTGGAACCGACCGCCCCGCTGGTGGTGCTGGACGCCGCCGACGAGGCCGACCGGTACTGCATCCAGCTGTACGCGCACACGCTGGACGGCGTGGACGTGGCGGGTGCCGACGTCCTCGAGGTGGGGTCGGGCCGCGGTGGGGGTGCCTCGTGGGTGAGCCGCTCGCTCGGGCCGCGGACCACGACCGGGGTCGACTTCGCCGGTTCGGCCGTGGCACTGTCCCGGCGCGACCGCACCGGGCCCGGCCTGCGGTTCGTGCAGGGCGACGCGCAGGCCCTCCCCTTCGCCGACGAGTCCTTCGACGTCGTCGTCAACGTCGAGTCCTCGCACTGCTACGCGGACATGGAGGCGTTCGTGGCGCAGGTGCACCGCGTGCTCCGGCCGGGCGGCGCGTTC
Source organism: Cellulomonas sp. (assembly GCF_965229465.1). Lineage (GTDB taxonomy): Bacteria > Actinomycetota > Actinomycetes > Actinomycetales > Cellulomonadaceae > Cellulomonas. The sequence goes on along the minus strand of NZ_OZ245882.1, from coordinate 1,749,351 downwards.
GTCTGGGCGGACCTGCGCGGCGCCGCCGACGTCGCCTCCACGCGGGCGCAGCTGACGTCGAGCGGACTGGTGGCCGTCGAGGACCGCGACATCACCGCGCAGGTGCTCCACGCGCTGCGGCTCGACGACGCCCGCAAGACCGAGCTGGTGCGCGAGTGGATCCCCCGGCCGTTCCGACGGGTGCTGCGGCCGTTCGCCGGGCTCGAGGGCACCCGCAACCCGGAGGGGTTCGCCGCCGGCACGCTCCGGTACCTGAGCGCGCGGCTGGAGCGCCCCGCCTGACCCGTGTCGGACCCCAGTTCTAGCCTGCCCCCATGAGCGATCTCCGCGACCTGCGCGGCTCACGGTTCCAGGACGCCGACCTGCAGGGTGCACAGTTCACGATGGTGGACCTCAGCGGCTCCACCTTCCGCTCCGTGGGGTTCCATGGCGTCGTCATGCGCGGCGTGGAGATCACGGACACCACCATCGACGGCGAGATCCAGAACATGGTGATCAACGGCATCGACGTCGCCCCCCTGATCGAGGCCGAGCTGGACCGCCGCTACCCCGACAAGCCGCTGTTCCGGCCGACCACCGCCGACGGGTTCCGGCGAGCCTGGGACGTGAACGAGCGGCTGTGGTCCGCGACCGTCGAGCGCGCACGGCGGCTGCCTGCGGAGCTGCTGCACGAGTCGGTCGCGCTGGAGTGGTCGTTCATCCAGACCCTGCGGCACCTGGCCTTCGCGTCCGAGTCGTGGGTGGCCCGCGGGATCCTGGGCAACCCGAGCCCGTGGCACCCCCTGTCGCTCCCGTGGGACCAGATGCGGCCGCGGCCCGGGGTGCCGTGGGACCGCGACGCGCGGCCGTCGCTGGACGAGGCGCTCGCCCTGCGACTCGACGCGATGGCGGTGGTGCGCCGGGTGGTCGACGGCCTGACCGACGAGCAGCTGGACCGCGTGACCGAGCCCCTGGTGGGCCCGGGGTGGCCCGACGAGGGCGCGACCTTCCCCGTCCGCGAGTGCCTGCTCATCGTGCTCAACGAGGAGTGGTGGCACCGGATGTTCGCCGAGCGCGACCTTGCCGTGCTGGAGGCCGGGCTCACTCCGTCCTGAGCCGCACCGTCCATGGTCAGCGCGCGGACGTGTGGATCGCCCAGCGGTGACCGAACGGGTCGACCAGCCACCCGCGCTTCTCGTCGCCCTGGTCGGAGGGCTCCCGGTCGGCGGTCGCGCCGGCGGCGACCGCGGCCGCGTAGACGGCGTCGACGTCGTCCACCCCGAGCACCATCGCGGACGTGCTGTGCCCGAGGGTGGCCGGGGCGTAGGCGCCGTAGTCGTGGAACTCGTCGGACAGGTAGAAGGCGACCTCGCCGATGCGGAGCTCGACGAACCCGATCCGGCCGTCGCCCTCGTCACGCTCACCGGTCTCCTTCGCTCCGAACGCCGCGGCGTAGAACGCGATCGCGGCCGCCGCGTCGTGCACGGTCAGGTACGGGACCAGGGTCGTCATGGTGCCTCCTCGACTCGGGCGGCGCGTCGTCGTCGCCGCTGCGCCCGACGCTAGGCCCTCACGTCACGTGAGGTGCAAGCGGGTCGCGACGGTGATCAGGTGCGAGCTGAGCCCGAGCAGGCTGGGCTCCGCCTCGATCACGCGCGCGGAGTCCAGCACCACCTCGCGGGCACCGTCGTCGTCGAGCGCCGGCGCCAACGCCCTGATCCAGTGCGCGAGCCCCTCCACGCCGACGGTCTCGGTGACCTCCAGCCCGGCCTCCGTCGCCTCGTCGGCCAGCTCCTCCGGGCGGTGGAAGTACGCGGTCGTAAACCAGCGGGGGTCGCCCGTGGGGTTCTCGTGCACGCCGGTGGCCAGGTCCTGCGCGACGATCGCGCGGAACGCCGGGTCGAACAGGTAGGACTGCGCGAGCCCGTCGAACAGGGACGCGAACCGGGAGATCGCCATCGCGATCACCACCCCGCCCGGCACGACGACGCGCAGCGCCTCGCGCCACGCCGCCAGCCGGTCGTCGCGGTCGGTCAGGTGGTAGAGCGGACCGAGCAGGAGGACGGCGTCCATTGATGCGTCCGGCACTGCCAGCGCGCGGGCGTCGCCCACCGTCGCGGTGAACCCCACCTGGTCGCCGAGCTGCTCCGCGGCCCGCGCGACGTGCCCGGGCAGGAGGTCGACAAGGTGCACGGTGTGCCCGTCGTCGAGCAGCCACTCCGCATGCACGCCGGTGGCCCCGCCGACGTCCAGCACGCGCGAGTCCGGACGCAGGTGGCGACGGACGATCTCCTGCACGCGGGCGAGCTCGAGCCGGCCGAGGCCCTGGCGCAGGCGCTGGTCCTCGTCGAAGGCGGTGTCGTAGTGGGAGTGGATCGGGGGCTCGTCCATCGCGCCAACCTAGGGCGCGAGGCGTCCGTCAGCCGACCAGATTTCCGATGACGACGGTCACCACCAGGATGCCTACCGCGACCGGAGCGACCGCGCCGAGCACCGTCGTCCAGCGGGTCCTCCACCGCGGCCCCGACCCCCGCCGCGCCTGGACGATCCCGACCGGCAGCGCCACCACCGCGGGGACGAGCGAGTACATCAGGAGCACGACCCCGCCGAGCGCGCCCCACGACTGCGGGTCGCGAGCGCCCTCGACAAACTGGACCACCGCGAGCGCGACGGCGACCGCGGCGACGGCGGCCAGCACCAGCGCTGTCCAGCCGAGTACGGTCGCCAGCGGGAATCGTCGCGTCATGCCCGGACGGTACTGCCCCAGCGCACGTACGCTCGCCGGTGGCAGCGGTTCCAGAGAGCGAGGGCGTCGTGCACAGCGAGTACTCCGGCGAGGGGCTCAGCGAGGACCAGCTGGCGGCGACGCCGCTGGATCAGGTGCGGCGGTGGGTCGCCGAGGCCGAGGCTCGACAGGCGGACCGGGGTGATGTCGCCGAGCCGACCGCGCTGTCGGTGGCCACCGTCGACGCCGACGGCCACCCGAACGTCCGCACCGTGCTCATGCGCTTCCTCGACGAGCGCGGCCCGGGGTTCGTCACCGACCTCGGCTCGACGAAGAGTCGCGAGCTCGGTGTCACCGACGCCGTGGCCGCGTCGCTCACCTGGCCGGCGATGTACCGGGCGGTCAGGTTCCGCGGCCGTGCGGTGCCGATCGGTCGCGACGAGATCGCGACCTACTTCACCTCGCGCGCATGGGGTTCACGGATCAGCGCGTGGGCGTCGGACCAGTCGCAGCCGATCGCGGACCGGGCGGCCCTGGTGGCGGCCTACGAGCGGTACGCGGGCCTCTACCCGGACACCGGCTCGGTCGAGGACGTGCCGGTCCCGGACGGGTGGGGCGGCTGGCGGATCGACTGCGACGAGGTCGAGCTGTGGGCGGGTCGGCGCGACCGGCTCCACGACCGGTTGGTGTTCACCCGCGTCGCTCCCGGCGATCTCGCGACGGCGTCCGCGTGGTCGGTCCACCGCCGCCAGCCGTGATCAGAGCGGCCGCACCATCTCCAGCTCCGGTCCGATGGAGCCGGTGAACGTGACGCCGGACGGCACGAAGCCGGCTCGTCGGTAGGCGCCCTGCGCTCGCGCGTTGTCCTGGTGGACCCCGAGGGCGAGCGCGTCGAACCCCCGGTCGCGCGACCACCTCGCGGCCTCGTCCAGCAGCCGGTCGATGACCCCGTCGCCCCGGTGCTCGGGCCGCACGTAGACCCCGACGACGACCGCGCGGCTGTGCTCGACCGGGAGGCCGTGGTAGTCGAGCGACCCCGCGCGCTGCACGAGCACGGTCACCGAGCCGATCCAGGTGTCCCCGTCGACAGCCACGAGCTGCGCGACGTCGTCGCCCTCGGCCGCGCTGCTGGTGCGGTCCTGGTAGAACGCGTCCGGCTGGGCCGCGGCGTTCTCGTAGGACTCCAGGAACGCGATCCCGGCGGCCTCGTCACGGAGCGAGTCCAGCCGCAGGTCACGCGCGAGCTGCCACTCGTCGGACCGGACCCGCCGGACCGCCACCAGCGGCACCTCGCCGGACGACGACACCCCCGGCCGGTAGTCGCCGAACCGCGCCCAGGTCAGCCGGACCCGCACGAGCACCACACCGTCGTCGGACAGGGAGGCCGCGAAGTGCGGGAACGCGTCGAGGTACGCCCGAGCGCACCTCTCCCGCTCGGCACCGCCAGGGAGGTCGGCGACGCCCTCGCACTGGAGCGTCGTCCCGTCGCGACCGCCGACCACCACCGCGACCCGCGGGTCCCGACGGAGGTTCGCGATCTTGCGCGATGTCGCCCTGGCGTCGAACACCAGCTCGGCGCGGTCGGTCGCGGTGATCGGCAGGTAGGCGGCCTGCGGCGCCCCGTCCGGTCCGAGCGACGAGACAACGCCGTCTCCCTGCGCGCGGACGTACTCGGCCAGCCCGTGACGATCCATCGCGGCATCGTAGGGGCGCAATGCCCTGGACCGTGGTGGTTTCGGCCTGCCATCGTCGGCGGGATGGATCCTGACCTGCTCTGGGACGCCGAGACCGCCCGCCGCTACGACACCCCCGGCACGGGCATGTTCGCGCCCGAGGTGCTCGGCCCGACGGTGGACCGGCTCGTCGCGCTCGCGGACGGCGGTCGTGCGCTCGAGCTCGCCATCGGCACCGGCCGCGTGGCGGTCCCCCTGGCCGAGCGCGGCGTGCCCGTGGTCGGCATCGAGCTCTCCCCGCACATGGTCGAGCAGCTGCGCACCAAGGTCGACGACACCACGATCCCGGTGGTCCTCGGCGACATGGCGACGGCGACGGCGCCGGGCGAGTTCAGCCTCGTCTACCTGGTGTTCAACACGATCGCCAACCTGCTCACCCAGGACGCGCAGGTCGCGTGCTTCCGCAACGCCGCGCGCCACCTGGTCCCGGGCGGCTGCTTCGTGATCGAGCTCTGGGTCCCCGAGCTGCGCAAGCTCCCGCCCGGCGTGCAGGCCACGGTCTGGCTGAACGAGCCCGGCTACATCGGCCTGGACACCTACGACGTGCTGCACCAGCGCGTGGTCTCGCACCACTTCCGGTTCGACGAGGGCCGCCGGGCCACGCTCGGCCGGACGCCTCACCGGTACATCTGGCCCTCCGAGCTGGACCTCATGGCGCAGCTGGCCGGGCTGGAGCTGGAGAGCCGGCACGCCGACTGGTCCGGGTCGGAGTTCACCGAGGACTCGCGCTCGCACGTGTCGGTGTACCGCCGTGTCTGACCTCGCTCAACCGGAGCCGCTCGGCGACACCAGGTCCGGCTGCGTCACCGTTACTCGACCTGCGCAGGCTGGTACGACACCTTCGTGAACGTCGCCGGGTGGCCGGCGCCGGTGAGGTCCCAGGCCCACAGGCCGACGAACGCCCCGGTGAACCCCATCGCGCGCGGGCGGCCGTCGTGGAGCTCCACGGCGTGCTCGTCGGACAGGATCGTGGCGTCCAGCGTCGGGCTGAACCGGTTCCAGCCGTCACCGGTGTCCCGGCGGAAGCGGATGTCCGGGCCGTCGAGGTCCAGGCCCAGGGTGAGCACCGGGCCGTAGAGCTTCTCCGAACGATCCTCATGGTTGGTGACCACTCCGTGGTCGCAGACGGCGAGCCGCAGGAACGGGTCGCCCACGTCGTTGGTCGTGACGTGCAGGAACATCCAGTTGCGGCTGTTGTAGTAGGTGGTGATCCCCGCGAGGTGCTGGAACGCGCGAGGTCGGTAGTCGACGGTCGCCTCGAACGAGCAGCGGGGAGCGGTGATGCGCTGCGCGAGCAGGCTCGGCCCGACCAGGCTCTGCGGGGAGCGTCCGCCGCGCAGCGTGATCCGGTCGCCGTCGACGGTGAGCCAGTCATCCGTCGCTGGCCTGCGCAGCGTCGACCACTCGGGGCCGAGCCGGCCGGCGGGTCCGTCGGGCGGCGGCGCATCGTCGAGCAGCGCCGGCACCTCGATCTCCGGCAGGCCGGTCGCGGTGCGCGGCCAGCCGTCGTCGGTCCACGTGACGACGGCCAGCGCGGTCTCTCGGCCGAGGATGCAGGGGCCGTGGCGACCGTGCGGCCGCGCGACGAGGTACGCGAGGTACCAGTCGCCCGCCTCCGTCTGCACGAGGCTCCCGTGCCCGGCCTTCTGGAGCGGGAGGTCGGGGTGGTCGCGCGCGGTGATCAACGGACCGTGCGGGTCGCGGACGTACGGACCGGTGAGCGTTCGCGAGCGCGCGACCCGCACCTGGTGCTCGTAGCCCGTGCCGCCGTCGGCGGTGACCAGGTAGTACCAGTCGCCGCGCCGGTACAGGTTCGGGCCCTCGATCCAGGTCCCGTCGGCGGGCAGCTCGACGAACGCCGGTTCGCCGACGAGCGTGCGCGTCGCACGGTCGAACCGCGTGACCTCCAGCCCCGCCGACCCGCCGTGCCCGGGCCGCCAGTCGTGGACCAGGTTGAGCAGCCAGCTGTCGGGACCGTCGTGGAACAGGGACGCGTCGAACCCGCGGGCGTGCAGGAGCACCGGGTCGGACCAGGGGCCGTCGATCGAGGCGGCGGTCGTCAGGTAGTTCGGGGCGTCGGCGAACCCGTCGGTGTACGCCGAGACGTTGCTGTAGACGAGGTGGAACAGGCCGTCGACGTGGCTGAGGTTCGGCGCCCACACCCCGCCGGAGTCGGGCACGCCGGTCAGGTCGAGCAGGCGGGTGGAGTCGAGCACGCCGCCGAGGTCGGTCCAGGTGCGCAGGTCGCGCGAGCCGTGCAGCCGGACCCCCGGCGACCACTCGAACGTCGACGTGGCCACGACGAAGTCGGCGCCCACGCGGACGATCGAGGGGTCGGGATGCGACCCCGGCAGGACGGGGTTGCGGATCACCGGCGGCATGCGGCTCAGTGTGGCTCCCTCGGTGACCATCCGTCCGCCCCGGACAGGTACGCGCGGACCGTGAACGCGGCAGCGGCGGCTCGGTCGAGCTGCGGGCGGTCGTCCGTGACCAGCGCGCCGGGTCCGCGGTTGTGGTGCTCGGCGAACCGGGCGTCGCGCCAGGACCAGCCGCCGGAGAAGTCGGCCCACGCGACCGCGCCGACGTGGTCCCCGATCCAGGAGTCGCGGACGAGCACCTGTCCGATCGCGTTCGGGTCGTTGCTCGGGTGCCACGGCCGGCCGAGGAACACCGTGCCGGCGGGAGCGTCGCTGGTGAACCGCACCCGCGTGAACAGGAAGCCGTAGGGGTTGTCGATCATGGTGCTGGGCGCGGTCACGTACCCGTTGTTGGTCGTCGAGCCTCGCGTGAGGGAGTGCACCTGGCCGCCCTCGAACACCGCGGTCGCGCGACCGAAGATGAAGTCGACGTCCCCCTCGACGTAGCAGTCGCGGAAGTAGGCGCGCGCGACGACGGCGGCCGACGAGCTGTTCACGTAGAGGGTGTCCTGGTTGCCGAGGAACCGGACGCGGTCGAACACCAGCCGGTCGGCGCGCGTGAGGACCGCGACGGCCTGGCGGTTGGTGATCTCCGGGTGTGCGGCCTCGTCGAACAGGTTGGCGAACGTGAGGTTCCGCGCGGTGAAGTCCGCGCCGTCGAGCGTCACGCTGGCGCTGCCCGACGTGCCGTACGGGCCGGAGCCGTCGGGCTTGGGCGTGCCGTTGGCGTTGTCGTAGGCGATGACGACGTCCTGTGCATGCCGGCCGGTGCCGACGAGCGTGAGGAACGGCTTGGTGGCGGGGACCTTGACCAGCTCGCGGTACTCGCCCGGTCGCACCGCGATGACCCACGGTTCCGTGGCACCCACCGGTGCCGCGTCGATGGCCGCCTGGACGCTGGTGAAGTCCCCGTGGCCGTCGAGCGCGACGGTGGCATCAGGTCTCTCGTGCGCCGAGGCGTTCCCGCCGAGTGCGACGGTGAGGGCGGCGAAGGTGGCAAGGAACAGGCCTGTACGTCGTCGTACGTGCATCTCAACCCCTGTGAGAAAGCGCTTGCCCGGCGGCGGGACGACGCTAGGGCAGCACCCGGGAGGGCGTCAAGAGGCGACCTCCGCGTCGGTCTTGATGTCGTCGGCGCCCGTGAACAGGCCGGACGCCGGGACGCCGTCGAGGATGAACGCCTGGTAGTCCGACCGGCGCGGAAGACTCAGATCGCCCGGAGCACCTCGTCGGCGAACCGCGCCGACCGCTCGCGCAGGCCCTCGATGCGTCGGGCGACGACGCCCGCGGGGTCGTCGCCCGCCTCGATGATCGTGGGCGTGCGCCGGACGTTGGCCGAGCAGCCGAAGGTCGTGCAGATCAGCGTCCCGATGGTGTCCCCGTTGCGGCCGGGTGCGCCGGCGCGACGGGCCACGTACATCGAGACGTCGTCGGTCGCGTACACGTCCTCGCACCACGCGCACACGGCGCGGCGGCGCTTGCCGGCGACCTCGGGCGAGCGCAGGGCGATCCCGACGAGGGTCTCGTCGTCGACGGGCAGGACCACGTAGGCGCGCAGGGGTGCCTTGCGGTCGATCCAGCCGAGGTAGTCGAGGCGGTCCCAGCGCAGCCCGGACAGGTCCGGGGGGAGGGTCACCTCGGCGGCCTCGCGGCGTGAGCAGTTCACGAAGGACGCGCGGATGAGCTTCTCGGTGAGGGGGTTCATGACCAGGACATGGTGCGGTCGCCCCGCGACGGCGTCAAAGCGAATGGCGCGCTCAAGATGCTCAGCATGCTGAGTTTTGGCACTCTGGAGCCATGGAGACCATGAGCACCGCTGTCGACGCCCCCGCCTCGTCCCGCGACCGGGCCCGCCAGGTCACCGTCCTGCTCGGTGCGATCGTCGCGATCGGCGGCGCCGCTGTGGGCTCGGGCGCGTTCGGCGGGCAGCCGATCGCCGAGGCCGCGGGTGGTGCGCTGTCCGCGACCGCCACCCCGCTGGCCCCCGACTCCCCGGCGTTCTCGATCTGGTCCTTGATCTACCTCGGCCTGGCCGTCTTCGCGGTCGCCCAGGCCCTGCCGCGCCAGGGCGCCGACCCGCGGCTGCGCGCCGTCTCGTGGTGGGTGCTGGCGTCCATGCTGCTCAACGCGCTGTGGATCGGCGTCGTCCAGGCAGGGTCGGTGGGCGGCAGCGTCGTGGTGATCGGGGTGCTGCTGGCCGTCCTCGCGGTGGTCTTCGTGCGGCTCGTCCGGATCGCCCACACCGGCGCGGCCACGTCCGTGGTCACGGACCTCACCGTCGGCCTCTACCTCGGCTGGGTCAGCGTCGCGACGCTCGCCAACATCGCCGCGTTCCTGGCCGACGCCGGGGTGGGGGAGCTCGGCCTGGGCGCGACGGCATGGTCCGTGATCGTGCTCGCCGCGGCGGCCGCGCTGTCGATCGCGTACGCGGTGTTCGGCCGGACGCGGCCCACGGTGATCGTGCCGATCGGGCTGGCGATGGCGTGGGGGCTGGCCTGGATCGGCCTGGGCCGCACCAACGGCCCGGTGGTCGACCAGACGGTGGCGACGGCCGCGTTCGTCGCGGCCGGGATCGCCCTGCTGGCACCTGTCGTCACGTCGATCGCCTCTCGCGCCCAGGGGCCCGGGCGCGGGACCCTGGGGCGATGGAGCTGACGTTCAGCGGCGAGATCATCTACTGGCGGGGGCCGTCGCCGTACCACTACGTCCCCGTGCCCGAGGCCGAGAGCGCCGCGATCAAAGCGGTGTCGTCGCAGGTCAGCTACGGGTGGGGGGTGATCCCCGTGCTCGCCCGGATCGACGACACCGAGTGGGAGACGTCCCTGTTCCCGAAGGACGGCCGCTACCTGGTGCCCGTCAAGGACCTGGTGCGCAAGGCCGAGTACCTCGACGTCGGCGACACCGTCACCGTCCGGTTGATCCTGGGCGGTCCGCGCTGACCCGCCTCACCACGGCAGCAGGTCGGCGACCGTGCGCGCCACCTCGGCGGGGGTGCGCCCGTCGGTCGCGATGCGGGGCATCCACGACGGGGCGTCGGCCTGGAGGCGACGGGCGGCGCGTGCGGAGCGCTCGACGTGCGCGGCCAGCTCGGCGCCGGACTCCCGCGCCGCGAGCCTCGCGTCGACCACGTCGTCGGCGGCCGTGAGGAGGACACCGGTGATCCGCGGGCTGTCGCCCATCGCGCCGGCGAGCTCGTCCGCCTCGAGCACGGAGACGGTGTTCGAGTAGATCAGCCGGCGGTACCCGAGCTCGCGGTAGTTCGCCCAGATCGCCGTCAGGTTCCGCATGCCCAGGCGGTGCTCCCACGGCGCCGGCCACGCGAGGTCGAGAGCGTCGCCCTCGACGACCGCGTGCTGCACGCCGGCGACCCTCAGCAGCGCGTGCAGCGCGGAAGCCACCGACGACTTGCCCACGCCGGAGCGCCCACCGATCACCACCAGCTCGGAACCGTCCACGCAGCCACCATGTCAGGTGGATATCGTCGGGACCATGCCGACGACCAGCTTTCCCACCGACGCGACCGCCTGGCCGGAGTTCCTGGCCACGACCGTCGACGCCCGCCTCGAGCACGCCCGCGCCCTCGTCGCGCGGCTGAAGGACGGGGCGCCGCGCACGACGGCCGAGGTGCTGGACCTGTGGAACGACGCCGACGTCGCGATCGGCACGGCGTCGTCGGCGGCGCACCTGCTGGCCGAGGTGCACCCGGACGCCGACCTGCGCGTGGCCGCGGAGGAGCGGGCGCAGGCGGCCGAGGACCTCGTCACCGAGCGCGGGCTGGACCACGAGCTGTGGCAGGTGCTCGCCGCGACCGACCCCGACGGGCTGGAGCCCGGCGCGCTGCGGGTGCGGGACCGGGTGCTGCGCGACTTCCGCCGCGCCGGCGTGGACCGCTCGCCGGAGGACCGGGACCGCCTGCGGGCGCTCGCCCAGCGGTGCACCGAGCTCGGCCTGGAGTTCTCCCGGAACATCCGCGACGACGTCCGCAGCATCCGGGTGCCCCCCGAGCAGCTGGACGGGCTGCCCGACGACTTCCGCGCGGAGCACGCGCCCGACGAGGACGGGCTGGTCACGCTCACCACCGAGTACCCGGACCTGCTGCCGGTCCGCACGTACGCGACCGACCCCGCGGTACGCCTCGCGCTCACCCGCGAGCACCAGCTCATCGGGTGGCCCGCCAACGAGCCGATCCTCGCCGAGCTGCTGCGCCTGCGCGCGGAGCGGGCGACCCTGCTGGGCTACGCGGACTGGCCCACGTACGACGCCGAGGTCAAGATGATCGGCTCCGGCAGCGCCATCGCGGACCTGGTCGAACGGCTCGACGGGCTCACCGCCGAGCGCGCCGCGCACGACGTGGACGTCATGCTCGCGCGGTACCGCCAGGACGTGCCCGGAGCCACGGCGGTCACGGCGGCGGACAACCTGTACTACGACCAGATCATCAAGAACGAGCAGTACGACGTGGACTTCCGCGAGGTCCGCGAGTACTTCCGCTACGAGGCCGTGAAGCCGGGCGTGCTGGACGTGGTGTCCCGGCTGTTCGGGATCGCGCTCGAGCGGGTGGACGCGCCGACGTGGCACCCGGACGTCGAGGTCTACGACGTCACCGACGCCGGTCGCGCGATCGGCCGGGTGTACCTGGACATGCACCCGCGGGCCGGCAAGTTCAACCACGCCGCCCAGTTCCCGCTGGTGCCGGGCATCGCCGGCCGGTCGCTGCCCGAGGGCACGCTGGTGTGCAACTTCCCGACCGGCCTGATGGAGCACGACGACGTCCTCACGTTCTTCCACGAGCTCGGGCACCTGGTGCACGAGGTGCTCGGCGGGCACCAGCCGTGGGCCATGTTCACCGGCGTGGCCACGGAGTGGGACTTCGTCGAGGCGCCCAGCCAGCTGCTGGAGGAGTGGGGCTGGGACGCGGGCGTGCTGGGCTCGTTCGCGACGAACGCCGACGGGGAGCCCATCCCCGCCGCGCTGGTCGAGCGGATGCGCCGCGCGGACGCGTTCGGACGCGGCGCGTGGACCCGTCGCCAGCTCAACTACACGGCCCTGTCCTACGGGCTGCACGCCGACCCGCCCGCCGACCTGGCCACCTACACGGCCGACGTCGACGCGCGCTTCGGCCCCTACACCCCGATCCCGGAGACCCACCAGTACGCCGGGTTCGGGCACCTCGACGGGTACGGGTCGGCCTACTACACGTACCTCTGGAGCCTGGTCATCGCCAAGGACCTGCGCACCGCCTTCACCGACGGGCTCATGGACCCGGTGGTCGGCCGGCGGTACCGCGACGCGATCCTGGCGCCCGGGGGCTCGGCCGACGCCGCTGAGCTGGTCCAGCGGTTCCTCGGGCGGCCGTCGTCGTTCGACGCCTTCGAGGCGTGGCTGGCCGAGGGGACGGTCTGACCCGTGAGCCGCACCGTCCAGCTCCGCCGCTACAACCTCAAGCCCCACCTGGTCGACGAGTTCCTGGTGTGGTGGCCGTCCCTCCTGGTGCCCGCGCGGGCCGCCTACGGGTTCACCGTCGAGTCGGCGTACCTGAACCGGGAGACTGCCGAGTTCACCTGGGCGGTCAGCGCCGAGGGGGACCAGGACGAGTTCCGTCGGCTCGAGCAGGTGTGGATGGCGTCGCCGGAGCGGACCGTCGTGTTCGAGGGGATCGACGGGTGGAACGACTCGACGGTCATCGCGTTCGTCGAGCAGCTCGCCTGAGCGTCACTGCCCGAAGGCCGCCGCCCAGAAGTCGGTGAACACGGGCGTCGGCTGCGGTGACGTCCACGCGTCCGTGGTGAGCAGGATCGCGACCGTGTCCGTGACGGGGTCGCTCCACCAGGTCGACCCCAGGCCGCCGTCCCAGCCGTAGCTGCCGGCGTGCCGACCGTCGGGGAGGTCGGCGAGCAGCACGCCGATCCCTAGCCCCCAGCCCTCGCGTCCGTCGGCGTCGTGCGCGCCGCCGCTCGCGGTCAGCATGTCCGGCCGCGGAGCCGACCGCAGGCCGGCTGCGAACGCGTGCAGGTCGGCCACCGTGGAGACCAGACCGGACGCGGCGTCCGGGAAGGCCGGCGGTCGCGCCCACTGCCCGTCCACCTCGTCGTACACGTCGGTCCCCAGCCACTGCCGGCCGAACCGGCCGAGGCTCGCGGGTGGGACGTGGAAGCCGGTGTCCACCATGCCGAGCGGGTCGAGGAGCCGCTCGGCCAGGAGCTCCGGCAGTGGTCGACCCGCCGCGCGCGCCACGAGGACGCCGAGCACCTGGGCGCCCGTGTTGTACAGCCAGCGGGCGCCCGGCTGCGCCGCGAGCGGGACGCTCCCCACGATCCGCATCCACGCGTCGGGGCCCGGTGACTGCTGCGGGGCGGGCGGACCGACCGGCAGCCCGCGCTCCGCCAGGGCGCTGAGGACCGCGCCGGGGAACGGTCCGGCGAAGTCCATGCCGAGGCCGAGCCGGAACCCGAGCACGTCCCGCACGGTGATCGGTCGGTCCGCGGGGACGGTGTCGTCGATCGGGCCGGCCGGATCGCGCAGCACGCGGCGGTCGGCCAGCTCCGGGAGCAGGGCGTCCACGGAGTCGTCGAGCCGCAGCAGCCCGTCGTCGACCAGCTGCATCGCGAGCGCCCCGACCACGGGCTTGGTCACCGACGAGATGCGGAAGATCGTGTCCGGCGCGCTGATGCCCGCGGCCCCGACGGTCACGTGCCCCGCCCGGTCCACGAGCCACGCCGCACCGTGCACCTCACCGGAACCGACCCGGGCCTCGACCGCCGTCCTCACATCCATGCGTCCACTGTGCCCGGTAGGTCCGACACGCGCGGGCAGGAGTCCGAGCGGCCGACCCGCGACGGCTGACCGACCGGAGCGCTAGTTTCGGCTCGTGCCGCGCCGCGACGACCACTCGGTCTCCCGCCGGCTGCGACTGACCCTCGGGATCGTGGCCGTGCTGCTCGGTGCCGTGCTCGTCGTCCGGCCGTTCTCGTCGCTGGCCGTGCTGGTGGTGGTCGTCGTGATCGGGCTGGTGGTCCTCGGCGTCGACGAGCTGGCGGACGGCGACCGGTGGTCGGTGGTGCGCGGCTCGGTCTCGCTGGCTGCCGCGCTCGCGGTGGTGGTGTGGCCGGGCGTGACGATCCGCGTGCTCGCCCTGGTGGTCGCCGCGGCGCTGATCGTCGACGGTGTGCTGGACCTGGTCCGGTCCCGGGGCGTGCACGGGACGGCTCGCGCCAACGCGGTGGTCGGGGGTGCGACGGCGATCGTGCTGGGCCTGCTCGCGCTCGCGTGGCCGGACGTGACCGTGCTGGTGGTCGCCGTCGTGTTCGCGGTGCGGCTGGTGATCGTCGGGGTGCGCGAGATCGTGGCCGGTGTCCGCGGGCAGGACGCCGACCTCGGCCGGCTGTGGCCGCGCCGGCAGGACCCGCGCGGCGGCTGGTGGCGGCTCACCGGCTCGGTGCTCGGTGCGCTGGTAGCGCTCGTCCTGGTGCTGGCCGGCGTGGTCGTGCAGAGCGGCGTGCCCCGGCCGGACGCGTTCTACGACCCACCCGACGACGTCCCGTCCGCCCCCGGCCAGCTGCTCCGCAGCGAGCCGTTCACCAGCGACGAGATCCCCGCAGGCGCCCGGGCGTGGCGGATCCTCTACACGACCACCCGCGACGAGGGGCGTCCCGCGGTCGCCAGCGGGCTGGTCGTCGCGCCGGACTCAGCATCCCCGAGCCCGGTGGTCGCGTGGGCGCACGGGACCACCGGTGTGGTGAGCGGGTGTGCGCCGTCCGTGCTGACCGACGGGCTGAGCTCCGGCGCGATGGTCGTGCAGGACGACGTCCTCGCGCAGGGCTGGGCCATGGTCGCCCCCGACTACACGGGTCTGGGCACCGAGGGGCCGCACCCCTACCTGATCGGGCAGGGCGAGGGGCGCTCGGTGCTGGACGCGGTCCGGGCGGCGCACCAGCTCTCCGACATCGACCTCGCCGAGGAGACCGTCGTGTGGGGCCACTCGCAGGGCGGCCACGCGGCCCTGTGGGCCGGGATGCTCGCGCCGTCGTACGCGCCGGAGCTGCGGATCGACGGGGTCGCCGCCCTGGCGCCCGCGAGCAACCTGCCGGCGCTGGTGGACGTCGTGGAGAACGTGACCGCGGGGGAGCTGTTCGCGTCCTACGTGGTGGAGGGCTACACCGCCGAGTACCCCGACGTGACCTTCGACGACCTGATCCGGCCGGGCGCGCGGATCATCACGCGCGAGATGGCCCAGCGGTGCCTCGCCGAGCCCGGCGTCCTCGTCTCCGTGCTCACCTCGGTGGCCCTGGACCGGCCGATCTGGTCGGGCGACCCGAGCAGCGGCGTGTTCCTCGACCGCCTGGTCCAGAACGTGCCGTCCGGACGCATCGCGGCGCCGCTGCTGGTGGCTCAGGGGGCCGACGACGCTCTGGTGACGCCCGCGGCCCAGGCGGCCTACGTCGACGACCGGTGCGCGGCCGGCTACGCGGTCGACTACCGCACGTATGCCGGCCGCGGTCACGTCCCGCTGGTCGAGGCGGACTCCCCGCTGATCCCCGAGCTCGTCGCGTGGACCACCGACCGCTTCTCAGGCGAGCCGGCCGCGGACACCTGCCCGTGAGCCGGCGTGTGCGCGACAGGCGCGAACGGCAGGGCCAGCGCCGCTGCCTCGGCTGCCGTGCGCACCCCGACGCGTTCGCGGACGTGCTCCATGTGCTTGTGCACCGTGGACTCGGACAGGAAGAGCCGCTCGGCGATCTGTCCGTGGGTGAGACCTGACGCCGCGAGTGCGAGGACCTCCCACTCCCGAGGCGTCAGCGCGGGGGCGCCGACACGGCGACGCTCGGCGTCGAGCCAGATCTCCTGCAGGTGGGGGCGCAGGAGCTCGGCGACGCACCGGTCCCGCTCGTCGAACACCCGCCCCTCCTCCCGGCCGACGGAGATGCGGCGCTCGTAGCCGTGCAGCGACGGGAGGCAGATTGACAGCACCGACACGATCTCCGGGCAGAACTCCCGCGTGAATGGCCTGTTCAGCATGTCGCGCCGGGTCGGGAAGAAGTCCGGAGTCATGAGGATCGTGCGCCGGTCCCCCGTGCGCAGGGGCAGGCTGCACATGGGGTCCTGCCAGATGACGTCGAAGAAGTAGCGGTCCTCCTCGATGTCGTCGGGTCCGGACCCGTCCTCGTACAGGGGGCCGTCGGGTCCCATCCCGTGGACCCAGATCCTGCGGCGCCCGATGACGTCGTTCACTTGGTACTGGAAGTGGCACCCCGGGAAGAGCCTGCGCAGCCCCTCGAACGTGGCCTCGGGGAACGAGAGTCCTGGGTTGCTCTCGCGACTCGACTCGATGAGGTCCACGACGGCCTCGGCGTCCCCCGCGTGCAGGTGCACGTGTCCACCCATGGCTGCCCCCTCTCCCCGGTTCGACCGTAGGCCGGTCCAGCGGCGGAGGGGAATACGCACGGATACCCATATCGGCGGCGCGCGCGCCGGTCGACCGTGGACGACAGAGCCGGCACCCCGCCGGTGGAGAGGGGCAGGAGTCATGGTGTTCTCACCTCGCCGGACCGCGTCGGTCGGCATCGCCTCGGGCTGCGTCGCCGTGCTGGCGGCCGCTCTGTTGTCCGCAGGTTCGCTGCCGCCCGCGCAGCCGCGCGACGGGCGCGACGCGTCGGTCGACACCCCCCGGGTCGTCCGCGTCGCGTCGTCGGCCACCGAGTGCGTGGCACTCAGCTCGCACTATGTCCCGGAGCGCGGGCCCGTGCACTCGGGCGGGCACAAGCGTGCCTACTGAGACGGCAGTCGAACAGCTCGCCCACAGGAAGCCACCCGGCCGAAGGGACGACCCGGCTGCGGCCCATCGGCCGATGACCCGGCACGCCCGCGGCGGCCAGGCTCGGAGCACGACGATCCGCACCTGACGAAGGGGGACCCGTGCCCAGACACGAGTGGCGCATCCCGGCCGGCCTGATCCTGCTGAGCCTGGTCCCGGTGCTGGCGGGGTCGATCCGGCTGGCGGAGCTCGCCGGCAGCCCGGAGGTCACGCCGGACAACGCGCGGTTCGTCGCGATGCCGGCGCCCGTGGTGGTGCACATCGTGGCGGCGACGGTGTTCTGCCTGCTCGGCGCGTTCCAGTTCCATCCCGGCCTGAGGCGCCGGCGTCCGCGCTGGCACCGGCTGGCCGGTCGCGTGGTCGCCCCCGCGGGCATCGTGGCGGCGCTCGCGGGCCTGTGGATGGCGGTGTTCGCGGAGCTGCCCGCCGGGGACGGTCCCCTGCTCGAGGTGTTCCGCGTGGTGTTCGGCTCCGCGATGGTCGCGTTCCTCGTGCTCGGCGTCCCGGCCATCCGCCGCCGGGACGTCGTCACGCACAGCGCGTGGATGACCCGCGGCTACGCGATCGGCCAGGGCGCCGGCACGCAGGCCGTGCTCTTCATCCCCTGGACCCTCGCCGGGTCGGTCGGCGAGACGAGCCGTGCCCTGATCATGGCCGCGGCCTGGGTGCTGAACCTTGCGGTCGCGGAGTGGATCATCCGGCGGCGGCGCCGTCCTGACCGGGCAGTCACCCACCCGGTCAGGACCACCGCGGTCAGCTCCGCGGCAGAGCGCCCGGCAGCGGCGGCACCACCGGCGGCAGCGCACGCTCCGGCGCGCCACGACGCTGCTCGGTACCCGGCGGCACCGTGAACGGCTGCACGTCACCGGTGCACACCGTCCCCGCAGCGGGAATGCGTCCCCGGAGCAGGTAGGTGTCCACCGCGTCCGTCACGCACGCCGACGTGCCGTAGGCCGTGTGCCCCCAGCTGTCGCTGGACAGCAGGCGGCTGTTCGGCAGCAGGGACGACGCCGCCACCGCGCCGTCGTAGTTGGTCGCCGGGTCCCAGTAGTTGCCGACGACGAGCACGGGCGCCGCGGTCCGGTGCGTGAACGGCCCGGCGTACGCGTCCTCGTCGCGAACCGTCCACGTGGACGACGCGCACGGGGACGAGGCCCACGTCCACAGCGGACCGAACCCCGGAGCGACGGCGTCGGCGCGGGCGGACGCCGGCACCCACTTCTCGGCGCGCGCGGGGTTGAGGCCGTCGGTGCACAGGACGCTCTGGAACGCCTCGGGCGAGTTGTCGTACGGGAAGCCCAGACCGAAGGCGTCGCTGCGCTGCGCCGTCGCGTGCAGCGCCTCGTACTTCTCCACCAGCGGGGCGCTCGTCGCGGTGGTGCCGCCTGCGGCGAGCAGGGTGGCGACGAGCGTCAGGTCCTGGTCGACGTAGCTGTAGCCCTCCGGCGCGTACAGGTCCCCGAGCAGGAAGCTGATGAGGGTCGCGTAGGTGAGCACGAACACCGGCTCGCCCGTCTCGTCGACGATCGTGAGCGGCTCGGCCTTCAGCGACGCGATGATGTCGGCGTAGAGGGTCTCCGGGTCGCCCAGCCCCGCCAGCGAGCAGAACTCCGGGCCCGCGGTGGTGCACCGCGCGAGGACCTCGTGGAGCGCCCTCGAGGCAGCCTCGCCGGACTTCAGCCGCTGCGTCTGCGGGATGCCGGCCGTCGCCGGCGTGCCGGCCCAGGCCACCGGGTCGAGCACGCCGTCGATGACCACGGCCCGCACGCGGTCCGGGAACAGGTTGGCGTACACGTTGCCCAGGTACGTGCCGTACGAGAAGCCCAGGTAGCTGAGGCGCTGGTCGCCGACGGTCCTGCGCAGGACGTCCATGTCCCGGGCCACCTCGGCGGTCGACATCGAGCCGGACAGCGGCGTGCCGGTGGTCGAGCAGGCGATGCCGAACGCCTTCGACGAGGCGATGAAGGCGCCCGTCTCGGCGTCGCCCACCGGGAACGGCACGTTCAGCCCCGCCAGCGCGCTCGCCTGCTCGCCGAGGTTCCGGAAGCACTGCACGTTGCTGCTGTAGTTGGTGCCGCGCGGGTCGAAGCCGACCACGTCGAACCGCTCCAGCAGCGCCGGCGACAGGAAGAACGGCGCCGCGGCGGCGATCTGCACCCCGGAGCCGCCCGGCCCGCCGGGGTTGAGGAACAGCGTCCCGAGCTTGCGTGCCGGGTCGGTGGCCGGGACCTTGAGCAGCGCGACCTCGGTGGTGGCCTTGCGGGGCTGGTCGTAGTCGAGCGGCAGCTGCACGGTGCCGCACTGGGTCCGTGGCCCGAAGGCGGTCGAGCAGTCGAACCACTGCGGGTCCGGGGCGGGCACCCGGTCCACCCGGGCCGCCTCGGCGCGGCTGGTGCGGTCCGACGGTGGTGCGGCGGTCGCACCGGTCGCTCCGAGCGTGACGACGAGGCTGAGTGCTGCGAGCAGCGTGCCCCACCTGCGGACATGGAGACGTACGGCAGTCATGCATACCCCCTGCAGACGCGTCCGCCGTCCGCACGCCCCCCGGCGGCGGTCCGGCTCCGGACGCGCCTCACCCTGCCGAACCTCGGGTCGACCCGGCAACCCCCTGAGCGCGTTATCGTCGCCGGGGCCGCGACGACGAGGGAGGTGGCCGTGACCGACTGGGGACCGCTGCCGTACCACCGCGACGTCGCCGCGCTCCTGGAGCGCGAGAACCCGGTGTCCTTCGCCTCGCTGCGCCCGATGGCCTCGTCGGGGACGGACGAGCTGGACCAGCTGCTGCTCCGCCAGACGTACCGCGTGGACCCGGTGGGCCACCCGGAGGCGCACGCGGCAGTCCAGCGGGCCGCCGACGCGCTCGGCGTCACGGTGCCGATCGAGATCTACGTCGACGAGCGCGGCCAGGGCAGCAACGCCGAGCTGGTGTACGTGCCGGACCGCGCGGTCCTCGTCCTGACCGGCGGCACCCTCAATCTCCTCGACGACGACGAGCTGTGCGCCGTCGCCGGCCACGAGCTGGCGCACCACCTGCTCTGGACCGCCGACGACGGCCGGTTCCTCGCGGCCGCCCGCCTGCTGGACGCCGCCGAGTCCGACGCCCGGACACCCTCGGAGTACCTGGAGACCGCGCGCCGGTTCCGGCTGGCCACGGAGCTGTACGCGGACCGGGGCGGGATGCTGGCCTGCGGGTCGCTGACGACGACGGTGAGCGGCCTGGTCAAGATCGCCACGGGGCTGACCAAGGTCGACTCGGCCGCGTACCTGCGCCAGGCCGCCGAGGTCGACTACAGCGTCCCGAGCGCCGGCAGCACCCACCCGGAGACCGTGCTGCGTGCCTGGGCGCTCCAGGAGTGGGCCGAGCGCGGCCCCGGCGCGGACGCGGCTGTCGCGGCGGCCCTCGGCCCTCAGCTGGACCTCGGCGCGCTCGACGTGCTCGGGCAGGACGGGCTGGCGGAGATCACGCGGTCGCTCGTGTGGATGCTCGTGGCCGACGAGGTGGTGCGCAGCGAGGAGGCGCTCGACCTGGCGCAGCGGTTCGGGGTGGTCGTCGGCGGACCGCCCGTGCTCACGGACACACCGTCGAACCTGGCCGCGGAGACCCGCACCTATCTCGCGTCCGTGCTGGTCGACTTCGCGACCGCCGACGACGACGGGGGTGTCGACGACCTCGGCGCGGTGCTCGCGGTCGGCCGACGGGTCGGTCTCGGGGACGAGGTGCTGCGGTTGCTCAAGGACGAGCTCGACCTCGGCGAGCGGGCGCTCGCGAAGGTCTCGGCGGCGGCGGGCTGATGCGCGCGCTCATCGGTCGTGCCGTGGCCCGTGGCGGTCTGCCCCCGGACGACGTCCTCGGGCTGCTGCTGCCGATGTTCCGCACCGTGCAGACGCTGCACGAGACCGGACGCGTCGCCCCGCTGCGCGGCCTGGGCGCACTGGCGCAGACCGACGCGGAGCCGGTGACCGTCGACGTCACGCAGGCGGGACCGCCGCAGCGCAACCGCGCCGCGATCGCCGCCGCGGAGGTGTCGGCCGCGGTGGAGGTCGAGCAGCGCACCGCCGAGGACGGCGTCGTGGGCACCGTCCGGATCGTCGCAGGCTGGCAGCGCTGGGAGCACCTGGCGGGCCACCACGACGAGCTCACCGACATCGCCAGCCTGGGTGAGCTGTTCGTCGCCCTGGTGTGCGGGCTCGACCTGGCCGACGAGGCCGACGCGGACCTCCTCCAGCAGCGCCGGAACAACCTGTTCGCCCTCGCGCCCGCCCTGCACCCGGTGCTGGCCACGGTCGCGAGCTCGATGATCGCGCCCGACCGCCGGCGTCGCGCCCAGGACCTCGCCGACGTGATCACGCGGCTGGAGACCTACCGCGACCAGCCCGAGGACTTCGACCTCGACCGCGTGCTCGGGGAGCGGACCGACCGCCGCGCGGCCGTCCTGGAGCACCTGCGCGACCGGCTCTTCGACGCCTCCCGACGCAACCCGATGCTGCACTTCCGGCCCACCGGCCGGACCATCAACCTCACCGAGGCGTCGGTGCCGCTGGTGCTCGACGTGCGGCACATCCGCGCGTCGCAGCTGTTCACGTGGGGCGGTCCGGCCTCGGCCCGGCTGGTGGACGGCAAGGCCGTCGACGTCGGCTCGCTGGTGCGCTGGGACGACGCCCCCTACGCCGCGGCGGCGCTCGACGCGCTCATCTCGTCCGCCCGTCGCGACCGTGCCGAGTACGGGCGGGACCAGCTGCGCCTGGTGGTCGCGTTCCTGCGCTGGCACGACGTGAAGAACGACCCCGGCACGCCGATCGACTCCCCGCTGGTGCTCGCGCCGGTGACGCTGACCAAGCAGCGCGGGGTGCGCGACGCCTACCGGTTGCAGCTGACCGGCACGCAGGCAGAGGTCAACCCCGTGCTGCGGCACCAGCTGGACGAGCTGTTCGGGCTGCGGCTGCCGGAGACCATCGACCTCGCGTCCGACGGGGCCGTCGAAGAGCTGCGGGCGAGCATCGAGAAGCAGGCGCGCACGACGCAGCCGGCGGTGGTCGTCGGCCTCGTCGACAAGCCGCGGATCGAGCTGGTCCGGCACCGGGCCCAGGTGGCGCTCCAGGCCTACCGGCGACGCCGACCGAGCACCCGTCCGCTGTTCGGGCGTCGGCAGTACGCATACTCCTACACGCGGCCGGGCTGGAACCCGCTGGGCGTGCAGATCTTCCAGGACCGCATCCAGCGGCGGCCGATCCCGTTGTCGGTCGAGCTCGGCGACGCGCCCGCTCCGCAGCACATGGTCGAGACGTTCTCGATGCAGACGCAGGGCGACGACAACCCGTACACCTGGGACGTCGACCTGACCATGGTCACGCTGGCCAACTTCAACTACCGCACGCTCAGCCTGGTCCGCGACTACGACTCGTTGCTGACCGAGCCGATGCCTAACGAGGCGTTCGACGAGCTGTTCTCGACCGCTCCGCGCGACGTCGCCGAGCACGGCGCGACCATCCCCGTGGCCGACCGGTACCTCGTCGTCCCCGCGGACGCGTCGCAGCTGGGCGCCGTGGCGCTGGCCCGCTCCGGCGACAACTTCGTCATCCAGGGACCGCCCGGCACGGGCAAGTCGCAGACGATCACCAACCTGGTCGCCGACTTCGTCGCGCACGGCAAGCGCGTGCTGTTCATCTGCCAGAAGCGCGCGGCGCTCGACGTGGTGCACGCCCGGCTGCGGGCGCAGGGGCTCGGCGAGATCTGCACGCTGGTGCACGACAGCCAGGAGGACAAGAAGGAGTTCGTGCACGGCCTGCGGGACACGTACGAGCGCTGGCTGGCCGACGACGAGCCGCTCGAGGCCGTCGAGGCCCGGCGGGCCGCGCTGATCGACGCGACGACCGGCGCCCTGGCCGAGGTCGGCGCCTACGAGCGGGCCCTCGGCGGCGTGCAGGACGTGCTCGAGCGGCTGATCGCGCTGCGCGGGTTCCGCTGGGGCGACGACCTCACGCCCGCCGAGCAGGCGCTCTTGCCCGAGCCGTCCGACTGGGTGCCGGCCCGCCCGCTGGTCGACGCCCTCGTCGCCGCGCTGGCTCGCGCCGGCGCCGCCCCGGTGCTCGCGCGCACGCCGGCCCGCCTGATCGACCCCGCGGTCCTCGACCAGCCGCGTGCCGACGCCGTGGTCGCGCAGCGGGCGCAGGACGCCGCCGCGGCGGTCGACGCCGTGCTGGCCGTCCTGGGCGACGGCGACGACCTGACCGTGGACGACGCCGACGCGGTCGGCCAGATGCACGCGGTCCTGGCACCCCTGGTCCAGCGCGACCTCGGCTCGGCCGTCACCCCGCGCACGCCCGCCGCGCGCCGGCTGCAGGACGCCACGGTCGCGTGGCGCGAGGTCGAGGCGGCGGCGGACGCGGCCGACCGGGCGGCCTCCGGCTGGCGCGAGCCGCTCTCCGCGCCGGACGCGACAGCGGCCCTGGAGATCGCCCGGCGCCGCGAGGCCTCGGTCTGGAAGTTCCTCGACGGTGGCTGGCGGCGGGTGAAGCGGCTGGTCGAGGCGGGTTTCGACGCGGCCGACCGGCAGGTCCGGCCGACCGCCACTGCTGCCCTGGAGCTCCTGGTCGCCCGCTACGAGACGGCAGCCCGGGCCGACGCGTTCTCCCAGGAGCTGGCCCGCGACTGGGGCCACGGTGACCTCGCTGTCCTCTCGGACAGGATCGCGGCGATCCGGCGGTACACCGGGCGGCTCGCGGTGTGGCGCACGCGGTTGGCGGACACCGAGCGGGACGACGTCCTCGACCGGCTGCCGGAGCTCGTCGAGACGGTCCGGACGCACCTGACCGGGCTCGTCGCCGGCGCCGACGACCTGCCGATGAGCGCCCTGCGCGACGAGCTGCGCGGGCTCACGGGCGCCGACGGGCAGGCCCTGGTCCGCGCGGCGGCCGGCACCCTGCGGGACCTCGCGGCGGCGCCGACCGTGCTGCGCGCGCTCCGGCAGCTCGACGCGTCCCCGGACCAGCTGGAGCACGCCGTCGTCGCCGCGTCGATGCGCGAGGCCCGCGCGCAGGAGCCCGCGCTCAGCCGGCTCGACGGCGACCGGCTGGCCGACCTGCTGGACCGGGTGGCCGAGCGCGCCCCGCAGCTCCAGCGCGCCAACGCCGACGTGGTCACCGCCCGGCTGCGGGCGCAGTTCGTCGAGTCGGTCGCGCACTCGCAGCGGACCGTCAGCGGGATGTCCACGGACGACCGCGCAGTCAAGGCCCTGTGGATGGCCGGCCGGAGGGAGCTCGAGCACGAGTTCGGCAAGGTGCGCGCGTACAAGTCGATCCGGCACCTGGCCTCGGCGGAGCCCGGTGCGGTGGTGGCGGCGATGCGCCCGGTGTGGCTGATGAGCCCGTCGTCGCTGTCGGACACCCTGCCGCTGGAGGGGTCGTTCGACGTCGTGATCTTCGACGAGGCCAGCCAGATCCCCGTCGAGGAGGCCGTGCCCGCGCTGTTCCGCGGAGCGCAGGTGATCGTCGTCGGCGACCGGATGCAGCTGCCGCCGTCGCGGTACTTCCAGGTGGGCGCCGCCCTTTCCGACGAGCCCGAGGACGAGGTCACGGTGGGCGCGGTCCTCGACTCCGACAGCTTCCTCGCGGTCGGGTCCGTGCGGCTGCCGTCGACCATGCTCACCTGGCACTACCGCAGCCAGTACGAGGCGCTGATCCAGTTCAGCAACGCGGCTTTCTACGAGGGCCGCCTGACCACGATCCCCGACCGCACCCTCACCCACGTCCGCGCGCGCCCGCTGGAAGTGACGGTCGGCTCGTCGTCACCGTCGCCCGAGGATGTCGTCTCTGCCGTCGACGGCCTGCTGGAGCGGAGCATCAGCGCCATGCGCGTGCTCGACGGCGTCTACACGCAGCGGACCAACCCGCAGGAGGCCGTCTGGATCGCGCACCTGGTCCGCGAGCTCCTGACCCGGGGCACCGGCCAGACGCTCGGGATCGTCGCGTTCTCGGAGGCGCAGCAGTCGGAGGTCGAGCGGGCGCTGGAACGGCTGGGCCGCGACGACGCCGAGTTCGCCCGGCTGTACGACGCCGAGCTGACCCGCGAGGAGGACGGCCAGGTGGTCGGTCTGTTCGTGAAGAACCTCGAGAACGTCCAGGGCGACGAACGCGACGTCATCCTCATGAGCGTCTGCTACGCCGCCGGCCCGGACGGTCGCATGCGCATGAACTTCGGGCCGATCAACAACGCGGGCGGCGAGAAGCGGCTCAACGTCATCTTCAGCCGCGCCCGCCGGCACATGGTCCTGGTCAGCAGCATCGACCACACCGCGATCACCAACGTCTACAACGACGGCGCCAACACCCTGCGCGGCTTCCTGCACTACGCCGACGCGGTCTCCAACGGGGACGCCGCCGCGGCCGCCGGGGTGCTGGCGGGGCTGCGCGAGCGGTCCGGACGGGTGCCGACCCCGGTCGTCCCGCCGATCGTCGAGCAGATCGCCGACGCCGTCCGCGCGGCCGGGGTCGAGGTCGTCGCCGGCGTCGGTCAGTCGGCGTTCCGCTGCGACCTCGCCCTGCGCCCGCCCGGCGCCCCCGCCCACACCGTTGGCGTGCTCGTCGACCAGTCCGCGCGGCTCGCCGCCCACTCCCTCGACGAGCGCCGCGTCACGCAGCCGACCGCCCTGCGCTCCGGCGGCTGGCGCGTGGTGCAGGTGCTGGCGACCGAGTGGGAGGCGGACCCGGACGGCGTCGTACGGCGGCTGGTGGCGGCGGTGGGGTTGCCGGAACGGCAACGCGGCTTGCCGGCTTCTTCGGTCGCGGCCGACGATGTCGACCATGACTGAGCACACGCACGGCGAGCACTACTGGGACGAGCACTACGCGACGATCGACCCCTCCTGGGGTACGCGGCCGAACGCGGTGCTGGTCGACGTGCTCGGCGCGCTGGCTCCCACGCCCGGCCGCGCGGTCGACCTCGGCTGCGGCCACGGCGGCGACGCCCTCTGGCTCGCGTCGCTCGGCTGGCACGTGACCGCGGTCGACGCCGCCGCGATCGCGCTCGGTCGCGTGGCGCAGGCTGCCGCGGACTCCGGGCTGTCTTCTCAGGTGACGGTCGAGCAGCACGACTTGCGCGAGTCGATGCCGACCGGTTCGTTCGACCTCGTGACCGCGACGTACCTGCACGGCCCGGCGGAGTTCCCCCGCGCGGAGGTGCTGCACCGCGCGGCCCAGCTGGTCGCGCCGAGCGGACTGTTCGTGGTGATCGAGCACGCGTCGTCGGCTCCGTGGTTCTGGGACCAGCACCGGGACTTCCCGACGCCCGCCGAGTCGCTGGCGTCGTTCGACCTCGGCGACGGGTGGACCATCGAGACGCTCGACGCCCCCCGCCGCACGGCCACCGGCCCGGACGCTCAGACCGCGGAGGTCTCGGACAACGTGATCGCGGTGCGCCGGGCGGCCTGACGTTCGGCCGCGCGGGTGAGCGCTGCCGCTCCCGGTCCGCGGGATCCCTACTCTTCCCGCATGAGCCGCCGCGGTTGGTCGATCGTGCAGGTCGTCGCCGTCGGGATCGCGGTGGTCCCCCTGTCGGCCTTCCTCTGGTTCGACAGCGCGCTCCTCGGGCACCCGTTCATGGCGTCACAGCCGAGTCCGACGGGGGTCGTCGTGTCGCGGGTGCTGCTCGCGGTGTCGGTGCTCCTCTGGGGCGTCCCCGTAGTGGTGGCCTGGCGGCAGCTCGGCCGGCAGGCGGCGGGGATGACCGGCGCGATCATGGGGGCCGGGCTGGCCGCCGGGCTGGCGCTGGTGACGATCACCGGGGCGTGGTGAGCCCCAGCTCCGCGTGCCGGCCGCGGTAGATCGCGGTGCGCAGCTCGATCGACCACTCCGCGAGCGTCGGCATCCCGAGTGCGTCCGCCACCGCGAGCTCCGCCTCGACGTCGTACGGGACGCGGACGATCTGGATGCCGAACGTGTCGCCGACGGCCTCGAGGATCACGTAGGACGCGGTCGTCTCGTCGAGCGGGTTGCCGACACTGCCCACGTTGACCAGCGTCCGGCCATGGTTGGTCTCGACGTAGGCGTCGTGGACGTCGCCGTAGAGCACCACGGTCGGCTCCGGACCGTCGCCGGTCAGCTCCGTGGTGGCGAACATCGCGGTGAACTCGTCCTCGGTGTGGTGGAAGTGCACGCGCGTGTAGACGCTCGTGGCCGACGCGTGGAACAGGCGGATCCGTCGCCCGGCCAGCTCGAGGTCGTGGCTGAGCGGCAGGTTCAGCAGCCACGTGCGGTCGTCGTCGGTGAGCTCGTCGTGCCACCAGCGGATCGCCGGGTCCTCGTGGTCCGCCGACACCGGCAGGAAGTCGTCCCAGTTCCCGCGGACCGTCAGGGTGCACCGATCCCGCGTCCTGGCGATCGCCGCCGATCCCCGCGGTCCCTTCCCGGCCACGTCACCGAGGTTGAGGATCGTCGTGATCCCGCGGGCGTCGATGTCGGCCAGCACCGCGTCGAACGCGGTCAGGTTCCCGTGCACGTCGGACAGGACCGCGATACGCATGCGCGCAAAGGTAGCGGGCACAGCGGCGCGCAGGCCCACGGCCTCCGCCGGTTGTGCCCGGGATCGATGGACGCCCGGGTTCTCGATGGATCGCCCGACGCGGCCGAGCCCGGCCCCTGTCGCGCGGGCGTGACTGATCGACGCGCCCGATGCGGTCGAGCCCCTGGCGCGCCGATGCGGCCGAGCCCCTGGCGCGCCGATGCGGCCGAGTCCCGGCGCGCGGGCGCGCGGCGTGACTGATCGGAGCGCGTCCGGTGGAACCTCAGCACGCGGACACCTCGCCCCCTTTGGTCAGAAGGGTGGGTCGCCCCGGTCGGCGCGTGGTGGTGGTGGAGCGTGTTCGAGGGCGCTCGGCGCGATCAGGATGGGGATGGGGTGGCGGGCGTAGGTCAGGCCGTGGCGGTCGGTCCAGGTGGTGACCCCGGTGTGGCGGTTGTGGGTGACGTTCCACCAGCCTTGGGTTTTGGCTTGGTGGTGGTGTGTGCACAGGGCGTGCAGGTTCGCCTCACAGGTTTGGTTGTGGCCGGGTTGGTCGCCGGTGCTGCGGGTGTGGTCGTAGGGGGTGCGGTGGTCCATCTCGCAGCGGGTGGCAGGCGTCCGGCAGCCGGGGAAGGTGCAGGTCACGTCGCGGGCCTGCACGGTGCGGGTCAGGTCCGCCCCGGGGCGGTACGACTGCGTGCCCACGGCGCAGGCCTGGCCGGTGGGGTCGGTCAGGATGCGCCGCCAGGTGGCGTCTTGGGCGAGCTCGCGGGCGACCTGGGCGGGGATCGGGCCGTACGAACCCAACATCGCGGGCCGGTTGTCCAGGCCGGCCAGGGTGCTGGCCGCGACGGTGACCTGCAGGGCGACGCGTTGCCCGTGGCGGGTGGGCAGCGGGGTCCCGTCGGGGGTGGTCTGGCGGTCCAGGATGGTGGTGAACACGTCGGTGAGGGCGTCGGCGCGGCGTTGGTCGATGTTGCGGGTGTCGCCGTCGATGGCGGCGTGCCCGGCCAGGGCGTCGATGGCGGTGAATGCGGCGGTGGCGTCGGCGGCGGGCAGGTAGGCGATCAGGCGGGCCATCGCGTCGGGGGCCAGGTCCAGGAACACCCCGCGCCGCTCGCGCTCCACCACCCGACGCTGCTCGGCGACGGTGGGGTCGGCGGCGATCAGGGTGGCGCGCAGGTGGCGGGTCAGCTGCGGGCTGGTCATCTCCGCGGCCCGCTCCACCGCGTCGGCCACCACGACGTCGACCTCACTGCCGGGCAGGGCGGTGCCGGACCGGTGGATCTCGTCCAGGATCACGTCGACCTTGCGCGCATCGATCGCCCCGGCCGCCCAAGCGTCCGCGAGAGCAGGGTGCTGCCCGGAGCCCCAGGCACGCAGGAACAGGTCCTGGGCTGCACGACCGGTGCACACCAGGGCGCAGGCAAGCTCGTCGGGAACGCGCGCCAGTGCGTCGGGGGTGCGGGCCTCGATCTCCCGGATCACTACCGCCTGCGCCGCCTGCGCCATCCCGATGACCTGCTGCCAGGCCGTGGTCGCGTTCACCAGCGCCACGTCCGACACCTCCGCGAGCGGCACCGACGACAGCATGGAGGCCAGCTCCCCGACCCCCACACGTGGCAGGGGGAACTCCTCCACCCGACCGAGATCGACCACGCGCGCACCCGCCGGACCGACCGGCGACACCCCGGGACGAGCACCACGCCCCGAGTCCGCCCAGACCATCGAGGGCGAGGTGGGCGAGGTGGGCGAGGTGGGCGAGGTGGGCGAGGTGGGCGAGGTGGGCGAGGTGGGCGAGGTGGGCGAGGTGGGCGAGGTGGGCGAGGTGGGCGAGGTGGGCGAGGTGAGCGAGGTGGGCGAGGTGAGCGGGTCATCGACCGTGCGCCATTCGAGAACCGCCGTCACCGCAACCACCTCCCTACCCTTGCCCGGTCTTGACCCGTTATCGAACAAGTGTACGAGTCACCACTGACACTCGCTCGTACCCTGTGCACAGATCGGGGCAGGCAACGCTCGCGGCTCGGCGGAGGAGGGCCAGAACCGCGACGGAGCTCCTACGCCCCGCGCGCCACCGAGTCCACCGACCGCAGCACCCGGCACGGCACGCCGACGGCCACCACGCGCGGCGGGATGTCGTGCGTCACCACGCTGCCGGCACCGATCACGCTGCCCGCGCCGATGGTCACGCCAGGCAGGACCACCACGTTCGACCCGATCCACACGTCGTCCTCGATGTGCACGGGCAGGGAGAACTGCAGGCCGCCGACACGCTCCTCGGGCACGGTCGGGTGACCCGCGGTCGAGAGGGTGACGTTCGGCGCGATCATCACGCGGTCGCCGATGACCACGGAGGCGTCGTCGACGATCATGAGGTTGAAGTTCGCGTAGAACTGGGACCCGATCTGCACGTGCGACCCATAGGACACGTGGAACGGCGGCTCGATCCACACGCCCTCACCGACCGACCCGAGCAGCTGCTCCAACAGAGAGGTCCGCAGGGCGGCGTCGCCCGGTCGGGAGTGGTTGAAGTCGTAGACCAGCTCCTTGCCGGCGACACGCTCGGCCTCGAGCGCCTCCAGCCCGGGTCCGTAGTCCACGTACAGCCCGCCGGTCTCCATCGCAGCTCGGACGGCGTCGTACTCGTCGGTCATCTCACGCTCCTCTAGGGTGTCCCGCAGACATCATCGTCGAATCGATCCGACCCCGGGACATCCTCATGAACGCGCCGTACCAGGACGCCAGCCTCCCCGTCGCAGATCGCGTCGCCGACCTCGTCGGGCGCATGACGCTCGAGGAGAAGGTCGGGCAGATGATGCAGCTCAACGCCCAGGGAGGCGTCGAGGACCTGGTGCTCAACCTGCACGTCGGCTCGATCCTGCACACGTCCCCGGAGCGGGTCCGTCAGGCGCACGAGCTCACCGCGCAGACCCGGCTGCGGATCCCGCTGCTGATCGCGGACGACTGCATCCACGGGCACTCCTTCTGGGAGGGCGCGACGATCTTCCCGACGCAGCTCGGGATGGCCGCCAGCTGGGACGCCGACCTGCTGGAGCGGGTTGCTCGGGTGACCGCCGTCGAGGTGGCCGCGACCGGCATCCACTGGACGTTCTCCCCGGTGCTCTGCATCGCCCGGGACCTGCGCTGGGGCCGCGTGAGCGAGACGTTCGGCGAGGACCCGTTCCTCATCGGCGGGCTGGCCTCCGCCATGGTCCGCGGCTACCAGGGCGACGGCCTGTCCGACCCGACCGCGATCCTGGCGACCGCCAAGCACTTCGCCGGGTACTCCGAGACGCAGGGCGGCCGCGACGCCACCGAGGCGGACATCAGCCGCCGCAAGCTCCGCTCCTGGTTCCTCCCCCCGTTCGAGCGCGTGGCCCGCGAGGGCTGCCGGACGTTCATGCTCGGCTACCAGTCGATGGACGGCGTGCCGATCACCATCAACGACTGGCTCCTCAACGACGTGCTCCGCGGCGAGTGGGGCTACGAGGGCACGCTGATCACCGACTGGGACAACGTCGGCCGGATGGTCTGGGAGCAGCACATCCAGCCCGACTACGCGCACGCGTCGGCCGCAGCCGTGCGGGCCGGCAACGACATGGTGATGACGACGCCCGGCTTCTTCGAGGGTGCGCAGGAGGCGGTGCGCGACGGCCTTCTCGACGAGGCCGCCCTCGACGCGGCCGTCGGCCGGATCCTCACCCTGAAGTTCGAGCTGGGCCTGTTCGAGGACCCCCGCCACCCCAGCGTCGAGCGCCAGACCGCGGTGATCGGGTCCGCGGAGCACGCCGAGCTCAACCTGGAGGTGGCCCGCCGGTCCCTCGTCCTGCTCACCAACGACGGCACGCTCCCGCTCGCCGAGAGCACGAGGACCATCGCCGTCGTCGGCCCCAACGCCGACGACCAGCACACGCAGCTCGGCGACTGGGCGGGCGCCTCCGGCCAGGCCGACTGGCTGCCCGACGGCCACCCGCGCGAGATGACGCAGACCGTCCTCGACGGCCTCCGCAACCACGCCCCGGCCGCCTGGACGGTCACGCACGCGCGCGGCGCCGACATCCTCACGCCCGGCATCGACCCCGAGGGAGAGTTCTTCCCCGACGGACAGCCGCGCCCGCACGTCGTCGTGCCGGTCGAGCCCGACGAGGCGATGATCGCGGAGGCTGTGGCCGTGGCTGAGGCGGCCGACGTCGTGGTCGCCGTGGTCGGAGACCGCATCGAGCTCGTCGGTGAGGGTCGGTCCACGGCCACGCTCGAGCTGATCGGCGGTCAGATCGCCCTGCTCGACGCCCTCGCAGGAACCGGCACGCCACTGGTCGTCGTCGTCATCGCGAGCAAGCCGCTCGTCCTCCCCCCGAGCGCGATGACAGCCGCGGCGATCGTGTGGGCCGCCAACCCGGGGATGCTCGGCGGCCAGGCGATCGCCGAGCTCGTGCTGGGGCGGATCGAGCCGTCCGGGCGTCTGCCGATCTCGTTCGCCGAGCACGTGGGCCAGCTCCCCGTCTTCTACAACCAGCTGCCCGGCCAGCACGGCACCCGGTACGCGGACCTCACCCAGCGCGTGCCGTTCGCGTTCGGCGAGGGGCTGTCCTACACGACCGTCGAGTACGGGGACCTGCGCGTCCTGGAGCCCGTCCTCGGCGCCTCCGAAACGGTCCGCGCCCAGGTCGCGCTGCACAACACGGGGGACCGGCCGTCGCGCGAGACCGTGCAGGTCTACGTGCGGGACACGGTCACGTCGGTGACCTGGGCGATCAAGGAGCTCAAGACGTACCGGCAGGTGGACGTCGCGCCGGGCGAGCGGGTGGTCGTCGACCTCGAGCTACCGGTCGCGGACTGCACGCTGGTCGACGCGGACGGGCGCCGGATCGTCGAGCCCGGCCAGTTCGAGCTGCTGGTCGGCCCGTCGTCGCGCGACGAGACTCTGCTGCGCGCGGGGTTCCTGGTCACGGGGAGCTAGGCCGATGAAGCCGGCGGCCGGAGCGCTGCTCGTCGTGCTGGTGGCGGCCGGGTGCTCGGCGCCGGCCGACGGCGTGCAGGGACGGCTCGTCGCGATCGACGACACCGGCCTGGCCGACGTCCCCCTCGAGGACGGCTGGATCGTCGCCCTGCCCGGACCGGGTGGGATCGAGCGCCTGTGGTCCGACCTCGACGAGCGCGTGCCGGACGACCAGCTGCGGTACTTCCACGAGCCGCTCGACCCGGACGCGGTCACCGCGGCGGGCGGCATCGTCGCTCCGGTCGGCGACGGCGGGCGGTTCACCCTCGACGTCCCCGCCGGACCGACGCTGCTCTGCCGGCTCGTGGACACGGAGGTGCAGGGCTGCACAGCCGTGGAGCTGCTCGACGGCCACGGGGTGCACGCCACGGTCGGTGAGGGCGGGTTCTTCGTGACGATCCCCGTCTGAGAGTCCGGCTCGCCGGCACCGGTGATCCAGCGCAGCATGGGCCCATGAAGACCTTCACCCTGCCCGGCACGGACATCGTCGTCCCCAACGTGGTGCTCGGCCTGATGCGGATCACGGACAAGACCGACCACGAGATCCGCACCCTGGTGGCCGCAGCCCGCGACGCGGGGATCACGATGATCGACCACGCCGACATCTACGGCGGGGCCATGCACGTGTGCGAGCGCCGCTACGCCGAGGCGATGCGACTGACCCCTGCCGACCGGGCCGAGGTCGTCATCCAGAGCAAGTGCGGGATCGTGCCGCCCGACGGCTTCGACTTCTCCTACGAGCACATCATCGAGTCGGTCGACGGGTCGCTCGAGGCACTCGGCACGGACTACCTCGACATCCTGCTGCTGCATCGCCCGGACGCGCTGGTGGAGCCCGACGAGGTGGCGCGAGCGTTCGACCAGCTCGAGGCCGCCGGCAAGGTGCGCGCGTTCGGCGTCTCCAACCAGACGCCTGGCCAGATCGAGCTGCTGAAGAAGTCGGTGCGCCAGCCGATCGTCGCCAACCAGCTCCAGCTGTCGATCACGCACTCGTCGATCATCGCCCGTGGCGTCGCGGCGAACATGCAGGCTGAGGACCAGTCGATCGACCGCGACGGCGGCATCCTCGACTACTGCCGCCTGCACGACATCACCATCCAGGCGTGGTCCCCGTTCCAGGCCGGGTTCTTCACCGGGGTCTTCCTCGGCTCGCCCGACTACCCGGAGCTCAACGCGGTGATCGACCGGCTGGCCGAGACGTACGACGTCCCACCCATCGCGATCGCCACGGCGTGGATCACCCGGCACCCCGCGCAGATGCAGGTGGTGCTCGGGACGACGAGCCCGGACCGCGTGACGGGTGCGGCCCAGGGGTCGGACATCCCCCTGACGCGCCCGGAGTGGTACGAGCTGTTCCGCGCGGCGGGCTACATCCTCCCGTAGGCGATCCCGGCGAGCGCCCACTGCCGCACGGGCAGCGCCTGCGTCGCCGCGCAGGTGGAGAGCAGGGGTGCCGACGAGGTCTCGACGAGCTCCACGGTCACCGGACCGTCGGCGGTGCCGAGCCGCACGGACCAGCCGTCCGCCGTGCGCTCCTCGTGCTGCGGCGGGTACGCATCGAGGGAGTCGTCACGGAGAGCCGCGCGAGCGAAGTGCTGCGCGGCCTGGACCGGGTGCGAGTACGCGCTGCGCCCGCGCAGGAACCGCGGCTCCACGCGGCCGGCGAGGTAGGCGTCGGCCACCGCGACCGCGTCGCCGTCGTCCACCCAGCCGTAGTAGAGCCCGTACGGGAGCAGGACCATCGTGCCGGCGAACCGGTCGCCGCCCAGGTGCGAGCACTCCCAGGTCTCCTCCGGGTGCTCGGACGCCAGGCGGGCCGCGACCGACCGACCGCGGACCGCGCAGCACTGGTCGTGCCGGCCGTGCGCGCAGACGGCGAAGACCGGCCGGTCGGACGCGACACCCGTCGAGCCGTCGAGCGGCACGTCCAGCAGGTCTCGGAGCGTCTCCACCTGGCCCCAGCGCACGGACTCCCGGCCCGGACGCGAGTCGACGAGCGCCCAGCGGATGCCGATCTGCGCGACTCGCCGGCCCGGGCGACGGATGGCCAGCGGCCGGATACCCGCGCCCTCGATCCGGTGCACCAGCGCGCGTCCCAGGTCGTGGTCGAACGGCGGGTCCAGCAGCGCGTGCCGGCCCCAGCCCGCCTGGTTCTCGACCAGGAACCAGCGGTCGCCGTGCGAGCCGGTGGCCACGAGGGAGTCCTGGCGTGCGCGGGCGCCGTCGCTGCACGGCACCCACCCCTCGGTCACTGAGACGTCACCACCACGCCCTCGCGCAGCAGGCGCCGGACGACGACGAGCGCGCTGGCCAGGTCGAGCCCGGGCAGGGACCCGACGGCGACCGGGTCGCCGGTGCGCAGGGCACGGATCGCGTCCTCGGCCTCGACCGGGAGGGACAGCACGGTGCCGCGGGCGGTGATCCGGACGCGGTCGCCCGCGGTCTCGACCCGACCGCCGAGCGACGGCCGCCACCGGACGCGCGTCGCCTCGGTCAGGCCGGTGATCGCGGCGAGGGTGGCCAATGGCGCGACGGGCTCGGGACGGGTGTCGCGGCCGAACCGGGCGCCGAGCCGTCGAGCCGACAGCCCCGCGGGGTCGGCGGTCCCGGAGAGCGCGCGGACCAGGTCGGCGACGGTCTCCTCGACGATCGGCCGGAGCTGGTCCGGGTCGGACACGTCGATGCCCAGGGGCAGTGAGGCGCGCAGCGACTCGGTGTCCCCGACGAGGCTAAGCAGGGTGTCGACCACGTCGGCGCGCGTGTAGGCGGCCATGCCGATGGTGAGGTGGATCGACGTGTCGCCCAGCGCGGTCGCCGAGTGGATCCAGCCGCGGGGGAGGTAGAGGGCGTCGCCGGGCCGGAGCACCTGGTCGATGACCGGCTCCCCGCGGCCGGCGTCGGCCACTGCGGCCTTGTGGTCCGTCCACACCTGGTCCTTCAGCGGGTCGGGGTGGACGGGCGCGTGGATGACCCAGTGCTTCTCGCCGGACACCTGCAGGACGAACACGTCGTGGGTGTCGTAGTGCGGGGAGAACCCCTGCGACGACGGCGGCGTGACGTACGCGTTGACCTGCGCTGGGTGTCCGAGCTCCTCGACGAGCTCGCGCGTGAAGTCGACCAGCGGCGGCCACATCCGGTGCAGGCCCTGCAGCACGATCGTCGCGCCCGCGGCGAACTCGGCGAGCACCTTGTCGCTGGACACCTGGTCGGACACCTCGGCGCCGAACCCACCGGAGGACGTGAACCGCCCGGGCTCGAGGACGGCGCCCTCGTGGGCGAGCCGGACGAACGGCGTGCGCAGTCCGCGTCGGCCGACGAGCTCGTCGACCGCGGCCGGGGAGAACAGGTCGGTGAAGTCGTCGTTCGCGGGGGAGAGCAGGGCGGTCCGGCCCCAGAACTCGTCGGCGAACCGCTCGGTCGGGACGCCGATGCAGCGGGAGAGCGCGGACCGCAGGACCGGTCCGCGCTCTCGTTCCTGCCGCCTCAGGATGCGCTCCTGCACTACGCCGAGCCGTCCGCCCCGCCGTCGTGGCCGCCGGGGTTGGCGCCGCCGTCTGCGGGGCCCTCACCTGCGGAGCCGTCCGCCCCGCCGTCGTGGCCGCCGGGGTTGGCGCCGCCGTCGGCAGGGCCTTCGCCGGCCGAGCCGTCCGCGCCGCCGTCGTGACCGCCCGGGTTCGCGCCGCCGTCGGCCACGCCTTCCCCTGCGGGTGCCGGCTCGGTGGTGATGTCGTCGTCGTTGATGCTCATGGACACTCCCCTCGTCTCGCAGCCGTGCAGCGGCGTCGCCGCCTTCGCGAGCGTATGCGCTTGACGAGCGGCGCGCTGGAGGAGCAGTGTTCAACCTATCAGTTGCACAACGGAGAGGTTTCACAGGTGGATCCGCTGAGCGCGACGTTCGCGGCCCTCGCCGACCCGACCCGCCGAGCGATCCTCGCCCGGCTGGCCGAGGGCGAGGCGACCGTGACCCAGCTGGCGGAGCCGTTCGACATGACCACGCAGGCCGTCTCCAAGCACCTCCGGGTGCTCGAGGAGGCGGGCCTGATCACCCGGGGCCGGCGCGCGCAGTGGCGGCCGAGCCGGCTCCGCGAGGACGCGCTGGACGACGCCACCGACTGGCTCGAGCACCACCGGGCGGCGTTCCGGCAGAGCTTCGATGCCCTGGACCGCGAGATCGCCGGGATTCGCAAGGACGAGGGGAACCAACGATGGGAACCACTGAGCTGATCGTCGAGCCGGGGCGGCAGGACGTCGTCGTCGTGCACGACTTCGAGGCGCCGCCCGAGGTGGCGTTCCGCGCCTACACCGACCCCGAGCTGATGCCGCGCTGGAAGGGGTCCGAGCGGTTCGCGGTCGTCGTCGACGAGCACGACCTGCGGGTCGGCGGGCGGTGGCGGCTGGTGATGACGCGCGCCGACGGCACCGAGTACCCGATGCGCGGGGTGTTCCACGAGGTCAGCGCGCCGCACCGCTTGGTGTCGACCTACGAGTTCGAGCCCGGCGGTCCGGGGGCGCTGCAGCTGGTGGTCGAGACGTTCGAGCCCACGCCGACCGGCTGCCGCCTGACCTCGGTGTCGCTGTTCGCGTCGGTCGAGGACCGCGACGGCTGGGTGCCGTCCGGCGGGCTGGAGTCCGGGACGCGCGCGTCGATGGCCATGCTCGACGAGGTGCTGGCGTCATGACCGACCTCGAGGTGCAGCGCGCGTTCGACGCCCCGGCGAGTGCCCTGTGGGCGGCGTGGACGGAGTCCGACATCGTGCGCACCTGGTGGGGACCGCAGGGGTTCACGTGCCCGGTCGCGCGGATGGACGTGCGGGTGGGCGGGGTCTCGCTGGTCGCGATGCGGACGCCCGACGGCATCGACCTCTGGAACACGTGGACCTACACGCGGATCGTCGACGGCGAGCGGCTGGAGTTCCTCAACGGGTTCAGCGACGCCGACGGTGGCTCCTACGACCCGCAGGAGCTCGGCTTCCCGGCCGGCATCCCGCGCGAGGTCCCCCACGTGATCACGGTCCGCGACGGGCTCCTGACCGTGGTCGAGCGCGGGTACGCCGACGCGCAGACCGCCGAGCTGTCCCGGCAGGGTCTGGAGTCGTCGCTCGACAAGCTGGCCGCGACGCTCTAGGGGTGCCGTGCACGCATCGCGACGGCGATGCGCTCGACGAGCTCGGTCGGCACGGGGTTCGTGTAGAGGAGCTTCACGGTGTCCTTCGCCGCGCGGTACGGCGCGACCTCGGCCTCCAGGTCCGCTTCCAGGGGTGAGACCGGGTAGAGCCCGACGTGGTGCTTCCAGCCGGCGAAGTGCAGGGCGTACCGGTCGCTCAGCATGAACGCCGGCATGCCGTAGCGGATCCGCTCCTCGGCCCCGGGCAGCGCCCGGCGCAGCGCCTCGGCGACCTCGGTCAGGATCGGGCGGACCTCGTCGGGGAACGTCGCGATGTAGTCGTCGGTCGCGTTCACGTCAGACCGGCTTCGTCGCCTTGCCGTCGAGCCACAGCGTCTCGGACTCGTCGCGGTGCACGCCGTCCGTCCCGACGTGCTTGGTGCTGATGGTGGGCCCCTTGGAGATGACGTGCCACAGCGCCATGGCGTGCCCACGGCCGAGGCCGTAGTCCTCCGCCAGCCAGGTCACGACGCCGCCCGCCTTCGCGCCCGGGGCGTCGAGGCCTTTCTCGCGCGCGATCGCCACCAGCTGCCGCGGCGTGAGGCCGGTCTCGTCCTCGATGGTGTCCAGGTAGGCCTGGAAGGACATGGGCGTCCCCTCTCTGTCGTGGAAAACCTAGCGTGACCCGGTGACACCCGCTCTTGACGGGATGTGCGAGATGTTCGTAATGTCGCACCTCACTACTGCAAGAACTCGACAAACAGAATGCACAAAGCCGTGCATCCCGGTCGCGATGAACCGCACTCATCTCGCCGTCCGCTCTCCACACCCCTCACGGGGTCGACCCCTGCAATGACGCAGGGAGAACGAGGACGTCCATGAGAACTCGGTTGAAGCACGCGATCGTGGCCGGTGCCACGATCGCGCTCGTCGCGCCCCTGGGCGTCGCGCTCGCGGCACAAGGGGCGTCCGCCGCTCCCGTGCTGCTCTCCGCGGGCAAGCCCGCCACCGCCAGCAGCTCGAACCAGACCTACGTCGCCGGCAACGTCACCGACGGGAACCAGGCCACCTACTGGGAGTCGGTGAACAACGCCTTCCCGCAGTGGGTCCAGGTCGACC
This sequence comes from Cellulomonas sp., assembly GCF_965229465.1. Lineage (GTDB taxonomy): Bacteria > Actinomycetota > Actinomycetes > Actinomycetales > Cellulomonadaceae > Cellulomonas. The sequence goes on along the minus strand of NZ_OZ245882.1, from coordinate 1,710,969 downwards.
TCGGCGCGGCAGCGACCGTCACCGACATCACCCTGAAGATCCCGGGCGGCTGGGGTGCCCGGAACGAGACCGTCACGCTGCAGGGCTCGACCGACGGGTCCAGCTTCACGACGCTCAAGGCCTCTGCGTCGTACGCGTTCACCGGCGGCAACAGCGTCGCCGTCGACGTGACCGACACCAGCGCCCGCTACGTGCGCGCCGCCGTGAGCGCCAACACCGGCTGGCCCGCCGCGCAGCTGTCCGAGGTCGAGGTGTACGGCACCTCGTCGACACCGCCGGTCGACCCGCCGGAGGGCAGCAACCTCGCGCAGGGCCGCCCGATCACCGCGACCTCCGTGCAGCAGACGTACGTCGCCGGCAACGCGGTCGACGGCTCGACCGCCACCTACTGGGAGGGTGCGCCGGGCGCGTACCCGTCGAACCTCACGGTGTCGCTGGCCGCGCAGTCGACGCTCACCGGGGTCGTCGTGAAGCTCAACCCCGACCCCGCCTGGGGCAACCGGACGCAGACGTTCGCGGTCGAGGGCCGCACCGGCGGCGGCTCGTGGAGCACCCTCAAGGCGTCCGCGGCCTATGCGTTCAGCCCGTCGTCCGGCAACACGGTGACCGTCCCGGTCAGCGGCTCCGCGACCGACGTCCGCCTCGTGTTCACCGCGAACACCGGCTCGTCCAACGCGCAGGTCGCCGAGCTCCAGGTGTTCGGCAGCAGCACCCCGGTGCCGACGAGCCCCGACCTCCAGGTCGCGCTGACGACGAACCCGATCACGGTGACGCCGACGCAGGCCATCTCGGTGGCCGCCACGGTCCGGAACTCCGGGACCGCCGGCTCGGCCGCCACCACGGCCGTCGTCGCGATCGGTGGCACGACCGTCGGCACGGCGAACGTCCCGGCGCTCGCGGCCGGCGCGCAGACCACGATCACCGTGAACGCGGGCACCCGGGCCACCGGCACGTACCCGCTCACGGTCACGGTCGACCCGGCGAACACCGTCGCCGAGTCCGACGAGACCAACAACGCGGCGTCTGGCTCGGTCGTCGTGTCCTCCGGACCCGAGCCCACCGCTGCTGACCTGCAGGTCAGCCTCACGGGCACCTCGCCGGCGAGCCCGACCCCCACCGACGTCATCACCGTCACCGGCACCGCACGCAACACGGGCACGGCCGGCTCGGCCGCGACCACCGTCGCGCTCACCCTGAACGGCACCGCCGTCGGCAGCGCGAACGTCGGGGCGCTCGCCGCCGGCGCGCAGCAGAACGTTTCGGTGAGCATCGGCACCCGCGCCGCCGGCACCTACGCGCTCGTCGCCACGATCGACCCGGTCGGGTCGATCGCCGAGTCGAACGAGAGCAACAACAGCGCCACGGCGTCCCTCGTGGTGAACACGCCGGGTGGCACAGGAGAGGACCTCGCCGCCGGACGGCCCGCGACGGCGTCGTCGACCGAGTTCTCGTTCGTCGCCGGCAACGCGGTCGACGCCGACCCGAACACGTACTGGGAGGGCGCCGGCGGCGCGTACCCGAGCTGGCTCGCGGTGAACCTGGCGTCGCAGTCGACGCTCCAGCAGGTGGTCGTCGGCGTGCCGCCGGCCACGGCGTGGGGTGCGCGGACGCAGACGTTCTCGATCGAGGGCCGCGTCGGCACCGGGGCGTGGAGCACGCTCAAGGCGCCCGCCGCGTACGCGTTCGCGCCAGCGTCGGGCAACCAGGTGACGATCCCTGTCAGCGGTTCAGCCACCGACGTCCGCCTGGTCTTCACCGCCAACACCGGTGCGGGCAACGGGCAGGTGTCCGTGCTCCAGGTCATCGGCCTGCCGGCACCCAACCCGGACCTCACCGTCACCGCGGTGACGGCCAGCCCGGCGTCGCCCGTCGAGACGGCGGCGATCACGCTCTCCGCGACCGTGCGCAACGGCGGCAACCTGGCATCGGCTGCGACCACGGCTGACCTCACCGTCGATGGGACGAAGGTCGGGAGCGTGAGTGTCCCGGCGATCGCGGCGGGGCAGTCGACGACCGTCTCCGCGGCCATCGGCACCCGCCCCGCCGGGTCGTACACGATCGGCGCGGTCGTCGACCCCGCCAACACGGTCGTCGAGCAGAACGAGGCCAACAACGGGTACAGCAACCCCACCAAGGTCGTCGTGACCGAGGCGCCCGGCCCGGACCTGCAGGTCCTCGCCATCGCGTCGAACCCGGCCAACCCTGCGGTGGGGTCGTCGGTCTCCTTCACGGTCACGGTGAAGAACCGGGGCTCGTCGGCCGCGGCCGCGTCCACGACGCGGCTCGTCGTCGGCAGCACGACCCTGAACGGTGCGACGGGGGCCCTGGCCTCCGGCGCGACCGCCGCCGTCGCCATCTCCGGCACGTGGACCGCCGCCACCGGTGGGGCCACGCTGACCGCCACGGCCGACGCGACGAACGCCGTCGCGGAGACCAACGAGGCCAACAACACGCTCGCCCAGTCGATCGTCGTCGGACGCGGGGCAGCCGTCCCGTACACGTCCTACGAGGCCGAGGCCGGCACCTACACGGGCACCCTGCTCGAGGCCGACGCTCTGCGGACGTTCGGGCACACCAACTTCGGCACCGAGTCCTCGGGCCGCAAGTCGGTGCGCCTCACCAGCCAGGGCCAGTACGTGCAGTTCACGTCCACCAACGCCACGAACTCCATCGTGATCCGGAACTCCATCCCGGACGCGGCGGGCGGCGGCGGCCAGGACGCGACCATCAGCCTGTACGCCAACGGCACGTTCGTGCAGAAGGTCACGCTCAGCAGCCGGCACAGCTGGCTGTACGGGACGTCGGACCAGCCCGAGGGCCTCACCAACACCCCGGGTGGCGACGCCCGCCGGCTGTTCGACGAGTCCCACGCGCTGCTCGCGCAGTCCTATCCGGCGGGCACCACGTTCCGGCTCCAGCGCGATGCCGGCGACACAGCGGCGTTCTACGTCCTCGACCTGATCGACCTCGAGCAGGTGGCGCCCGCGCTGCCCAAGCCCGCGGAGTGCACCTCGATCACGGCCTACGGAGCGGTGCCCAACGACGGCGTCGACGACACGGCGGCGCTCCAGGCGGCTGTGACAGCCGACCAGAACGGCCAGATCAGCTGCGTCTGGATCCCCGAGGGCCAGTGGCGCCAGGAGAAGAAGATCCTCACCGACGACCCGCTGAACCGTGGGACGTACAACCAGGTGGGCATCTCGAACGTGACGATCCGCGGGGCGGGGATGTGGCGCTCGCAGCTGTACTCGCTGATCGAGCCGCAGGACGCCAACACCCTCAACCACCCGCACGAGGGCAACTTCGGGTTCGACATCGACAAGGGCGTCCAGATCTCCGACATCGCCATCTTCGGCTCCGGCCGGATCCGTGGCGGCGACGGGAACGACGAGGGCGGCGTCGGCCTCAACGGCCGGTTCGGTGCGGGCACGACGATCAGCAACGTGTGGATCGAGCACGCCAACGTGGGCGTCTGGGTGGGACGCGACTACGACAACATCCCCGAGCTCTGGGGACCCGCCGACGGCCTGCAGTTCACCGGGATGCGCATCCGCGACACCTACGCCGACGGGATCAACTTCTCCAACGGCACGCGCAACTCGCGGGTGTTCAACTCCTCGTTCCGCACCACCGGCGACGACGCGCTGGCCATCTGGGCCAACCCGTACGTCAAGGACCGGAACCTCGACAACGCCCACGACAACCACTTCGTGAACAACACGATCCAGCTGCCGTGGCGCGCCAACGGGATCGCCATCTACGGCGGCTCCGACCAGTCGATCGAGAACAACCTCGTCTACGACACCATGAACTACCCGGGCATCATGCTGGCGACCGACCACAGCCCCCTGCCGTTCGGCGGGACCACGCTGATCGCCAACAACGGTCTCTACCGGACCGGCGGCACGTTCTGGAACGAGGACCAGGAGTTCGGGGCCATCACCCTGTTCCCGTCCACCCTGCCGATCACCGGCGTCACCATCCGGGACACCGACATCGACGACTCCACCTACGACGGCATCCAGTTCAAGAACGGTGGCGGCGCGATGCCCGACGTCCGGGTCACCAACGTGCGGATCACGAACTCCCGCAACGGGGCCGGCATCCTGGCGATGAGCGGGGTGAGCGGCAACGCGATCCTGAGCAACGTCACGTTCGCCGGGAACGCGGACGGCGACGTGGTGAAGCAGCCGGGCTCCCAGTTCGTGATCACCGGGAGCTGAGCAGGTACGCCTCGATCTCGGCCGGGGTGTTCACCAGCAGGCAGAACTCGTTGCCCTCCGGGTCGGCGAGCACCGCCCACGGTGCATCACCCTGGCCGATGTCGACGCGCACGGCACCGAGCTCGAGCAGTCGCGCGAGCTCGGTGCCGTGGTCCTCCGGGGGCCGGAGGTCGACGTGCAGCCGGTTCTTCACCGTCTTGGCGCCGGCTACCCGGTTGAACAGCCAGTTCGTCGACCCGCCGGTCCGCGACCCGATCGCCACCTCGGCGCCGTCGTCGGACCGCCAGATCTCGTGCCACCCGAGCACCCGGCTCCACCAGGTGGCGAGGGTGGCGGGTTCGGCGCTGTCGATCGTGAGGTGTCCGACGACGGGGGTCATCCCTCGGACGCTAGCCCCGGTCTACGACACCCGCTCCCGCAGGTGGACCTCCACCAGCTCGCCCGCCGCGCTCTTGCCGATCGTCGCGCACAGGGCCTTGCGCAGGGGGAGCCAGTGCGGTCCGGTGCCCGACGGCATCAGGGTCGCGGCGAACTCGTGCCCGTCGAGCGTGCCGGTGACCTTGACCGCCTTGCGGGTGCCCAGCACCTCCGCCGAGCCGTCCAGCTCCAGATAGGTGGCGAAGGCGCCGTCCTTGCGGATGGGGGCGGTGAACGTGGCGTCGAGGCTCATGCGCCGATGATCTCGCGCAGCCGGACCGCGAACGCCTCCGGCTGCTCGGCGAAGCCGATGTGGTCGCCGGGGAACAGGGTCGGCTCGAGGCCGAGCAGGTCCGCCAGCGCCCGCGAGGTCCGATCGCAGAGCTGCCCCGTGGACTCCTCGCCGATGCCGATCACCAGCCGTGTCGCGGCGGCCCGGAGCACCTCGATGTTCGGCCGGAACCGCACGGTGTGCCGGATCAGGTGCGCGAACTGGAAGTGCTCGTCGGCGGCGGCCTGCCCCTGCCGCGGGGAGCCGAAGACCATCTCGAACACCTCGTCGGGCATCTGGAGGTTGCCGATGACCATGAACTGCTGCCATGCCGACCGGGTGTCGCCCGTCAGGTAGGTGGCGATCATGCGCTCGGTCTTCTCGTACAGGTCGGCGTGGTCGGGGAGCAGCTCGTCCAGGGGCGGCTCGTGCACGACCGCCGTGCGCACCAGCTCCGGGTTCCGCTCGACGAGCGCGAGCAGGCTGACCGCTCCGCCGCTGGACCCGAGCACCGTGGCTGTTCCGGCGTCGACGTGCCGGATCAGGGCGGCCAGGTCAGAGGACCGGTCGACGGGCGTCGAGTCCTGGTCCGGGTGGTCGACCGGGCTGCGGTTGATGCCACGCGGATCGGTCGTCAGGACGGTGTGGTCGCTGGCCAGCAGGTCGGCCAGCGGCGCGAACGCGGTGGCGTCCATCGGGGCGCCGACGAGGACGATCAGGGGTCCGGTGCCGCGCAGCTCGTAGTGCAGTCGGGCGCCGGGGACGTCGAGGGTGGTGGCCGTGGTGAGTGTGGTCATGGCCCTAGGACTTGCGTCGGGGAGCAGAATCATCGGTCATGACGGACGTCTCCGAGATCCGCGCGCAGGACTTCAGCGAGCTCGTCGCACCGCTGCGGGGTGAGCTGCACGCGCACTGCTACCGGATGCTCGGCTCGGCGCACGACGCCGACGACGCCCTGCAGGACGCGCTGCTCCGGGCCTGGCGGGCCCTCGACGCGTTCGAGGGGCGCAGCTCCCTGCGTTCGTGGCTCTACCGCATCGCCACCAACACCTGCCTGGACGCGATCGCCCAGCGAGGCCGTCGCGCGCTGCCTGTCGACCTCGGACCGTCGAGCGACCAGGCCGTCGTCGGTGACGCGCCCCTGACCGAGGTCGCCTGGCTCGGTCCCTACCCGGACGCGCGGTACGAGCAGCGGGAGTCGGTCGAGCTCGCGTTCGTCGCCGCCCTGCAGCACCTGCCCGGCAACCAGCGGGCCGCGCTCCTGCTGTTCGAGGTGCTCGGCTTCTCCGCCGCCGAGATCGCCACGTGGATGGACACGACGGTCGCGTCGGTGAACAGCGCCCTCCAGCGCGCGCGGGCCACGGTCGCGGAGAAGGTGCCCGCGCGGGACCATCAGCCGCCGGCCGACGCACGCGTCCGGGACGTCGTGGCGGCGTACTCGTCGGCCCTCGAGCGCGGGGATGTGGACCTCCTGCTGTCCCTGGTCACCGAGGACGTCACGTGGTCGATGCCCCCGCTGCCGCACTGGTACCGCGGGCGCTCCGCGGTCGGCGACTTCGCGACCACCATCGCGTTCGCGTGCGGCTCCTGGCGGCACGTGCCGACGAGCGCGAACGGCCAGCCGGCGGTCGCGTCCTACCTGCGGGCACCCGGCGAGGACGTCCACCGCGCGTGGTCGATCGACGTCCTCACGTTCCGCGGGGACCAGGTGGCTGAGCTGACCGCGTTCATCGGCCCGGAGCACTTCGAGGCTCTCGGCCTCCCGGTCGCGGTGCCGTGAGCCGCTCCCGACGCCGCGGGCGCTCGCCCTCCGGCTTCTCCAGCACGAGCCACACGACGACGACCACGAGCAGCCACACCAGCACGCCGACCGGCAGGTCCGGCCACAGGAAGGTCAGCGCGACCGGCACCAGGACGCTCGGCACCCCGCGGGCGAGGATCCAGCGGCGGTTCTTGCCGACCAGCAGGGCGGTCACGACGCCGATGGCGCAGTAGGCCGCGACCGCACCGCACAGCAGCGCCCGGTACTCGTCGGGCAGAGGCTCGTGGGGGTGCTCGACGGCGACCCCGAGGGCGGCGGCCAGTGCCGCGAGTGCGCCGGTGAGCAGGGCGTGCAGGAGCATGACGATCCGCGGGGCGACCGTGTGCGGCCTGAGCTGGGGGATGCCTGCCGTGCCGTGCAGCAGGCCCGCGGTCCACACCGCCGCCAGCAGCGCGAACGCGCCGAGTGCCACGAGGGCCGGGTCCTGGTCCCAGGTCTCGGTGTCGGCGGCGGCGTCGATGATCTGGATGAGGCCCTCGCCCAGCACGATGATGACGAACAGCCCGAGCCGTTCCGCGAGGTGCTCCTCGTCGGCGTGGGTGCCCTGGAGCACGAAGGGCCGGCCACCCCCGGGACCGCCCCGCCGACCACTTTGCCCGCGCTCCAGCCGCTCCTCGGCGTTCTGCATCGTGCGCGCGGCGGAGGCGACGAGCAGCACGACGAGGTCGATCGCGATCCCGACGACCCACAACCAGTACTTCAGCGGCGCGTCCACCCAGAGGGAGGCCAGCCACGGCACCGCTCCGAGCCCGTACTGCGCCAGCGGCCAGTCGAGCAGCACCTTCCCCCGCGAGATGACCGCACCCGAGAACCAGCGCAGCGCGACGTAGGCGATGACGAACGCGCTCGACCGTGACCCGTGGATGCCCGGCACCGACGCCGCCATGACGGCGAGCCCGAGCATCGCGGTGATCAGGACGCCGGTGCGCGCGTCGTCGCCCGCGATGTTCCCGTACACCGCGAACCCGGCCCAGGAGATCCAGAACGCCAGGTAGAGGACGGCGTAGAGCCCGAGCGTCCGCACGTCGGTGTCCTCGTGCAGCAGGTGGGCCAGCTGGCCGATGCCCGCGACGACCACCAGGTCGAAGAACAGCTCCTTCCAGGTGGCGTGGCGCTCGACGGTCGCGACGGGCTCGGGTGGCATGCGGTCAGTAGACCGTGCCCGCCCGTCCCCGGTCGAGGACGGGCGGGCGCCGATCGGTCAGTGCGAGCCGCAGGTGGCGGTCAGGCCGGTGCCGCTGCCGTTGGCGATGAAGCCGGCGGTGGCGGTCCCGCCCGCCGGCACGGCGCTGTTCCACGCCGCGCTGGTGATCGTGTTGGCCCCGGACAGGGTGCCGTTCCACGCCTGGGTGAGGGTGGCTCCGCCGACCGCCGTGTGCCAGCCGGTCAGCGCGGTCGAGCCGGCCGTGATCGTGACCTCACCGACGAACGCGCCGTTCCACGCGTTGACCACCTTGACCGTCGCCGTGCACCCGCCGGGCGTCCCTGTGGGCGTCGGCGTCGGCGTCGGCGTCGGGGTGACCGTCGGCGTCGGGGTGGGGGTCGGGGTCACCGTCGGGGTGGGCGTCGGCGTGGCGGTGACCGTGGGAGTCGGGGTCGGCGTGGGCGTGGTCGTGCCGCCGCCGATGTTGATGTCGCTGCACAGGTAGTACGACTGGTCGAGGTGGCTGGCCTGCCAGATCGTGTACAGGACGGCGCGGCCGCTGCGGCCGGTCAGGTCGATGTCGGTCTCGTACAGACCCGTCGTGCCGTAGCGCGGGGTCTCCTTGAGCAGGGTCAGGTCGTCCCAGCCGATGGCCTCCGTGGTCGGGTCGAACCCCTGCTTGGTGACGTAGATGCGCAGGTAGTCGGCTCCGTGCTTGGCGCTGTCGGTGAGGGTCAGGGTGAACGACGTCGGGACGCCCTTGGCCACCCACGGCCCGACCGCGTCGAGCGCGTTGTAGCGCGGTGCCTGGGTGCGGCCGCCCGAGCAGAGCTGCCCGTCGGGGATCGCGGCCTGGTGGTTGCCGGCCACTCCCTCGCGGAAGAGCCCGTTCCAGTTCCACATGGCGTTCGGGTCGGCCTTCCAGGCCTGCCAGCACATGGGGTCCTTCTGCTCCATGGTGGGGTCGAGGTGGTTGCTGCCCCAGCGCTCCCAACAGCCGTAGTTGCGGGAGGGCGGGTTGGTGACCGACCCGTGGGCGGACGCGGGCTGCGTGGTGACGATCGCGGCCGCCAGCGCCAGGAGCACCGCGAGGAGTGCGGTGACCAGGATGCGTGGTCGTGCTCGGACAGGCATGGGTTCCCCTTCTCGAAGACGTCGTCGTTGACCCCCCGAAAGCGCCCGTGCCAGAAACCGTTGTCGCTGACGGGGCGACCGGGGCGTCCGTCCACCTTCACGACTGCCGGCCGGGGTGACCAGGCGCCGAAGCGATTCACACGCGCGTCAGGAGCCAGTCGACGACGGCCGGTGCGGCGTGCAGCACCGAGACGTGCCCGTCCCCGGCACGCAGCCACAGCTCCGCGGACGGGATCCGGTCGGCCAGCCACCGGCTGTGCGCCGCCGGCACCACGCGGTCGGCCTCACCGTGCAGGAGGAGGACCGGGGCGGTGATGTCCGCCGGGTCGAAGCCCCAGGGCGCGACGTAGGCGAGGTCGTCGTCGACCATCGGGCCGATGCCGTCCTTCTGCGCCTCGTTGGCGATCCGCGCCAGCCAGCCCCACTCGCCGTCGAGGGCCGCGTGGTCGGCAGGCGTGAACATCTCCGGGTCGAACTCGCCCGCGGACAGCTCGCGTTCGAGGGCGCCGCGGCCCGCGACGGCGGCGCGCAGCTCGGCGGTGCCGGTCGGGTTGATGCCCGCGAACCAGTCGAGGCCGTCCGCCGGGTAGGGCGCGAGGCCGGATCCGCTCACCGCCGCCACGACCCGGTCACCCAGGAGGGCCGCGCAGGCGAGCGCGTGCGGGCTGCCGCCGGAGTGGCCGAGGACGGCGAACCGGTCGACCCCGAGGGCGTCGGCGATCGCCTCGACGTCCCCGGCAGCGGACGCGACGTCCCGGCCCGGGTGCGGCGTGGAGCCGCCGTAGCCGGGCCGGTCGTACGAGACCCAGCGGATGCTCCCGCTCAGGGGCAGCAGGGGCTCCGGCGGGGTCCCCACGTTCGGGGTGCCGTGGTGCCAGACGACGGTGAGGAGCGGCTCGTCCACCTGCACGTCGTAGGCGCGCAGCGTGCGGCCGCCGGGTGCGCTGACCTCGATCATCGCTCGAGCCTAGGACGGTTGTGCCCGACCCCGCCGCCCGACACCATCGGCACGTGATCCCCATGGACGTCGTCGAGCGTCGGGCACGGCTGGCTCGTCGGCACGCTGTGGCGCCGCCCTTCCGGGTGGACTCCGTCGAGGCGGCGGCCGATGCGATGGTCTGCCTGCACGCCACCGACCCCGCCGGGCTCTACCTGTCCGCGTGGGCTCGGACGGACGGCTTCACGGTGCCGGACCTCGACCGGGCGCTCTACGACGACCGCACGCTGGTCAAGCACCTGGCGATGCGGCGCACCCTCTTCGCGGTCACGCGCGAGCTGTTGCCGGTCGTGCAGGCGGCCGCGAGCAACCGGGTGGCGGGCGTCGAGCGGCGTCGGCTCGAGAAGGAGGTCCGCGAGGCGGGGCTGGTCGAGGACGCGGAGCGGTGGTTCGACGAGGTCACGGCCGCCGCCGTCGCCGGCCTCGCCGACGGGCCGCTCACCGCGGCGCAGCTCCGCGAGCGCGACCCGGTGCTGGAGGGCTCCATCGCGTACGGCCACGGGAAGTCGTGGGCGGGCACGTTCGCGGTCGTGGGGCGAGTGATGACCTGCCTGCAGGCCGCCGGGACGATCGTGCGGGCCGGCAACCTCGGCTCGTGGACCAGCTCGCGGCCCACCTGGGCGCTCGCGGGCGACTGGTTGGGTGCGGACATCCCGTCGCTCCCGGAGGACGTCGCGCGGGCGCAGCTGGTCGAGCGGTGGCTGCTCCGGTTCGGGCCGGGGACCACGATCGACCTCAAGTGGTGGCTCGGGTCGACGCTCACCGCGGTGCGTCAGGCGCTGCGGGACGTCGGTGCGGTCGAGGTCGCGCTCGAGGACGCGACCGGCTGGGTCATGCCCGACGACGTCGACCCCGTCGGTCCGGTCGAGCCCTGGGTCGCCCTGCTGCCCGCGCTCGACCCGACGACGATGGGGTGGTCCGAGCGCGACTGGTACCTCGGGCCGTACCGGGCGCAGGTGTTCGACTCGGTGGGCAACGGAGGCGCGACCATCTGGGTGGACGGGCGGATCGTCGGCGGCTGGTCGACGAAGGACGGGGCCGTCGACCTGGTCCTGCTCGAGGACGTCGGTGCCGACGCCCGCGCCGCCCTGGACGCCGAGGCCGACCGGCTCACCGCGTGGCTGCACGGCACGCCGGTCATGCCCCGGTTCCCCGCCCCGCTGGTCACCCCACCGCGGCGACCGCCTGCTGGATGAGGTCGGCGACCTCGTCGGGGTGGCTGATCATCGCGACGTGCGAGCTGTCGATCTCGACGGTCGTCGAGCCGGCGCGGGCCGCCATGGCGCGCTCGGCCGCCGGCGGGATGACCCGGTCCGACGACGCGACCAGGTACCAGGACGGGAGCGTCTTCCACGCGGGCGGCCCGGACGGCTCTCCGAGCGTCGCGAGCGCGGCGGGTCGCTGGGAGACGGCCATCACGGCACCCACCTCAGGGGGCAGGTCCTGGCAGAAGGTCTGCGGGAAGATGTCGACGTTTAGGTAGGCGTCGCCGTTGCCCTCCCCGGCGTCCGGGAACGGGCGCACCGTGATCACCTGCGTGAGGTCCGGCGGCGGGCCGTCGGCGCCGAGGGCGGTCGCAGCGCCGACCGGCTCGCCCTCGTCGAGCGCGAACGCCGCGATGTAGACCAGGGCCTTCACGTTGTCGGCGCCCAGGGCCGCGTTGGTGATGACCGCGCCGCCGTAGGAGTGGCCGACGAGGACGACCGGGCCGTCGATGGTCGACACGAACGCCCGGACGTAGGCGGAGTCGGCGGACACGCTGCGCAGGGGGTTGGAGGGCGCGTACGCGGTGATCCCGGCCGCCGCTCAGGCGGCTGATGACGCCGCCCCAGCCGGAGGCGTCGGCAAATGCTCCGTGGATCAGGACGACGGTGGGGCTCATGGTGGTTCCCTTCGGGCGACGGCGGGTGAGGCCAGTCTCCAAACTGACGCGCCCGGATCGGTGGCCCCTGCGTGCACGGATCTGGTCCGGCTGTGCACGATCCGTCGTGAGACGGCAGGTGCCAGAGGCGGGTCGCCGACCGTACGGTTGCTCACAACCGAGACGCCCGACTTGTGAGGTTCCGGTATGAGCCTGGTCCTGCGCTCCGACGACCTGCCGCCCGACGACCGCATCGAGATCATCCACGACGCCATCTGGGCCGGGGTGCTGCCGGTCGAGATCGACTACGACCGCCCGGGACCGCAGATCGAGGTGCTCTGCAAGGTGGCGCAGGCGGGGCCGGTGAACTTCTCGTCCGCCCGGTCGACGCCGACGATGCTGCGGCGGACCCCGACCCTGGCGCGGCGGGACCACGACCCGACCGTCTTCCTCGCGGTGCAGGTGTCGGGCACGACGATGGTCGCGCAGGGCGACCACCAGGCCGTACTGCGCGCGGGCGACATGGTGGTCTACGAGAGCACCCGTCCGTACACCGTGCTGAACACCGACCGCACCGAGCTGCACTACTTCCAGGTCCCCCGCAGCGCGCTCGCGCTCGCGGACGGGATGCTCGACGCCGTGACCGGGCTGCGGATCGGGCCGGACAACAACGCGCTCGCGGCCGTCGTGGCGCCGTACTTCGACTCGCTCGGGAGCACCGACGTCCTCGACGACCCGACGGCGGCCGCCCTCGTCGCCGGGCCGAGCATCGACCTGCTCCGCGCGCTCATCGCCACCCACGTCGCCGACCCCGAGCTCGCCGCGGCGCCGCTGCACGGGTCGCTCGTCCTGCGCGTCCAGGAGTACGTCCGCGCGCACCTGGCCGACCGGTCGCTGTCGGCGGCGACGATCGCGGCGGCGCACCACATCTCCGTCCGCCACCTGTACGCGTCGTGCGCGCGCGCGGGCATCAGCCTCCAGGCGACGATCCGCGCGTTGCGGCTCGAGGAGTGCCGCCGAGAGCTGCGCGACCCCGCGTTCGCGCACCTGACCGTGGGGGTGGTCGGGGCTCGCTGGGGGTTCGCCGACGCCTCGCACTTCGGGCGGCTGTTCCGGGACGCGTTCGGCACGACCCCGCGGGAGTGGCGCGCCGGACGCTGACGGCCGCGCTATCTTGCGCCATGGCATCGCCCCAGGGCCTCGCGCCCTCGACCCGCACCCTCCTGTTCCTGTCGGCCGCCGTCGTGGTGCTGGCCGGGATGCACGCGGCGCGCGAGGTGCTCGCCCCGCTGTTCCTTGCGGCGGTGCTCGTGATCATCGTGCACCCGCTCCGGCACCCGCTGGAGCGCCGCGGCTGGCCGCGCGCGGCCGCGACTACGGTCGTCATCCTCGTCGTCTACCTGATCCTGCTCGCCCTGATCGCCATGCTGACGTTCGCCGGCATCCAGTTCGGCGGGCTGGTCCAGGACTACCTCAACGAGCTCCAGTCGTCGATCACGGACATCACCGCGTGGCTCGCGTCGCTCGGGGTGGACCAGAGCTCGATCGACTCGATCCGGGACGCCCTGCAGCCGTCGCAGCTGGTGGGCGTCGCCGCGTCGCTGGGCGGCGCGGTGATGGGCATCCTCAGCACCCTGTTCGTCGTGGTCACCTACGTCATCTTCATCTCGGTCGACGCCGCGCGGTACGACGGGGCCCGCGACCACTTCGGGGCGACCCAGGGCAACGTGCTCGGCCGCGCCACGACCCTCAACATCGGGGTCCGCCGGTACTTCGTGGTCAGCGCCTCGTTCGGTGCCGTCGTCGCGATCATCGACGGGCTCGCCCTCTGGGCGCTCGGCGTCCCCGCCCCGGCGGTGTGGGCGATCCTCGCGTTCGTCACCAACTTCATCCCGAACATCGGGTTCGTCATCGGCGTCATCCCGCCCACGCTGCTCGCCCTCGTCGTCGGTGGGTGGCCGCTCGCGCTCGCGGTCGTCGCCGTGTACAGCGCCGTCAACGTGGTGCTGCAGGTGCTGGTGCAGCCGAAGTTCGTCTCCGACGCCGTGAACATCACGCTCACGCTCAGCTTCGTGTCGGTCATCTTCTGGACGTTCGTCATCGGGCCGCTGGGTGCGATCCTCGCTGTGCCGCTGACCCTGCTGACGCGCGCGGTGCTGCTCCAGGGTGGGCCGGCGTCCGCCTGGTACTCGTGGTTGTCGGGCGAGGACCTGCCGAAGCCTGCTCCGGTCGTCGAGCCTGTGGGTGACGAGTCCTAGCGTTCGTGGCATGACCGCTGTGGTGGACATCCCGGTGCGGGGTCGGTTCGACCTCGCGCAGAGCATCCGGTTCGGGTTCGGCCAGCGCGACGCCGACGACGGGTCGGTGATGCGGCTGGCCTTCTGCCTCGACGGGTACCGGACGCAGGTCGGCGCTGCCGTGACGCAGCCGGCGCCGGACGTGCTGAGGTGCGAGGTACAGGGGGACGCGTCGCCCGAGGCGGTCGCGGCGCAGGTGGCGCGCGTGCTGTCCGTGGACGTCGACGCCACCGGCTACGACGAGCTCGGCGGGCGGGATCCTCTGGTCGGCGCGGCGCAGGCCCGTCGGCCCGGCCTGCGCCCGCCGCTGTTCTACTCCGCGTACGAGGCGCTGCTGTGGTCGGTGCTCTCGGCGCGGCGCCCGCAGCGTCAGATGGCGGTGGTCCGGACCGGGCTCGCGCGGGCGCACGGACGCGTGTTCGACGTGGCGGGCGTCGAGCTGGCTGCGGTCCCCCTGCCCGAGGACCTGCTCGCCGTGACCGAGTTCCCCGGCATCGTCGGACCGAAGCTGCCCCGGCTGCACGGCATCGCGCGCGCCGCGCTGGAGGGTGCCCTCGACACGGCCATGCTCCGCGCGCAGGACCCCGACGTGACCGCCGCCGAGCTGCGCCGCCTCGACGGGATCGGCCCGTTCTACTCCGAGCTCGTCACCGTGCGTGCGCTCGGGCACACCGACGCCCTGCCGGTGAACGAGCCCATGGTGCGGGCGGCGGTCGCGCGCACCATGGGGGAGGACGAGCCGCTGTCGCCGGAGCGGTTGGCCGAGGTGGCGGAGGCGTGGCGCCCGTGGCGGACGTGGGTCGGGGTGGCGATGCGGGCGGGGGACACTGCGCGGGGGTGAGTCCTCTGCCGTCTCGCTCTGAGGGCTGTGGGCGGCTCGACGCAGTCGCCTGTGGATATGTTTGTGCAGGTCAGAGGCTTGTAGCGACGCTCTCTGCACGATACCGTCGTACACATGTTCGAGTCCGAGGTCGACGCGAGGGCGGGTGCCCGACTGGATCGGTTGCGTGCCGACGCTGCTGCGCTGGTCGAGGACGCGAGCGCCGCGAGCGACTGGTCCGGGCGGGAACGCGGCGCCGCCCTGGCGTCGCTGGACCTGGTCGTCGCGGCGCTGGCCCGGGCGCGCGCGCATCTCCTGGTGGCCGAGCGCGATGCCGGGACGTCCCAGCGGCCCGGCGACCGGACGTTCGAGGCTGCCCGTGCGCGGCTGTCACGGTCGTCGACGGGCGAGGCGTCCCGGCAGGTCCGGCAGGCCGACGCCCTGGTCTCCATGCCCACGGTCGCGACGGCCGTGACCGACGGGCGGATGCCGCTCGGGCACCTGGACACCCTCGCCAGGGTCGCCGCGACCGCCTCGCCGCAGGTCGCCTCCGTGCTGCGCTCGGCGGACGCGCAGGCGACCGTCGTGCAGATGGCGGTCAGCCAGTCCGAACCCGACTTCGCCAGGTCGTTGGCCCGGTTCGCGGCCGCGAGTGATCCCGCAGCGCTGGAGTCCGCCCACCGGGACGCTCGACGCGAGCGCTATCTCACGCTCTCGCACCAGCCCCGCGGCACGTACCTGAAGGGGTTCCTCGACCGCGTCTCGGCGGAGGCGCTCCAGACCGCCCTGGACTCGACCGCGCAGATCCCGGACGAGAACCGCTCCCCCGACCAGGCGAGGGCGGACGCGCTGATCGTGCTGGCCGGCCGCGCGTGCGCGGGGCTGCCGCCCAGGTCCCGGCGCGCATCGACCCCGGACGGCTCTGCGATCGCCGACGTCGGTTCCGACGACTCGGCCGCAGGCGCGTCAGCGCGGGCGCACGTGTCCTTGATCGTCCCCGCCGAGACCTTCGCCGAGCTCCGCACGCACTACGGAGCGCAGGAGGTGCCGACGACGACGCTCGGATCGCCTGCGTCCCTGGCACCGGAGCTTCGCGCGCTGCCCGACGATGCGGCACGGGTGCCGGCGTGGGCGCCGGTGGCACCCGCGACGCTGGAGGACGGAACTCCCGTCGCCATGTCCGTCCTCGCGCAGGCGCTGTGCGACTGCGAGATCAGCCGCATCGTCCTGAGCGCCGAGGGTGTGCCGCTGGACCTCGGTCGGACCAAGCGCACCTACACGGGGGTGCACCGCCGCGCGGTGGTCGCCCGCGACCGGCAGTGCGCGTGGAACGGGTGCCACTCGGCGGCTCGCTGGTCCGAGGTGCACCACATGCGCTGGTGGGACCGTGACGGCGGAGCGACGTCGGTCGACAACGGAGTCCTGCTCTGCAGCTACCACCACGGGATCGTGCACAGCCTCGACCTGACGATCCAGCGCCACGTCAGGCCGCCCGGGTACGCCCGGCGACAGCGCGCCCTCGGGCGACCGTTCGATCCTGGACCGGCCCGGTACACCTTCTGGACCCGCGACCGCCGGCCCTACAGCTCGCCACCGACGGAGTAGCGCCGTCAGTCGTCGGCGCGTGTGGTCAATGGAGGGAAGCTTCGTCGCGCGACGATGATCACCACGAGGCTGACCGCCACGAGGCCGGCGCCGACGTAGGGCAGGGCGCCGAGACCGGGGCCGGCGAGCACCAGGCCTCCGAGCGCTGCGCCGCCGCCGATGCCGATGTTCGCCGTCGAGTTCACGAGGGCGCCGATGATGTCGGGGGAGCCGCCTCGGGTGCGGATCGCCGCGGTCTGGAACACGGACGCCATCGCACCGAACGCGCCCGACCACACCGCAGCCGCGACGAGCACCCCGGTGCGCGACGGGAAGGCCAGCCCGAGCGCCAGCAGCCCGAGCGCCATGACCGCGTGCACGACGACGGTCCCGCGGCGGGGGTGACGGTCGAGCGAGACGGCGGCGTAGGCGGTGCCGACCAGCCCGACCGCGCCGAGCCCCAGGAGCACCGGGCCGACCGCCGACTCGCTCAGCCCGGTGGCCAGGAGGATCACCGCGACGTAGGTGTAGACGGTGTACTGCGCGAGATAGGTGAGCGTGTTCGACGCCGACACCAGTCCCAACCGCGTCCGCCGCTCGCTGCGGGTGTGGTCGGCGTCCGGGGCGTCGTCGCCCGAGACCGCGGGGAGCAGCCACGCGACCAGCACGGTCGCCAGCGCGCATCCTGCCGCGAGGACCAGGAACCCGTTCCGCCAGCCGACGGCGACGCCGAGGGCGGTGGACAGTGGCACACCCAGCACCAGCCCGGCCGACGCACCCGCGGTGACGAGCGCGAGCGCGCGGCCGGTCACGTGCGGCAGGACCAGCCGGGACGCGTAGCCGATGCTCAACGAGAAGAAGAGCGCGTGCGCGATGCCGCCGACCGCCCGACCGGCCGCGACGAGTGGGAAGGACGGCGCGATCCCGACGAGCGCGTTGCTGACGGTGTACGCGACCAGGGTGGCCAGGAGCAGCCCCTTGCGCGGCAGTCGGCGGGTGCCGAGGGTCAGCGGGATCGCCAGCGCGGCCACCATGACGGCGTACACGGTGACCAGGAGCCCGGCGACCGACTCGGTGACGTCCAGGTCGGAGCTGATCTGCGGGAGCAGCCCGACGGGAACCAGCTCCGTAGTGATCGCGACGAAGGTCGCCAGCGTGAGCGCGCCGAGGCCACCGGCCGCATCGCGGACCGACCCAGGACGCCCTGTGCTCTGCGCGGTCCCGGTCACCCGCGCATGCTCGCACGCGACCCCGACAGGCTCACAGCGCCCGCTGCCACTCCGCGTCGACGCTCGCCTGCCGGAACCCGAGCGCCACGTTGATCGCGAGCATGTGCGCGTTCTCCTGCGCGTTCCAGGTGTGGATGCGCTCGGCGGCGGGCCGGACGCCCGGGAGCGCGTCGAGCACGGCGATCTTCGCCAGCATCCCGAGGCCGTTCCCGCGGTGCTCGCGCAGCACCAGGGTGTCGCCCTGGAACACCACGGCCGGCTTGTCCAGCGGGTACTCGACCATCGAGAACGCCGCGAGCGTCCGGGTGGGCACGTGCTCGACGACCGCCACGAGGAACCCCTGCCCGCGTGAGCGCATGTCGGCGGCGTTCGCGACGACACGGTCGGCGTCCCACGGGTCCTCGGTCAGGTCGAGGCCGGCCGACGGGGCGTCGGTGCTCATCCGGGTCTTGAGCACGGCCAGCTCGTCGAGCCACTCGGCGGCGTACTCGTCCCGCATGGTGTGGACGCGGTAGGCGGGTCCGGGATCGCGCCGCAGCGGGCCCAGCATCGACTCGGCGACCGGGAGGTCGAGCACCGAGTGTCGGACCACCTGCTCGAGCGTGAACCCGCGGGCGAGCGCGAACCGGGTGGCGTCGTCGTGGAGCGGGATGCGTCCGCTGCCGGTCGGGGACTCGAGGGCGTGCGGCCCCGGCGGTGGCTCGGGCGCGTAGCTGGAGTCGGAGATGACGACGCGGCGACCGGCGTCGCGGGCGATCGCGAGCCCCGCGTCCCAGAGCGTGGAGCCGATGCCGCGTCGTCTCCAGTCCGGGTGCACCGCGACGTAGACGACGGCGACGTGCGCGTTGCCGACCAGCGGGAGGCCGATGATGGCCCGTCCGACGACGGCCCGTGGCTCGCGCGAGCCGCGGGGGACCGCGACGAGCCGGTGGACCTTGCGGTGCGGCTCGGTGAGCGTGGCGCGGGTGGTCGGCACGTCGAGGGCGAAGTCCGTCGAGCCGTGGATGGCCAGGTCGACGGCATCACCGACGTGCACCGTCCCCTCGACCGTCCAGGCGTCGGGGTGGGCGGGGTCCGCGGGGACGTGCACGAGGTCGATCATCCGGCCAGCCTCGTGCCCGTCCCCGTGGTGCGGCAACGTCAATGCCGCAGGGCGCGCAGGGCGAGCACGGAGGTGGGCACGAGCGTGGCCGGCCACGACCGCACCCGCGTGGCGGTGGCGGTCACTGCCGCACGAGGAACGCCTCGATGCGGTCGAACGCGCCGATCCAGACCTCCTGCCCGAAGAAGTCACGGACCTCCACGGCCGGGAAGCCGCTCTGCACGACGGTCACCAGCGTGCCGCCGTCGACGGCCTCGAACGTGATGTCGATGTGCGTCGTCATGCCCGAGCCGTCGGGTCCGCCGCCGGTCGACTCGGTGACCAGCCGGTGGGGGCGGTCGATGATCAGGAACGTCTGGGTCTCGTGGAACAGGCTGTCGCGGTCCCGTCCCCACACGGCGGTCTGCTGGCCGCCGACGCGCAGGTCCGTGGTGATCTCCACGATCCCGGGCTCCTCGTCGAGGATCGAGAACCAGATCTTCTGCTTCTCCGGGTCGGTGTAGGCGTCGAACACCTCCTCGGGGGTGGCGGGGAGGGTGCGCGTCAGGCGCAGGTCGAGCGTGTCGGTGGTGGTCATGCGTCCGTCCCTTTCTGGAGGGTGAAGTAGGCCTCGAGACCGTCGAGCCGACGCTCCCAGAGCCGCTGGTAGAACGAGATCCACGCCATGGCGTCGTCCAGTCGCTCCTCGCCGAGCCGGCACTGCCGCGAGCGGCCGACCTTCTCGGTGCGGACCAGTCCGGCGTCCTCGAGGACCCGGACGTGCTTGGTCATGCCGGTGAGGGTCATGCCGTGCGGTTCGGCGAGCTCCCCGATGCTGGCGGGACCCTCTCCGAGTCGCGTGAGGATGTCGCGCCGGGTGGAGTCGGCCAGGGCCGAGTAGATCCGATCGAGCGTGTCATGCTGAACCATGTGGTTCACCATAGGACACTGAACCGAATGGTGCAATGACTATGCTCGTCCTGTGCGAGTGATCCGGGGAAAGGTCGGCGTGATCGTCGCCCTGCTCGTGGCCGTGGGGCTCGCCCTGTCCGCTCTGGCGGGGCTCGGGTCCCGATCCGCGGCCATCCCGGCCGAGGGCCCGTGGCTGATCGGCCTGGAGCGCCCCGAGGGCGGGTGGAGCGCGTGCCTGGACGACCCGGCGCTGACCGAGGGGTTCATGAGCGCCGACGAGCCCGTCTCTGCGGTCACCGTGCAGACCGTCCCGGGGGCCACGGTCGCCGACGTCCGACGCGTCGCCGACTGCCTGTCCCGCACCATGACGGGCGGCAGCGCGCACATCCGTACGGCAGCCAGGTGAACCGACCAGAACCAGGCCCGCTGCTCGCGCGTGCGCTCTAGGGTCCGTGCTGTGCCGCGCTTCCACACGCCCCCGAACTGGCCCCGCCCGCCCGAGGGGTGGACACCCCCGCCCGGGTGGCAGCCCGACCCCTCCTGGGGACCCGTGCCCGACGGTTGGCAGCTCTGGGTGCACGAGCCGGGCGAGAAGGTCCGACCCAACCGGGACGCCTTCGTCCGGACGGGCATCATCGCGGTGGTCGCCGTCGTGCTGGCCATCGTGCTGACGGCAACGACCGCCGGGATGTCGTCCTACGGTGCCGGCTACGTGACCGGGCAGTTCCTCTTCCCGTACCTGATCACGTCGCTGATCGTCTTCTACCAGCGCAAGAAGGTCGGCTGGCCCTCCCACATCGTCATCTTCATCGGCATCGCCGGCGTCTGCCTGATGCTCTCGCAGGCAGGCGCGAGGGCGAGCGGCGCGTAGCGGTCATCGCGACCGGACCTCGTCGAGGACGGTCCGGAGGCGGACGGCGACGTCGTCGGGCGTCCCGGCCGGCAGGGCGTCGACGTCGAACCACTCGACCCGTTCGCTCTCGTCGCTGACCAGGGGCGCGGACCCAGCGGGCGCGTAGGCCACGAACCCGACGTCCCAGTGCACGCGGCAGCGACCGAAGGCAGCCGCCAGCTCGTGCCGGTGCACGTCGGCGGGCAGCGCGCTCTCGGGCCGCAGGTCAGCGATCCCGCCCTCCTCGCGCGCCTCCCGGAGCGCGGCGGCAGCCAGGGACTGGTCGCCGGGCTCCAGGTGCCCGCCCAGCTGCACCCAGAACTGCCCCTTGCGGTGGAAGCAGAGCAGCACGCGCGAGAGGTCCGGGGTGAGCACGAAGCAGCTGGCCGTGAGGTGCTCCGGAGCCAGCGAGCGGTCGACCGCGGCGGGGCCCGACGCGGCGACGAACGCGCGGTACTCGTCCAGCAGCCCGGCCTGCGCGAGGTCGCGAGGTGTCCAGGCGTCGAGCACGTCGGTGATCACCGCGGCAGCGTACGGTGCCTGCTCCGAGTGGCCGGTCCCCGGGCGTGGGCTCATACTCGCCGACGTGACGATCCCCCACGAGACGCCCGCCGAGCAGCGGCTCGACAACGCCCCGCTGCGGTCGGCGGTGATCGTCAACCCCAACCGGGTCGAGGGGCTCGACGAGCTCCGTGCCGGCATCAGGGACCAGCTGGCCGAGGCGGGCTGGCCCGAGCCGGCGTGGCTGGAGACCACCGCGGAGGACCCGGGCACCGGCCAGGCGGAGCAGGCGGTGGCCGACGGAGCCGACGTGGTGTTCGTCGCCGGCGGTGACGGGACCGTGCGCGCGTGCATCGACGGGCTGGCCGGCACCGAGGCCGCGCTCGCGATCCTGCCGGGCGGCACGGGCAACCTGCTCGCGACGAACCTCGGCATCCCGACCGACACGATCGAGGGCGTGCAGCTGGCGCTGGACCGGGGCCGGCGCCTGGTCGACCTGGGCGAGGTCGAGGGCCAGACGTTCGCGGTCATGGCCGGCATGGGCCTGGACGCGGCGATGGTCGACGACGCCCCCACCAAGCTCAAGGCCGTGCTCGGGTCCGTGGCGTACGTGTACTCGGCGCTCAAGCACCTGAACGACGCCGAGATGAAGGTCGAGGTCCAGGTCGACGACTACCCGGTCCTGCGCCGCCGCGCGCGCACGGTGCTCGTCGGCAACGTCGGCCGGCTCCAGGGCGGGGTCAACCTGCTGCCCGACGCGGAGCCGGACAACGGTCAGATGGACGTCGCCGTGCTGGCGCCGAAGAACCTGGGCCACTGGATCCAGACCGCGTTCGGCGTCCTGCGCCCGGGCCGCAACAAGGTGCCCAACATGGAGGTGCTGCGCGGCTCGCGGATCACGATCACCAGCGACCGCCCCCAGCCGCGCCAGCTGGACGGCGACGTCATCGAGCCGTCGGCCACCCTCGAGGTGACCGTCCGCCCGGACACCCTGTGGGTGTGCGTCTACCAGCCGGACACGTCCGAGGACCTGACCGAAGGCTCCCCGGCCGCGGACTGATCAGTCACAGCTCGTCGTGCGGCACCACCAGCACGGGCACCGGTGAGTGCCGGATGATGCGCGTCGCGTTGGTGCCCAGGAACACGCGGCGCAGCGCGCCCGCGCTCGACGAGCCGAGGATCAGCAGCTCGTTCGGCAGCCAGTCGACGGACGTGAGCGCCTCCCACCAGCTGGTGCCGGACGCGACGACCAGCTCGACGTCGTCGTCCAGCCCGCGGCCGAGCCGGGCCTGCAGGGCGTGCTGCGCGTCGGCCATCTGCACGCGCCACTGCTCGTTCACCTCCGCCTCGATGGCGGTGCCGACCTCGGGCGGGTACATGGTGGGCGACCGGACGCCGAACGTGGCGATCCGCAGCCGGACGTCGATCTCGCGCGTGAGCCGGGCCGCCCACCGGACGGCCGCAGAGGCCAGGTCGGTGCCGCTGAACGAGCAGGTGAGCCGGTGCGCGGCCACCTCGGCCGGGCTCGGCGGGCACCGGTAGGAGTGCGGCGCGATGGCGAGCGGGACCGGGGACGAGTGCAGCAGGTAGTCGGCGGTGGACCCGATCACCACGCGGCCCGGCGCACCGGCCGGCGACGAGCCGAGCACCAGGGCGGTCGCATCCCGCTCCTCGGCCAGGGCGGCGAGCGCGCGCGGCGTCGAGCGGTCGTGCAGGCGGACGAACTCGATGGTGAGGTCGTCGGCGCGGCCGTCGAGGAAGTCGAGCACCGCGGCCTCCGCCTCGTCGGCCCGGGCCTGGACCCACTCCTGCATCTCGCCGTCGACCCGCGCCATCGACGGCACGGTCCACCCGGGCGGGACGACGGTCGCGATGACCAGCACGTCCGGGCCCGTCGCCTCCGGAAGGGTGCGGGCCAGCGTGACACCGAGGTCGATCGCGGCGTGCGAGTCCCCGAAGGGGTTGGCGCCGACGACGATCGTCATCGGACCTCCTCGTCGTCCAGGATCCCGGCCTCGGCCGCGCGCTGGAGCACCGAGTGCTTGCGACCCCACAGGAAGTAGAACGCGAGCACCACGGAGAGCCACAGCAGGAACCACGCGTACGTGTACCAGTGCAGCCCGGACAGGATGTAGAGGCAGGCCAGCACGGCGAGCACCGGCGTGACCGGGTAGCCAGGGACCTTGAACCCGCGGGGCAGGTCGGGGCGGGTGCGGCGCAGCATGACGACGCCGACCGAGACCACGATGAACGCGATCAGGGTGCCGATGGACACCAGGTCCCACAGGTAGTCGAGCGGGATGAACGCGGCCAGCAGCCCGACCACGACCGCCACGATGACCGTGTTGTTCACCGGCGTGTGCGTGCGCGGGTTGACGCGGGAGAACGACTTCGGCAGCAGCCCGTCGCGACCGATGGCGAACAGGATGCGCGTCTGCCCGTACATCGTCACCAGGGTCACCGAGAAGATCGAGATGACGGCACCGGCGGACAGGATCGTGCCCGGCCAGGTGGCGCCGACGACGTTCTCCAGGATCTTGGCCAGGCCGGCCTCGCCCTGCTCCGTGTCGCTGAACGCCTCCCACGGCTGGGTGCCCAGGGCGGAGACGGCGACCAGCACGTAGATGGTGGTGACGATCGCCAGGGCGCCGAGGATCGCGCGCGGCATGGTCTTCTGCGGGTCGCGCACCTCGTCGCCCGCCGTGGAGATGGCGTCGAGCCCGATGAACGTGAAGAAGATCGTGCCGGCGGCGGCCGTGATCCCGGTGACGCCCATGGGGGCGAAGTCCGCGAAGTTGTCGGCGTTGAACCCGGTGAAGGCGACCGCCACGAAGAGCAGCAGCACGGCCAGCTTGATGACGACCATCGCGGCGTTGACCTTGGCGGACTCGGACGCGCCCCGGATCAGCAGGACCGCGCACAGGGCCACGAGGACCAGCGCAGGCAGGTTGATCAAGCCCGGGTCGGCGTCCCACGGCGCGGCGGACAGCGCCGTCGGGATCTCCCAGCCGATCAGGTTGTGCAGCAGCTGGTTCAGGTACCCGCTCCAGCCGACCGCGACGGCCGCCGTGGAGACGCCGTACTCGAGGAGCAGGCAGGCCGCGACCCCCATCGCGACCACCTCGCCGAGCGTCGCGTACGCGTACGAGTAGGTGGAGCCCGAGACCGGCACGGCCGACGCCATCTCCGCGTAGGACAGCGCCGACAGCCCGGCGGCCAGGCCCGCGAGCAGGAACGAGATCACGACGGCGGGACCGGCGTCGGGCACCGCCTCGTGCATGACGAAGAAGACACCGGTGCCCACGGTCGCGCCGACGCCGAACATCATCAGCGTGAACGTGCCGAGCGAGCGCTCCAGGCCCTCGCTCGACTTCGTGGACGCGGCGGTGATCGGCTTCCTGCGCCAGATCTGCGACCTCAGGGACACCTGCGGAACCGTCATGGGCGGGCCTCTCTGAGGGGGCCCACCTGCCCGGGCCGTCGCCGTGTGTCCCGCCACGGTAGGAGCAGGGCGGGTCGGCGGCAAGGCTAGTGGAACGCGTCCAGGTAGCACACTGCCGGCTCCCAGAAGTCGCCCTGAGACGATGCGCGATTTGGGGCACGCGAGCATGAGTTTGTCGCTACTCTCCGCGCATGATCATCACAACACTCGCCACCGAGGTGGCCACCACGACCACCGCCGTGAGCCCTGTCCCGGGCCTCATCGGCGGCCTCGCCGGCTACCTGCTCGCCGCGTTCGCGCTGGTCGGGATCTTCCGCAAGGCCGACGAGCCCATCTGGCAGGCGTTCGTCCCGATCTGGAACACGATCGTCCTCATCAAGATCTCGGGCAAGCCGATCTGGTGGTTCATCCTGCTCCTGATCCCGGTCGTCGGGATCGTCTTCGGCATCATCGTGCTGCACGGCCTGTCGACGTCGTTCGGCCACGGCGTGGGCTTCACCGTCGGCCTTGTCTTCCTCTCGATCATCTTCCTGTACATCCTCGGCTACGACTCCAACCCCTACCGGGGCGCGGACGCCGCGCGACCGGTCGGCTACGCCACCGCCTGACCCCGCTCTCCGAGGCGGCCGTACCCCCACGGGGTGCGGCCGCCTCGTGCGTGGGCGACCATCGCGCATGACGACTTTCGACGCCCTCGCCGACGAGGGGTTCATCTCCCTGACCACGTTCCGCAAGTCCGGTGTCGGTGTGCCGACGACCGTGTGGGTGGGCCGCGACGGCGACGCCCTGCTGGTGACCACCCCGCGAGGCAGCGGCAAGGTCAAGCGGCTCGGGCGTGATCCCCGCGTCGAGATGGCGCCGAGCAGCCGCTTCGGGAACGTCGACGACGACGCCCCCACGGTGCCCGGCGTCGGCACGATCCTCGACGACGACGCGGCGCGCGAGCGGTGCAACGCGGTGATGATCGAGAAGTACGGCCTCGAGTACCGGGTGATGATGGGCATCGAGAAGCTGGGCCGCAAGGGCGACGACAACCGGGTGATCCTGCGCATCACGCAGGAGTGAGCGCTGGCGTAGCCTGCCCGCCGTGCCCCTGACCCACGAGCAGATCACCGCCACGCTGCGCTCCGCCGGCTGCGTGTTCGCCGAGGACGAGGCGACGCTCCTGCTCGAGACGGGGTCCGACGACCTCGAGGCGCTGGTCGCGCGCCGCGTCGCCGGGGAGCCGCTCGAGGTCATCGTCGGGTGGGCGGAGTTCTGCGGGCTGCGGATCGGCATCGACCCCGGGGTGTTCGTGCCGCGCCGCCGCACCGAGCTGCTGGTCCGGGAGGCCGCACGGCTGGCCCCGCGGATCGCAGAGCCGGTGGTCGTGCTGGACCTCTGCTGCGGCTCCGGGGCGCTCGGGGTGGCGCTCGCGCACGCGCTCGGGTCGGTGGAGCTGTATGCGGCCGACGTGGAGCCCGCCGCGGTCCGCTGCGCGCGCCGGAACGTCGGGGCGATCGGGGGGCAGGTGTTCGAGGGGGACCTGGACCAGCCGCTGCCGGCGTCGCTGCGCGGTCGGGTCCAGCTGCTCGTCGCCAACGTTCCCTACGTGCCCACCGACGCGATCGGCCTCATGCCGCCCGAGGCCCGGCTGCACGAGCCGCGCGTCACGCTGGACGGCGGCTCCGACGGCCTGGACGTGCTGCGCCGCGTGGCGTCGGTCGCGCCCGGGTGGCTGGCGCCCGGCGGTCACCTGCTGGTGGAGACCAGCGAGGCCCAGGTGCCGTCCGCCGTGACCGCGTTCACCGCCGCCGGGCTGGTGGCGCGGGTGGTCGTCGACGAGGACACCGAGGCCACCGCGGTCGTCGGGACGCTG
The DNA here is from genome assembly GCF_965229465.1 of Cellulomonas sp. Classification (GTDB taxonomy): domain Bacteria; phylum Actinomycetota; class Actinomycetes; order Actinomycetales; family Cellulomonadaceae; genus Cellulomonas. Next base: position 1,684,484 of record NZ_OZ245882.1, on the reverse strand, counting down.
CCGTAGAGCTGCCGGACTGCGACATGGGGCCGGCGGCAGGCACAATCAGCCCGTGAGCGATGCGTACGCCGGGCCCGAGGGTCAGGCCGACCCGACGTACCAGCGGTTCGCGCGCCTCGCGCAGGCGTACGTCGGCGCTCCGGTGTCGTTGGTGTCGTTCGTCGACGAGGTCGGCCAGGTGTTCCCGGGAGCGCTCGGGCTGCCCGAGCCGTGGATGTCGCGGCGCGGGACGGAGCTGTCGCACTCGTTCTGCCAGTACGTGGTGAGCTCGGACGCGCCGCTCGTGGTCGCCGACGCGCGCGATGTCGACTTCCTGCGCGACAACCTCGCGATCCCGGACCTGAGTGCCATCGCCTACGCCGGCTTCCCGCTGCACGACCTGGACGGGCGAGCGGTCGGTTCCCTGTGCGCGATCGACGACCAGCCGCGGGAGTGGACGCCGGAGGAGCTCGCGGTGCTCTCCGACCTGGCGCAGGCGTGCTCGTCGGAGGTCCAGCTGCGAGCGCTCGGCGAGCGGGCGCGCCGGGCCCAGCGCTCGGCCACGCAGAGCGACCGGCACGCCCGCCTGATGCTCCTCATGTCGGAGGCGTTCGCGGACGCGGTCTCCGTCGACGACGTCCTCGACACCATCCAGCGGGTGGCGGTGACGGCGGCCGGCTCTCGGCGGACCGCGGTGGCGGTGGTGCACGAGCACCACCTGCGCTGGGTGCGCTACGACGAGGTCGACGGGGTGCCGGCGGCGCTGTGGGGGGACGTGGCGCTCTCCGACGCGCGGTGGCCGTCCGTGGTGGGGGTGACCAGCGGGGCCCCGCAGATCTTCGAGGACGGGGCGGCGATGTCGGCCGCCTTCCCGGCGACAGCGGGCCTCGGTGGCGCCGGGGCGCTGGCGATCCTGCCGCTGACCGCGGCCACCGGGGTGCTGGGCGCGGTGATGCTCCGGTGGGAGCTGCCCCGGGACATGGACGCCGACGCCCGGTCGGTGCTCAGCGCGCTGGCCGCGTACGCCGCCCTGGCGCTCGACCGCGCGCAGCTGCTGGAGGAGCGGCGGGAGGTCGCGCACGTGCTCCAGGCCGCCATGCTGACGGACCTGCCGACGGTCGACGGCCTCACGATCACCGCCGCGTACGCCCCGGCCTCGATGGGCGAGGACGTCGGCGGGGACTGGTACGACGCCATCGCGCTGCCCGACGGGTCGACGGCGCTGATGATCGGCGACGTGACCGGGCACGACATGGGGGCTGCGGCTCTCATGGGGCAGCTCCGGTCCATGCTGCGCGGGCTGACCTGGACCTTCCAGGAGCCGCCCGGCGCCATCCTGCGCCGACTGGACGACGCGAACCTGGGCGTGGGGCTGCGGGCGACGGGCTCTGCCGTGCTGGCGCACCTGGACCCGCCGGGCGCGGACGGCGGGCGGGAGCTGCGGTGGTCCAGCGCGGGCCACCCGCCCCCCGTGCTGCTGCGGACCGACGGCACGGCCGACCTGCTGGAGGGGGGGCCGAGCATGCTGCTCGGGTTCCGGGCGGGGGTGGCCCGCCACGACCACACCGTCACGCTGTTCCCCGGTGATGTGCTCGTCCTCTACACGGACGGCCTGGTGGAGCGTCGGCGGGAGAACCTGCGCGCGGGCCTCGCCCGGCTGGTCGCCACGGTCGTCTCGGCGGCGTCCGGAGAGCCTTGGAAGCTGATCGAGGCGCTGGCCCCGGCGGAGATCCGTCGCGACGACGTCGCCGTCCTGACGGTCACCGTTGGATGAGCACCGTCGGATGAGCACCGCCGGATGAGCACCGCCGTCGACCGCCTTCTCGCGATGGCGGACCCCGAGCGGGCGGCCGGGATGGCACGGTTCTTCAAGAGCGGGCCGGGGGAGTACGGCGAGGGCGACCGGTTCCTCGGGCTGACCGTGCCGCAGGTGACGGTGGTCGCCAGGGCGAGCCTGGGCCTGCCGGTGGCGTCGCTGGAGGAGCTGCTCGCCGACGAGCGGCACGAGGTGCGGCTGCTGGCGCTGAAGATCATGGCGCTCGAGTGCGCCGCGAAGCGGACCTCGTCGGAGCGTCGGCGCGAGCTGCTCGACCTGTACCTGCGGCGCACCGACCGCGTGAACAACTGGGACCTGGTCGACGCCAGCGCGCCGGACGTGCTCGGCCGCGCGGTGCTGGCCGGCCTGCCGACCGACGTGCTCTACCGCCTGGCGGCCTCGGACCTCCTGTGGGAGCGACGCATCGCGATCGTCGGGACGTTCCCCCTGATCCGTGCCGGGTCGCTGGACGACACGTTCGCGCTGGCCGCGCTGCTGGAGGCGGACCGGCACGACCTCATGCACAAGGCGATCGGGTGGATGCTGCGCGAGGCGGGCAAGAAGGACGAGGGGCGGCTCCTTGCCTACCTCGACGAGCACGCCGCGACGATGCCGCGAACCACTCTGCGGTACTCCCTGGAGCGGCTGGATCCCGAGGGGCGCGCGCACTACATGCAGGCGAAGCAGCGGATCAGCTGACGATCTCCAGCCAGTGCGGGTTGGTCATGATGCCGATGAGGTTGCCGAACGGGTCGACCACGGAGGCGGTGGTGAAGCCCTCGCCGCGCTCGCGGATGCCCTCGTGCTCGGTGGCGCCGAGGGCGATCAGGCGGGCGAGGGTGCCCTCGAGGTCGTCGACGTGCCACGAGACCACCGCGCCGCTCGGGCCGCCCCCGCCCGGGACGTAGCTGCGGTCGATGATCCCGAGCTCGTCGAGGTGGTCGCCGATCCGGAACTCGACGTACCCGTCGCGGGCGAAGTACGGCTCGAAGCCGAACAGCTCGGTGTACCAGGTGCGGGCGGCGTCGAGGTCGTCGGCGAAGAAGGAGACGTTGGCCAGGCCACGGAAGGTGTTCTCGTGTGTGTTCATGTCTCCACTCTCCGCGCCTAAGTGCTCACCTTCTGAGCACTTTCTGACCCATCCTTGAGGCATGCGCGCAGACCGGTTGGTGGCCACCCTCCTGCTGATGCAGGCGCGCGGCCGGGTGACCGCCGCCGAGGTCGCCGACGAGCTCGAGGTGTCGGTCGCGACAGCCCGGCGTGACCTCGAGGCACTCTCTGCGGCAGGCATCCCGGTCTACCCGCAATCGGGACGCGGCGGCGGCTGGTCGCTCGTCGGGGGCGCACGGACCGACCTCACCGGGCTGACCGCGCCCGAGGCGCAGGCGCTGTTCCTGCTGCTCGGGTCGTCCTCCGACCGGTCGGCCGAGGCCACGTCGGCCCTCCGCAAGCTGGTCCGGGCGCTGCCGGCGACGTTCCGGGCGGAGGCCGAGGCGGCCGGGCGTGCGGTGCTGGTGGACCCGGTCGGGTGGGGCTCGCCGGCCCGGGCGCGGCAGCCGTGGGTGGAGGAGCTCCAGGGGGCGGTCGTGCGCCGGCGGCAGGTGACGCTCGCGTACCGCGGCCGTGGCGGCGAGTCCGAGCGGATCGTCGACCCGTGGGCGCTCGTCGACAAGGGTGAGCGCTGGTACCTCGTGGCCGGGACGCCCGCGGGCCGGCGCACGTTCCGGCTGGACCGGATCGTGCAGCTGGTGGTCGAGGACACCCCGGCCGCGCGGCCCGACGACCTCGACGTGGCCGGGATCTGGGAGTCGGTGGTCGACGAGATGGAGGAGCGGCGCTCCCGCGTGACCGCGACCGTCCTGACCACCCCGTTCGTCGGGCGCGTGGTCCAGGACCGGTTCGGCCGGCACGCCGCAGTCGTCGGGACCGAGGCCGACGGTCGGGTCAGGCTCGAGGTGGGGTCGCACACCGCCCGGTCCGTCGCGGAGCAGCTCGCGGGGTTCGGGTCGGCGGTCGAGGTGGTCGGGCCGGACGTCGTGCGCGCGGAGCTGGCGGCCCTCGGTGCCGAGCTGACCGGCATGTACGGCGGTGTCAGCGGTCCCCGCTAGCGTCCCGACCATGATCACCGAGGGAACGTTCACGGTCAGCGGGTTCACCGCGGTGCCGGTGGCGCCGGACGCAGCGCCGGTCAGCACGGCGCTCGCGGTGGGGGTCGCGACGATGGTCAAGCAGTACTCCGGCGACGTCGAGGGGCGCTCGACCACCCTGTTCACGTCGGCGTTCGACCCGGAGCGCGGCGTCGGCACGTACGTCGCGATGGAGTCGTTCGAGGGGAGCCTCGACGGGCGGACCGGCACGTTCAACTTCGTCCACGTGGCGTCGACCCACGGGACGGACGCGTACGACCAGCACTTCGCCATCGTCGCGTCGAGCGGGACGGGCGAGCTCACGGGCATCACCGGCGGCGGTGCCCTGGAGATCGACGCCGACGGCACGCACCGGATGCGGTTCGACTACACGCTGGACTGAGCGCGGTGCTCCGCGGCCGCGAGGCGCGCGAACGTGAGGAGCTGCTTGCGCATCATCACGAGGTCGCCCCACGCCAGCAGCCACGTACCCACCGACCCCACCCGGCCGGTGGGTTGCGGGGTGCGGAGCACGGCCACGAGCCGGCTGCGCGACGGACCTGCCGCCAGGACCGCGTAGGTGACGGCGACGTCCCCGAACAGCCGACTGCCGGAGCGGTTCATCCGCACGGTCAGATGCTCGTCGGGGACGAACGAGACGAGCGTGAAGATCCGCGAGAACGTCTGACCCACCTCCAGGTCCCACGTCCAGGGCAGCGGCCTGCGCGGGCTGCGGCGGCCGCCGTTGTCGATCCAGTCGTAGCTGTAGGGCGCGACGCGGAACTGGCACAGCCACCGGTAGACCACGTCAGGCGGCGCCGCGACGTCCACGCCGCGGAACAGCCGCCGCGCGGGAGCCGGGACCAGGGCGTCGCACGGGTAGGAGCCGTCCTGCTCGGCCGCGGTCACGCCCCACGCCGTGGCGATCGTCATGGCAGTCACGCTAGGGGGAGCCCGACGCGGGCGCCCGGACCTCTCAGCGGGCCCTCAGCCCGGCAGGCCGCGGACCGTGTTGTTGCGGGCGTCGTGGGTCAGCTCCGCCAGGCCGAGGGCCTCGAGGAGCGGGGGCAGGTACATGCCGAACCGGCCGCGGTAGCCCTTGCGCAGCCCGTACCAGCCGCCGACAGGGTTGGACTCGTCGCGACCCCACGCCTCGACGGTCCCGGGCGCGGCCGGCTTCAGCTCGTCCGCGGCGCCGAGCGGTACCGGGTCGCCCTGGGCCAGGAGCCACGCGTGCAGGTCCTCGACCGCGCTGAGGTGGTACTTCAGCGTCGTCGAGCCCACCTGGCAGACGAGCGCGGGCGGGTCGGCGGACTCGTCCCGGTACATCGTGTAGGCCGACGAGCCGGGAGCCGTGGTGAGCTGCCAGGGGTCGTCCTTGGTTCCCGTGCCGGCCATCGGGCTCTCCCTCGAGCGTCGCGAGTCGTGTCGGTCCACTATCGACCCGGGCCCGCTACGCTCGCGACCGTCATCGACCGGGGGGCTGGATGAGCGGGCTGGCAGAAGGGCTGGTGGGCGCGACGGTGGACGAGTCCTGGTACGTGGTCGTCGCGACGATCGGTCCGCTCGTGGCGGCCTTCGGCGCGATCGGTGCGCTGATCGTCGGGATCCTGACGGTGCGGCAGCGCACGGGCGCCGACTCCCGGGCCCAGTGGTGGGCGCGCGTGCAGTGGGCCGTGGACCTGTCGTTCTCGCCGGAGGAGAGCAAGCGGGCGGTGGGGTTCGACGCGCTGGTGCTGCTGGCGTCGTCCCCGCTGGCGGGTCCCGACGACGAGGCGTTCCTGGCAGGCCTGTCGCTCGACGTGCTGGACGCCGCCGCGGAGCGGGGGGCCGGCGACGATGCGGACTTCGTGCCCGCCGCCGACGACCTGACCCCGGTGCGACCGTCCACCGCGCGGCCGGTCGTCCCGGTCTCACGGTCCGAGGTGGCGGCTGCGCGGCTGCGCGTGGTCACCGACCGCGGGCGCGGCCGGACCACCCCGTCGTGGATCGCCCGGCTGGCCCAGACGGGCTGACCAGCGGGAACGTCACCCGATCGGGGAAACACTTACCGACCTGTCAGGGTTGACACGAGTCACTAACTGAGTACCTTTTGTCCTGGCCAGCAGCAGATTGTCTGGTCCGCGGTGCCAACGGCGGTGCCTCCTCTCGCGTGCGGGGGTCCGTCCTGCGACGTGCCCTGTGCCGAGAAAGGTCACCCCTCCATGCTCCTTCGTAGGCGTCTGCATGCTGAGAGCCCGGCGGATCCCCGCCGCCGACGGACCGCGACGGTGCTGGCCACCGCGCTCGCCGTCGCCCTGGTCCCCCTGATCTCCTCCCCCGCCCAGGCGGCCCCCCCGGTCGACCTCGGCCCGAACACGATCGTGTTCGACCCGAGCCAGCCGATCGCCGAGATCCAGGCGACCGTCGACGCCATCGCCGCGCAGCAGGTCCCGGCGCAGTTCGGCGACGGGCGTTACGCCCTGCTGTTCAAGCCCGGCACCTACGGCACCCCGGAGCAGCCGCTGCGCTTCCAGGTGGGCTACTTCACCGAGGTGGCCGGCCTCGGGCAGGACCCCGGCGACGTCGTCATCAACGGCGCCATCGAGGTCTACAACCAGTGCTTCCCGACGCCCGAGGGCGCCCCCACGGACTGCACCGCGCTGGTGAACTTCTGGCGTTCGCTGTCCAACCTGAGCATCCACTACGCCCCGGGCACCGCGGACGGCTGCCGCAGCTCCGCCAACTTCTGGGCCGTCTCGCAGGCCGCCCCGATGCGCCGCGTGAGCGTGACCGGCGCCAACGTCAGCCTGATGGACTACTGCACGGCCGGCCCGCAGTACGCGTCCGGCGGGTTCATCGCCGACTCGGCGCTCCCGTTCGTGGTCAGCGGCAGCCAGCAGCAGTTCCTGGTCCGCAACGGCTCGGTGGCCGGCTGGAGCAACAGCGTCTGGAACCAGGTGTTCGCCGGCGTCCAGGGCGCTCCCGCCTCGGACTTCAGTCCGGTGGTCGGCGAGCCCAAGTACACGACGCTCGACACCACGCCGGCCTCCAAGGAGAAGCCGTACCTCTACGTGGACGACGCCGGGAAGTACAACGTCTTCGTCCCGTCGGCGCAGAAGGACTCGGCCGGCGCCAGCTGGGCCGCGGGCAGCACGGCCGGGCGCTCGCTGCCGCTGAGCAAGTTCTTCGTCGCCAAGCCCGGTGACTCCGCCGGCAAGATCAACCAGGCGCTGGCGGCGGGCAAGAACGTGCTGCTCACGCCCGGCGTCTACCACGTGAACAAGACGCTCAACGTGCTGTGGCCGAACCAGGTGGTGCTCGGCCTCGGCCTGGCGACGATCGTCCCCGACAAGGGCGTGGTGGCCATGCAGACGCTCGACGTCCCGGGCATCGACATCGCCGGCGTCATGTTCGACGCCGGCACGACGAACTCCCCGGCGCTCCTGGCGCTGGGCACCAAGATCTCTGCGCTGGACGGCAAGCACAAGCGGCCGCTGCTGAGCAGCGCGAGCAACCCGACCGCGGTGCAGGACGTGTTCTTCCGGATCGGCGGCGAGCACGTCGGCAAGGCCACGCAGAGCCTGGTGGTCAACACCAACCAGACGATCATCGACCACACGTGGGCGTGGCGGGCCGACCACGGCACGGGCGTCGGCTGGACGGTCAACACGGCCGACACCGGCGTGCTGGTCAACGGCAACGACGTGACCGCGACCGGCCTGTTCTCCGAGCACTACCAGAAGTACAACGTCGTCTGGAACGGCGAGCGCGGCAAGACGATCATGTTCCAGAACGAGCTGCCGTACGACGCTCCCGACCAGGCGTCCTGGCAGCACGACGGCGTGAACGGCTGGGCCGCCTACAAGGTGGGCGACAAGGTCAAGGTGCACGAGGGCTGGGGCATGGGCGCGTACATCTACACCAACGTGAACCCGACCCTGCACCTCAGCCGGGCGTACGAGGTGCCGGTCACGCCGGGCGTGAAGCTGCACCACGTGCTGACGGTCTCGCTGAACGCGGCGGGCACCATCGACCACGTGGTCAACGACACGGGCGACCCCGTGACGCCGACCTTCGCGGGCCCGAGCACGGTGGTGGAGTGGCCGGTCCCCTGACCGGTGGATGACGAGGGGCCCGGCCGGGTGGTCGGGCCCTTCGTCGTCAGGTGCGCAGGACGGCTCGGCCCGCGCGGTGGAGCGCCCGGCCGACGTCTGCCGGCTCGACCCCCGCGCCGGTGGCCATGGCCCCGTCGCGCAGCATGACGAGCTGCACCGCGACGGAGCGGGGCTCGGCCAGGCCCAGCTCAGCGACCAGCTCCTCCGCCACGTCCCGGAGCCACTGACGGTGCCGCTCGGCCACGGCACGGACCGGGTGCGCCACGTCGGGGTACTCCGCGGCCGCGTTGAGGAACGGGCACCCGCGGAACGCGGCCCCGCACACCTGGGCCGCGAGCTGGTCGGCGTAGGCCGCCAGGACCGCCGTCGGGTCACCGACGTGCTCCGCGCGCCAGGACACGACCGCGTGCCGCTCCGCCGCGGCGACCGTCTCCAGGTAGGCCTCGACGAGGTGGTCCTTCGTCGGGAAGTGCCGGTAGAAGGTCACCTTGGTCACGCCGGCCTCGGCCATCACGGCGTCGGCGCTGACCGCGCGGATCCCCTCGAGGTAGAACCGGGGCGCCGCCGTCTCGAGGATGCGGCGGGCGACCTCGGACTGTCCGCCGTCGCGGGTGGGCCGCCCGACCACGGGAGCGTGCAGGCCCGGGACGTCGACGAGGGTCTCCCTCACTGTGCCGCCTGGGCAGCGCGCAGCGAGCGCCACGCGCCGGTGGACCACAGGGCCCAGAGCACCAGCACAGGCTGCCCGAGCAGGCGCACGGCGCGGGCCGTGTCGGACTCGAGCCCGAAGGCGTCCGTCCGGGTGACCAGCTGGGAGATGTTGCCGGGGAAGATCGCCACGAAGAAGCCGGCGGCGATCCACCCGACGGCCGCACGCCGACGTCCCGGCGCGGCGAGCAGGGCCACCCCGAGCGCGATCTCCACCACGCCGGACGCGAGCACGACCGCGTCCGGGTCGGCCGGGAACCACGTGGGCACCTGGGCCTGGAACTCCTCGCGCGCGACCGTCAGGTGCGAGGTCCCCGCGAGGGCGAGGGTCGCGCCGAGCCACACGCGCCCGACCGTCCGGAGCACGCCGCTGCGCCGGCTCGGCGGGTCCGCGACGACGTCGCCGCGAAGCACCGTGGCGAGCGCGCGCGCCGTGCGTCCGAGGTTCATGCGGCGTCCGTGGTCGTCGTCAGGCGGACGGCGATGTTGCCCCGCGTGGCGTTGGAGTAGGGGCAGACCTCGTGCGCGCGGGCCACGAGCCGCTCGGCCGTGGCCTGGTCGAGCCCGGAGATCTCGGTGTGCAGGGCCGCCTCGATGGTGAAGCCGCCCGTGTCGGTGGTCACCAGGCCGATCTCCGCGACGACCGCCGAGTCGGCGAGCGGGGTCTTCTCCGCGGACGCGACCGTCTTGAGGGCCGAGTGGAAGCACGACGCCCAGCCGGCGGCGAAGAGCTGCTCCGGGTTGGTGCCGCCGCCACGACCGCCGAGGGCGGCGGGGACGGCGAGCGTGAGGTCGAGGGTCCCGTCGTCACTGACGGCACGCCCTCCGGCACGCCCCTCCCCGGTCGCGGTGGCGATGGCGGTGTAGAGAGCGGCCACGAGAGATCTCCTTGGTAGACGAACTAGTACACCTACCTTAGCCCTCATCGTCTGGGAGGGAGATGCCGAAGATCTTGCGACGCGGTACCCCGAGGGTGTCGGCCCCGGGTTCGGGGCCTGGGAAGTCGCCGGCGCGGGGCGGCCCGACCCACAGCCGCCACCATCCCTCGGCGTCGTGGAACGCCTGCCCGGGGGTCTCCAGCCGCGCCCGGCCGGCGGCGGCCAGCTGTGCGCGCACGGCCTCCTCGTGCGACGGCGGCACGAACCCCACGACGTGGTTGCGGCACACGACGACGATGCGCCTACCGCCCTCGGACTCGAGCGTCAGCTCGACGTGGACCGGCGCGTGCGAGGCGCGCTCCGCAGGACCCAGGGCGCCCACGAACCCGGTCTGGAGCGCCACCGCCTCGCCGGCGACGAACCCGTCACCGACGTCCGCCAGAACTGCACCTCGACGCACGAAGAGCTTCACCGGACCAGCCTCCCACGCGAGCTCGTCGCCACCCCTGTCGAAGAACGCCCCGCCCGTTCGACGTCCATGGTGAAGGCCCGTCCCCGGCACTAGCGTCGAGGAGGCCACCGAGCGGAGGAGAGCACCATGAAGGTCCTGGTCATGATCAAGGGCGACGGCGCCGACGAGGACAAGATCGCTCCCACGGACGAGATGTTCCGGGTGATGAACGTCTACAACGAGCAGCTGGTGAACGCCGGGATCATGCTCGCCGGCGAGGGACTCCAGCCCAGCAGGGCCGGCGCCAAGGTGGTCTGGGACACCAGCGGCGAGGTCTCGGTGGTCGACGGCCCGTTCGCGGAGGCCAAGGAGATCATCGCCGGCTACTGGATCTGGCAGGTGAGCTCGCTGGACGAGGCGGTCGAGTGGGCCAAGCGGTGCCCGTCCACGCAGGGCCTGCGGTCGGTGCTGGAGATCCGGCCGTTCTTCGAGATGGAGGACTTCGCGCAGGTGGTCTCGTCGGAGGTGCTGGAGCGGGAGCAGGCGATCGTCGACCGGTTGAAGGCCCAGCAGGGCTGATGGGCGACGCGCGGCGGACGGTCGAGGTCATCTGGCGGATCGAGTCGCCGCGGCTCATCGCCTCGCTCACCCGCCTGGTCCGGGACGTCGGGCTCGCCGAGGAGCTGGCGCAGGACGCGTTCGTGGCCGCGCTGGAGCAGTGGCCGGTCACGGGCGTCCCGGACTCGCCCGGCGCGTGGCTGAGGGTCACGGCGCGGCACCGGGCGATCGACCTGGTCCGCCGGGAGCAGAACCGCGACGCCAAGTACGCGCTCCTCGCACACTCGTCGGTCGACGCGGCCGCCGCGGACCGGATCGTCGACGAGCCCATCGGTGACGACCTGCTCTCGCTGGTGTTCCTCACCTGCCACCCGGTGCTGCCGCGGGAGTCGCGGATCGCGCTCACGCTCCGGCTGTTCGGTGGCCTGACCACCGACGAGATCGCCCGGGCCTACCTCGTGCCGTCGCCGACGATCGGCCAAAGGATCTCCCGCGCGAAGCGCACGCTCGCGGAGGCCCAGGTGCCGTTCGAGGTGCCGCAGGCTGACGCACTCCCGGCGCGGGTGGGCTCGGTGCTCGAGGTGGTCTACCTGATCTTCACGGAGGGCCACTCGTCCACCAGCGGCGACCGGTGGGTGCGCCGGGACCTGGCCGACGAGGCGATGCGCCTGGGCCGGGTGCTCGCCGGGCTCCTCCCGCGCGAGCCGGAGGTGCACGGGCTGGTCGCCCTGATGGAGCTCCAGGCCTCCCGCTTCGACGCCCGCGGCGACGGCGTCCTGCTCCAGGACCAGGACCGCCGGCGGTGGGACCGGACGCTCATCGAGCACGGCCTCGGGGCCCTCGACCGGTCGATCTCGCTGCGCCGACCGCTCGGTCCGTACACGGTGCAGGCGGCGATCGCGGCGTGCCACAGCCGCGCGCGGTCGTTCGAGGAGACCGACTGGGAGGCGATCGTGGCCCTCTACGACGCGCTGGCGCAGCTGGCACCGTCGCCGGTGGTCGACCTGAACCGGGCGGTCGCGGTGCTGTACGCGGACGGACCGCAGGCGGCCCTCGACGCGCTCGACGCCCTGCACGCCGACCCGCGGCTGGCGCGGTACCACCTGTACGGGGCGGTCCGCGGGGACGTGCTGCTCCGGCTCGGGCGGGCCGACGAGGCGGCCGACGAGCTGGAGCGGGCGGCCGCGCTGGCCCCGACGCAGCGTGAACGGAGCCTGCTGATGGAGCGAGCGGCCGCGGCCGGGCACGATGTCGGAGGCGGCTGACAGCATGGGGACATGACCGAACCGACGCGGACGGACGTGGAGGTCCCCGCGCCCGAGCCGCCCGGCTGGCGCCGGGACGTGACGATCTTCCTGTCCGGCCAGACGGTCTCGCTGTTCGGCTCGATGCTCGTCCAGTACGCCGTGATGTGGCACCTGACCCTGGAGACCAAGTCCGGCGGGGTCATGGCCATGTACGCGGTGTTCGGGTTCCTGCCGCAGGCGGTCCTCTCGATCTTCGGCGGCGTGTGGGCGGACCGGCTGGACCGCAAGAAGCTGATCATCGGCGCGGACGCCACGATCGCGGTCGTCACGCTGGCGCTCGCGATGTTCATGGCGGCCGGGGCCACCGACCTCTGGCTGATCTTCGTGGCGATCGCCATCAGGTCGGCCGGCGCCGGGATCCAGATGCCCGCGGTCGCCGCGCTGCTGCCGCAGATCGTGCCGGCGGACAAGCTCATGCGCGTCAACGGCATCAACGGGACCATCCAGTCGGCCATGATGCTCGTCGCGCCGGCGGCCGCGGCCGCGGTCTACGCGAGCTTGTCGATCGTCGCCGTGTTCTACATCGACGTGGTCACGGCCGTGATCGGGATCGGCCTGCTTCTGCTGGTCACGGTCCCGCGGCTGGTGCGGTCGGCGGAGACCGAGCACCTGGGCTACTTCGACGACCTGGTCGGCGGAGTCAGGTACGTCGTCTCGCACGCGTTCGTCCGCTGGGTGCTCGTCCTGTACGCCGTCGTGTTCGTGCTCATCGTGGCGCCCTCGTTCCTCACGCCGCTGATGATCGTGCGGACCTTCGGCGACGAGGTGTGGAAGCTGACCGCCAACGAGCTCGCGTTCAGCATCGGCATGGTGCTCGGCGGCGCGGCGGTGGCCGCCTGGGCAGGGACGTGGAACCGGGTCCGGATGATCCTGGGCTCCACGCTGCTGTTCGGCGGCATCTCCGTCGGGCTCGGCCTGTCCACCAACCTCTGGGTGTTCTTCGGGTTCATGTTCCTGCTCGGGCTGTCCGTGCCGGCGTTCTCCACGCCCTCGTTCACGGTGCTGCAGGAGACCGTGGAACCGGAGATGCAGGGGCGGGTGTTCGGGTTCGTCGGCATCGTCATGGCCGTGTCGATGCCGTTCGGCATGGCGGTGTTCGGGCCGCTCGCGGACCGGTTCTCGGTGGAGTCACTGCTGATCTGGGCGGGGATCGCGCTGCTGCTCGTGGTCGCGCTGGCGCTGGTGGTCCCGGGCGGGCGCCGGGCGATCCGCGAGGCGAACGCGCACGCCGAGGCGTGAGGACGTCGGGCACGATGGCCGCATGATCGCGCCCTTCACCCTGACCGGCCGGCACGTCCAGCTCGAGCCGCTCGCCCCCGCGCACGTCGACGCGCTGGCCGTGGCCGCCGCCGAGGAACGTGGCAGCTACGGGTTCACGTGGGTGCCCGACGGCCTCGACGAGACCCGGACCTACGTCGAGGCCGCCCTCGAGCACGCCGGCGGGGGCCGCTCGGTCCCGTTCGCGGTGCGCCGGCTGTCGGACGGGGCGCTCGTCGGCAGCACCCGGTTCCTCGACCTCGAGGTGTTCGAGAACCCGGCGCCGTGGCCTCCGGGCATCGGCGTCGGCGGTGCGCCGAGCGACGAGAATCCCCCGTCCGTCGCCGAGATCGGGAGCACCTGGTACGCGGCGTCGGCGCAGCGCACCGCGGTGAACACCGAGACCAAGCTGCTGCTGCTCACGCACGCGTTCGAGTCGTGGAAGTCCCTGCGCGTGACCCTGAAGACCGACGCGCGCAACGCGGCCTCACGCGCGGCGATCGAGCGGATCGGCGGGGCGTTCGAGGGGGTCCGCCGCGTCCACACGGTGGCCACCGACGGCGGTCTGCGGGACACGGCGTACTTCTCGATCGTCGCCGCGGAGTGGTTCGCCGTCCGCGCGGGACTGGTCAGCCGGCTGGGCTGAGCGCGTCCCGGCTGCGGGTGAGGAACTCACGCTCCGCGTCGTTGGCGGTCAGGGCGAGCGCGGCGTCGTAGGCGGCCGCCGCTTCCGTCGGCCGGTCGAGGCGGCGCAGGAGATCGGCGCGGACCGCGTGGAACAGGTAGAAGCGCTCCAGCGGCAGCACGTCCACCAGGGCCAGCCCGGCCGCGGGCCCCTCCAGCTCCGCGACGGCGACCGCGCGGTTGAGCGCGACCACCGGGCTGGGCGCGACGGACATCAGCTGGTCGTACAGGAGCACGATCTGCCGCCAGTCGGTTCCCGCCGGCTCGCTGTGCACCGCCTGCATCGCCGCCTGGAGCTGGTACGGACCGAGGTGGTCGCGCCGCAGGCACCGACGCACGAGCTCACGCCCCTCGTCGAGCTGCCCGTCGTCCCAGAGCGAGCGGTCCTGGTCGCGCAGGAGCACCAGCCCGCCCGCCGCGGAGACGCGGGCGTCCCGGCGGGCGTCCGTGAGGAGCATGAGGGCGAGCAGGCCGAGCGCCTCGGGCTCGTCGGGCATGAGCTCGACCAGGACGCGGCCCAGCCGGATCGCCTCCGCGCACAGGTCGTCGCGGGTGAGGGCGGCCGAGCCGGTGGTGAACACCAGGTAGACCACCGCCAGCACGGCCCGGAGCCGGTCGGGCAGGTCGGCGTCCCGGGGCACCCGGTAGGGGATGCGGGCGTCGCGGATCTTGCCCTTGGCGCGCACCAGCCGCTGCGCCATCGTCGGCTCCGGCACCAGGAACGCCCGGGCGATCTCCTCGGTGGTCAGCCCGCCGAGCAGGCGCAGGGTGAGCGCCACCTGCGCCTCGACGGACAGCGCCGGGTGGCAGCACGTGAACACGAGCCGGAGCCGGTCGTCGCGCACGGGCCCCACCTCCACCGGTTCCTCGCGCTCGTGCAGCAGGGCCGCCTGCGCGTGCCGGTCGTCGCGGGACGCCTCGCGGCGCAGCCGGTCGATCGCCTTGCGCTTGGCCGTGGTGATGATCCAGCCGGCCGGGCTGGGTGGGACGCCGTCCGCGGGCCAGCGCTGGACCGCGGCGACGAACGCGTCCTGCACCGCCTCCTCTGCGACGTCGAGGTCGCCGAACGACCGGGCGAGGACCGCGACCGCGCGGCCGTGCTCCGCGCGGAACACCCGCGCGATCGCGTCCTCGTCGGTCACTGGTAGCGGAACGGCCGCACCTCGATCGGCAGCCCCGTGGCGACGGCCAGCTTGCCGCCCCAGTCGAGGGCCGCGTCGAGGTCGTCGGCATCGATGATCGTGAAGCCGCCCAGGTGCTCCTTGGCCTCGACGAACGGGCCGTCGGTCGGGATCACGTCGCCGTCCTTGGCGCGCAGCACGGTCGCGGTGCTCGGGTCGTGCAGCCCGCCCGCGTAGACCCAGATCCCGGCGTCCTTCATGGCCTGGTCGACGTCGCCGACCGCCTTCATGATCGGCTCCAGGAACTCGGGGTCCGGCATGGGACCGGCGGGCTCCATCACGCTCAGCAGGTAGTGGCTCATCGCGTCCTCCTCGGTGTGCGGGCACCGGCCGTGCGCCGGCTGCTCACCGTCTGTACGAACGGTGAGCAGCCGGATCGACAGCTACGAAGGAACGTAGTCGAACGTGTCCGGGTCCGGGCCGGTGCGCTCGTCGCGGTTCAGCGCGGTGATGTCCGCGACGTCCAGGTCGGACAGCTCGAAGTCGAAGATCGCGAAGTTCTCCTCGATGCGGCTGCGGGTGACCGACTTGGGGAACACGATGTCGCCGCGCTGGAGGTGCCACCGCAGCGTGACCTGCGCGGGGGTCTTGCCCAGGGCCTCGGCGATCCGCACGATCGTCGGGTCGTCCAGCACCTTGCCCTGGGCGATCGGGCTCCACGCCTCGGTGGCGATGCCGTGCTCGGTCCCGTAGGCGCGCACCGCCTCCTGCGTGAGGTACGGGTGCACCTCGATCTGGTTCACGGCGGGGGTGATGGTGGCCTCCGCCCGCAGGCGGTTCAGGTGGTGCGGCTGGAAGTTGGAGACGCCGATCGACTTGGCGCGGCCGGACCGGTAGAAGTCCTCCATCGCCTTCCAGGTCTCGACGAAGTCGCTCACCGTCGCCAGGGGCCAGTGGATGAGGAACAGGTCCACGTAGTCCGTGCCGAGCGCCTCGAGCGTGAGGTCGAACGCGATCGCCGCGTCCCCGGGATCGTGCATGTCGTTGTTCAGCTTGCTGGTGAGGAAGACGTCCTTGCGGTCCAGGCCGGACGCGGCGACGGCGTCGCCGACGCCCTTCTCGTTGCCGTACATCTGCGCGGTGTCGATGTGGCGGTAGCCCACCTCGAAGGCCTGCAGGACTGCGTCCTTGGTCTCGGCGGGGTCGATCTGGAAGACGCCGAAGCCCAGCTGGGGGATCTGGACGCCGGTGTTCAGGGTGAGCAGAGGGACAGTGGTCATGCCTCCATTCGACCCCGCGCGCACCGGCGGCGCATGTTAAGGTCACCAACTAACCAGTTGGTTGTCGTCATCGAGGAGTCCACCGTGTACGTCGTCCCCGACCAGTCCGGCCGCACCGTCGTCGTCACCGGGGCCAACAGCGGCACCGGGCGGGAGGCCGCCGAGCGCCTGGCCGCCGCCGGCGCACACGTGGTGCTCGCCGTCCGCAACGCCGAGAAGGGCGAGAAGGCCCTCGCGGAGATCATCGCGGCCCACCCGGACGCCTCCGCGGAGGTGCGCCTGCTGGACCTCGCCTCCCTCGCCTCGGTGCGGACGTTCGCCGAGCAGCTCGGGCGCGACCTGCCGCACCTCGACACCCTGATCAACAACGCGGGCGTCATGGCCCCGCCCACCCGCTTCGAGACCGAGGACGGCTTCGAGCTCCAGCTGGGCACCAACTACCTCGGCCCGTTCGCGCTCACCAACCTCCTGCTGCCGCTCCTGCTCGCCGCCCCCGAGGGCCGCGTGACCACGATGAGCAGCGGCATGGCCAACGTGGGCCGGATCCGGTTCGACGACCTCCAGTGGACCCGTCGGCGCTACAGCCCCACGCGGTCGTACGCCCAGTCCAAGCTGGCCGACCTGCTGCTGTCCCGGCAGCTCGCACGCGTGTCGATGCAGCGTGGCTGGACCCTGCGCAGCAACGCCGCCCACCCGGGGTTCACGCAGACCAACCTCCAGACCGCCGGCGCCTCGCTCGGCCGCGACTCGGTGCACCGCTCGCCCATCGGCAACCTGCCGTTCGTCCCGTCGCAGCAGCCGGAGCAGGGCGCCGAGCCGATGCTGTTCGCGGCGGCCGACCCCCGCGCGGTCGAGGACGGCTACTACGGCCCGTCGGGCCGGTTCGGCATGGTCGGCCCCACCGGCCCGGCCCGCCTGAACCGCCGCATGCGCGACGACGACACCGCGGCGCGGCTCTGGGCTGTGGCGCAGGACCTGACCGGGACCGCCCTGCCCGCATGATGGCCGCCGACACCCCGCGCCGGATCCTCGACGCGGCCGCCGACGAGTTCGCCGAGCGCGGGCTGGCCGGCGCGCGCGTGGACCGGATCGCCGAGCGTGCCGGCGCCAACAAGCAGCGGATCTACGCCTACTTCACCAGCAAGGACCAGCTGTTCGACGCCGTGATCGAGGACCGGATCGAGCAGCTGCTGGACGCCGTGCCGTTCGACGCCGCCGACCTGCCCGGCTACGCCGTCCGCATCCTCGATTTCAACCTGGCGCACCCGTCGCTGGTGCGGCTGCTCCTGTGGCACAACCTCGAGCGGCCGGCGGTGCTGGCGCGGCTGCCGCAGTCGGTGGAGTCGCACGCGCGCAAGGTGGCGGCGCTGCGCGCGTCGCGGGGCGACGACGACTGGGCGGCGGACCGGCTGCTCGCCCAGGTGCTCGGGCTGGTGCACGGCGTGACGCTCGCCCCCGGACCGGACGTCGAGCAGACGCGGGCGGATCTGCACCGGGCGGTCAGCCTCCTCGTCGGCTGACGGCCTCGACCACCGCACGCAGGCGCTCGGGCTGGACGCCGTCCTCCTTGGCGATCGAGCGGCGGATGACCCCCGCGAGGAGTGTCAGGGGCCCGCGCACGACGATGTCGGCGACCAGGCGGAGGTCGGTGCCGACCGACGTGGGGGCGAGCGTGTAGGTGTACACGGCCGTCACCGGCCCGGAACGCGACAGCAGGGCGAGGCGGCGGGGCGCGTCCAGATCGTCGATGACGGCGGTCCGCTCCTTGCCGCGCACGGTGAACGTCACCGTCTCCCCTCGCGCCACCGGCCCGGCCATGGCGGAGACCCCGGGCATCCACTGCGGCGCCAGCGACCAGTCGGTGAGCGCCGCCCAGACCGCGTCGGGCGGGGCGGCGATGCTCGTGGTGGTGTCGATCGCGGTGGTCATGTCGCGACGCTAGGCGTCCGGGCCGCCGCGGTCTTGGACGGGATTGACCACCGGGGCGAACCCGGGCTCGGTGTGCGCGTCGCCGTAGACCGCCCGGTACGCCGCGAGGTACGCGGCCGGCGTCGTCCCCGTGTGCCGGCGGAAGTGCCGGATGAGGTGCGCCTGGTCGTACCAGCCGCGGTCGGCGGCCACCTGTCCCCAGCCGACCGGACGCCCGGTGTCCAGCGACGCCAGCAGGTCGCGCATCCGGGCCAGCCGCGCGAACGTGCCGGGGCTCAGCCCGACCACGCGCCGGAACCCGCGGTCCAGGTGGGCGTGCGACAGGTGCAGCGCGCGAGCGACGTCCGCGACCGGGCGACCCGGGTCCGCGACGAGGGCGTGCACCGCTGCCTCGACCGCGTCGGTGCAGTGGGGGAGCGCGCGCTCCCGCTCGACCACCGACTCCGTCAGCGCTGCCTCGACCGCGGCGATCATCGCGTCCGGGTCCTCGAGCCCGAGCAGCTGCCGACGCAGCGGCGCCCACGGCTCCGCGCCGACCAGCCGACCCCGCAGCGCTCGCGGGTCCACACCGAACGCGGTCGCGCACCCGATCGGCGTCGCGACCACACCCACGCACCACGTCTCGCCGAGGGGCCGGTTGAGCATCGGCTGGTCGTCGGGGCCGAGCAGGAACCCGGTCCGCGCCAGGTGCACGTCACCGGTCCCGTTGCGCGCCACCTGCGCGATCGGCGGACCGAGCACGAGGCCCAGGACGGCCGACCCCGTGGGCGCCACCCGCTCCGCCGGGGCACGCAGCCGTCCGCGGGCGTACCAGATGCTCGCCACGTAGCGCCCGAGGGCCCCGGTGGGCTCGTGGGTGACATAGGTGAACGAGTCGGTCACCCGGCGATCGTCCCGCAAAGGAGTGTCGGAGGGGGGTGCAAGGGTGGCAGCGTTCCCTTCCGACAGACCAACCACCTGCAAGGAGTCAGGTATGTCTCACCCACTCGCTCTCCGCGTCACCGGTCCCGTGCTCACCCCGGACCACGAAGACTTTGCCGACGAGATCGCCCCGCACAACCGCGCGATCGTCCACGCGCCCGACGTCGCCGTCGGAGCCGCGAGCACCCAGGACGTCGCGGAGACCGTGCGGTGGGCCGCCGAGCAGGGTGTCCCCGTCCACGTGCTGGCCACGGGCCACGGCGCCACCACGCCCGTGACCTCGGGCGTGCTGCTCACCACGCGCCGGCTCGGGGGAGTCGACGTCGATCCGGACGCCCGGGTCGCGACGATCGGCGCCGGTGCGCGCTGGTCCGACGTCGTCCCCGTCGCCGACGCCCACGGCCTGACGCCGATCGCGGGCTCGTCGGCCAACGTCGGGGTGGTCGGCTACCTGCTCGGCGGTGGGCTCGGTCCGTTCGCCCGCAGCCACGGGTACAGCTCCGACCTGCTCGAGTCCCTCACGGTCGTCACGGGGACGGGTGAGGTGGTCGAGGCATCGGCCGACGAGCACCCGGACCTGTTCTGGGCGCTCCGGGGCGGCAAGGTCGGCCTCGGCGTGGTGACGCAGGTGCGCCTGCGGCTGGTCGAGATGCCCGAGCTCTACGCCGGCACGCTGTTCTTCGGCGCGGAGCACATCGACACCGCCCTGCGCGGCTGGCTGGCGTGGACCTCGACCGCGGACCCCGCGACGACCACCAGCGCGGCCATCGTGCGCTTCCCGCCGCTGGAGGTGATCCCCCCGTTCCTGCGCGGCCGCACCGTCCTGCTGCTGCGCGTGGCCCGCCCGGGTGACGAGGCCGCTGGTAAGGCTGCCGCCGCTCCCTTACGTGCTCTCGCGCCGGCGTTCCTGGACACGGTCGACGTGCTGCCCGCGGCGCGTGCGGCGGAGATCCACAACGACCCGGGACAGCCGGGTCCGGGCTGGGTGCGCGGGATGCTGCTCGACCGCACCGACGACGCGTTCGCCACCGCGTGGCTCGGGCGGGTGGGCGCCGACGCGTCGACCCCGTTCATGGCCGCCGAGCTGCGGCACGTCGCCGGCGCCACCGGGGTCGACGTACCCGGCGGGTCGGCCGTGTCCGGCCGCGGGTCGGCGTTCGTCGTGTCGGTCGCGAGCGGCAACCCGAGCCTGTTCGCCGAGCTGCCGGCCGCGGCCGACGCGCTCGCAGACGCGTTGGCCCCGTGGGCGTCCACCGAGGTCAACCCGAACTTCTGCGGCACCGGGACGGCCGTCTGGGCCCCGGCGACGGCCGACCGGCTGACGCAGGTGCGGAAGACCTACGACCCGGCGGGGGTGTTCGCGTGACCCCGTCTGGGGAGGAGTCGTGAAGGCTGCACCGTTCCCGCCCGCGGGGTCACCCGGTGGTGACACGCTCTCGGGGCGCCGTGCGGGCGGGTGAGCCTGGCGTGCAGCAGCAGCAAGCGGCGCGATGCCGCGCGACGAGGGGACAGCATGTCGTTCGCAGGTGAACGCGCAGTGGCCGGCCGGCGGCTCGTGGGCGGAGGGATCGCCCTGGTGCTCGCGGCGGTGGGCCTGACCGGCTGCTCGCCCGAGCCGCCCGACCCGACGAGCGCGACCGAGGCGCTCGCTGCCGCGCTGACGTCCGGCGACTTCACCAAGGCCCCCTTCGCCGGCGGTGCTGCCGACGTCACCGCGGCGACCGCGGCCCGCACCAGCGCCTACGAGGGCCTCGCCCCGTGGCAGCCCACCGTGACGGTCGTGTCGACGGCGGTGGACGAGAAGGACGAGGACGTCGCCACGACGACGCTCGGGTACACGTGGGACGTCGACGAGAGCGACGCCGACTGGACGTACGAGACGCACGCCAGGCTGACGCGGGACGACGAGGACGTCTGGCACGTCACGTGGTCGCCCGCCCTGCTCGCGCCGGACCTCGCGGCGGGCGAGGTGCTCAGCGTCGAGCGGACGCGTGCCGACCGCGCCAACGTGCTGGGCGCCGGCGGGGCGGTCATCGTCGAGCCCAGGCGCGTCCACCGCGTCGGGATCGACAAGACGAAGATCGCGGCCCCCGAGCAGGAGGCGGCGGCGCGCGAGCTGGGTCGACAGCTGGGCATCGACAGCGACTCGTACGCCGCCAAGGTCCTCGGTGCGGGGGAGAAGGCGTTCGTCGAGGCGATCACCATCCGCGACGGCGACCCCGGCTACGACCTCACCGCGCTGGTCGGGCTGCCCGGCGTGATCGAGGTGCCGGACACGTTGCCCCTCGCCCCCACGCGCCAGTTCGCCCGGCCGATCCTCGGCACCGTCGGACCGGCGACCGCCGAGATCATCGAGAAGTCGGACGGCGCCGTGTCCCCCGGGGACCTCGCGGGGCTCTCCGGGCTCCAGCGCCAGTACGACGCCCAGCTGCGCGGCCTCCCCGGACTGACCATCACCGCCGCGCAGGCCGACGGCGCCGCCCCGCGCCAGCTGTACGACGTCGCGCCCACCCCCGGCACCCCGCTCACCACGACCCTCGACGTGCGGTTGCAGGAGGCGGCGGAGTCCATCGTCGCCACGGTGGGGCCGGCCAACGCGATCGTCGCCATCCGCCCGTCGACCGGCGAGGTGCTCGCCGCGGCCAGCGGGGTGGGCGGCGAGGGCATGTCGACCGCCACGCTCGGGCAGTTCGCCCCCGGCTCCACGTTCAAGGTGGTCAGCGCCCTCGCCCTGCTGCGGTCGGGGCTCACGGCGGACAGCGACACCAGCTGCCCGGCCACGGTGACCGTCGACGGACGCACGTTCTCCAACTTCCCCGAGTACCCCACGGACAAGCTCGGCACCATCCCGCTGCGCACCGCCTTCGCCAACTCCTGCAACACGGCGTTCATCTCGGCGCGCGAGCAGGCGACCCAGGACGCGCTCATCGACGCCGCCGGATCGCTCGGGCTGGACCCGAACGCGTCCCTCGGCTTCGCGGCGTTCCTCGGGGACGTCCCCGCCGACTCGGACGGCACGGACCACGCCGCCTCGATGATCGGGCAGGGCCGGGTGCTCGCCTCGCCGCTCGGCATGGCGACGGTCGCCGCCTCGGTGGCGAAGGGGTCGACCGTGGTGCCCCAGATCGTCGTCCCGGTCGAGGGTGCCGCGGCGCCGGAGGCGGACGACGAGACCGCGACCGACGGGTCGACCGAGACCGCCCGCCCGGCTGTCCCGCTCACCGCCGACGAGGCCGCCACGCTGAAGCAGCTGATGCGCGGCGTGGTGACCGACGGCGGTGCGGCGTTCCTCCAGGACGTCCCCGGCGACGAGGTGGCGGCCAAGACCGGCACCGCGCAGTTCGGCGAGGCCGGCAACCTGGAGAACCACGTGTGGATGATCGCCATCCAGGGGGACCTCGCGGTCGCGGTGTTCGTCGACGTGGGTGAGTACGGGTCGACCACGGCCGGACCGCTGCTGGAGCAGTTCCTGCGGGCGGCGCAGGGGTGACGGTCGAGTAATCCGCAGGTCAGGGGACCCCGGCGCCGTCACAATGGCCC
This sequence comes from Cellulomonas sp., assembly GCF_965229465.1. Taxonomy (GTDB): domain Bacteria; phylum Actinomycetota; class Actinomycetes; order Actinomycetales; family Cellulomonadaceae; genus Cellulomonas. The sequence goes on along the minus strand of NZ_OZ245882.1, from coordinate 1,661,832 downwards.
GGTGTTCCTCACCCTGACGTCGACGGCCGACCCCGCGAGCGACCTGGGCTTCCTCCTGCACAAGCACCCCGACCGCGTGCAGGCGTTCGACCTGTCCGTGGGCACGGCGCACGTGTTCTACCCCGAGGCGTCCGACGAGCGCTGCACGGTGGCGCTGCTGCTCGAGGTCGACCCGGTGGAGCTGGCGCGCGGCAACCGGTTCGGCGACGGGTTCGCGCTCGGCGCCTACGTCAACGACCGGCCCTACGCGGCGAGCTCGCTGCTGGCGGTCGCGCTGGGACGCGTGTTCCGGTCGGCGATGGCCGGCACCTGCGCGGCGCGGCCGGACCTCGTCGGCGTCCCGCTGCCGCTGGAGATCCACGTGCCGGCGGTCCCGGACGACGGCGACCTCGCCCTCGTCGCGAGGCTGTTCGAGCCGCTCGGGTGGCAGGTCTCGGCCGGCGTCGGTCCGCTCGATCCCGCCGTGCCCGCGTGGGGCGACTCGCCGTATGCCGACGTGCGCCTGACCGGGACGTTCACCGTGGCGGACGCGCTGCGGCACCTGTACGTGCTGCTCCCCGCGCTGGACGGCGGCAAGCACTACTGGGTGGGACCCGACGAGGTCGACAAGCTGGTGCGCAGCGCGGGCGAGTGGCTGGGCGACCACCCGGAGCGCGACTGGATCCTGCGCCGGTCGCTGGCACACCGGCGGGAGTACGTGGCGGACGCGGTGGAGCGGCTGGGGGTGCCCGCCCTGCCCGATGAGCCGGCTGTGCCGGAGGTGCCGGAAGCGCGCCCGCTGTCCGAGGTCCGGCGTGAGGTCGTCCTCGCCGAGCTGCGCTCGGCCCGTGCGGCGTCCGTCGTCGACCTGGGGTGCGGCGAGGGCGCGCTGCTGCGCGAGCTGCTGGCGGACCCGTCGTTCACGCGCGTGGTCGGCGCCGACGTGTCGCACCGGGCGCTGCGCCGCGCGGCCGAGCGGCTGGGCCTCGACCGGATGCCCGACACCGTCCGCGCGCGCCTCACGCTGCTCCAGTCGTCGGTGACGTACCGGGACGCGCGGCTGGCCGGCGCCGACGCGGTGGTGCTCATGGAGGTCGTCGAGCACGTGGACGCGGACCGGCTGCCGTCGCTGGAGCGCACCGTGTTCGGGGACGCCCGCCCGCGGACCGTCATCGTCACCACCCCGAACGAGGAGTTCAACGTGCGCTACCCGACTTTGCACTCGGGGACGATGCGCCACACGGACCACCGGTTCGAGTGGACGCGCGCGCAGGGCGAGGCGTGGGCGGCAGGGGTGTGCGCGGCGTACGGGTACACGTTCCGCGCGGGTGCGGTCGGCGACGTCGACCCCGAGGTGGGGCCGCCGACACAGCTGCTGGTCTTCACGCTCGGAGCGGCGGCATGACCGCGCTGGAGATCCCGGAGCTGTCGCTGGTGGTGCTGGTCGGCGCGTCCGGGTCCGGGAAGTCGACCTTCGCACGCGAGCGGTTCGGGCAGTACGAGGTGGTGTCCAGCGACGCCTGCCGAGCCATGGTGTCCGACGACGAGACCGACCAGGACGCCACCAAGGACGCGTTCGAGGTGCTGGGGTTCGTCGTCGGCAAGCGTCTGGACCGCGGCCGGCTGACGGTCGTCGACGCCACGAACGCGCAGCGCGACGCCCGCAAGCACGTGGTCGAGCTGGCCCGCGCGCACGACGTGCTGCCGGTCGCGATCGTGCTGGACCTGCCGGTGGACGAGTGCCTGGAGCGCAACCGCGGCCGGGGCGGCAGAGCGCTGCCGGAGCGCGTGGTGAAGCGCCAGCACGACCTGGTGCGCCGCGCGGTCGGCGGCCTGGCCCGTGAGGGGTTCCGGCAGGTGCACGTGCTGCGCACGGTCGAGGAGGTCGAGTCCGCGACGATCACGCGCACCCGCCTGCACACCGACCGGCGCGACGAGCACGGCCCCTTCGACGTCATCGGCGACGTGCACGGCTGCCGGTCCGAGCTGGAGACGCTGCTGGAGCGGCTCGGGTACGCGCTGGTGCGCGACGACGCCGGGCGGCCGGTCGACGCCGTGCACCCGGAGGGTCGGAAGGTCGTCTTCCTCGGTGACCTGGTCGACCGCGGCCCGGACACCCCCGGCGTGCTCCGGCTGGCCATGGGGATGACCGCCGCGGGCCACGCGCTCGCCGTGCCGGGCAACCACGAGCACAAGCTGGTGCGCGCGCTGGGCGGCCGGAACGTGCAGGTCAGCCACGGGCTGGAGACGTCGCTGGCGCAGCTCGCGGCCGAGGGCGAGGAGTTCTCCAGCCAGGTCCGCGCGTGGGCGGACGGGCTGGTCTCGCACCTGGTGCTCGACGACGGGCGGCTCGTCGTCGCCCATGCCGGGCTCAAGGAGGCGTACCACGGGCGGGCGTCGGGACGCGTGCGCAGCTTCGCCCTGTACGGGGACACCACGGGGGAGACCGACGAGTTCGGGCTGCCGGTGCGCTACCCGTGGGCCGACGAGTACCGGGGCCGCGCCATGGTGCTCTACGGGCACACGCCGACCCCGGTCCCGCAGTGGGTCAACAACACGATGTGCCTGGACACCGGCGTCGTGTTCGGGGGGCACCTGACCGCGCTGCGATACCCGACCAAGGAGCTCGTCCAGGTGCCGGCCGAGCAGGTCTGGTACGAGCCGGCGCGGCCGTTCCTGGTGCCTGAGCAGACCCGCCCGGACGACGTGCTCGACATCGAGGACGTGCTCGGGCGGCGGTCGGTGGAGACCCGGCACCACGGGCGCGTCACGATCGACGAGGAGGACGCGGTCGCCGCGCTCGAGGTGATGAGCCGGTTCGCGCTGCACCCGCGGTGGGTTCCGTACCTGCCGCCGACGATGGCGCCGGTGGCGACCTCCCCGCTGCCCGGCGTGCTGGAGCACCCCGCGGAGGCGTTCTCGGCCTTCGCCGCCTCGGGCGTCACGCGGGTGATCTGCGAGGAGAAGCACATGGGCTCGCGGGCGACCGTGCTGGTGTGCCGGGACGGGTTCCGCTGGTCCGGTGCTCCGGACGGCGAGACCGGGGCGGTGTGGACGAGGACCGGGCGGGCGTTCTTCGACCGGCCGCTGACGGAGGTGTTCCTGGCGGGGGTCCGCGCCGCGGTCACACGCGCCGGGCTCTGGGAGGAGCTCGGCACCGACTGGCTGCTCCTGGACGCCGAGCTGCTGCCCTGGTCGCTCAAGGCCGGGCCGCTGCTGCGCGAGCAGTACGCGGCGACCGGCGCGGCCGCGCGGGCGATGCTGCCGTCGGCGGTGTCCTCGCTCGAGGCCGCCGCCGGCCGCGGCCTGGAGATCGGCGACCTGCTCGCGCGGACCCGGCGGCGGGTGGAGGACGCCGACCTCTTCGTCGACGCCTACCGCCGCTACGTCTGGCCGACCGAGGGACTCGAGGGCGTCCAGCTGGCGCCGTTCCAGGTGCTGGCGGCCGAGGGCGCCACGTTCCACGACCGCGACCACGGCTGGCACCTGTCCGTCATCGACCGGCTGGTCGACGCCGACCCGGTGCTGCTTCGTCGGACCGCCCGGCTGGAGGTCGACGTGCACCAGTCCCAGCCCGGCATCGACTGGTGGGAGGAGCTCACCGCGGCCGGTGGCGAGGGGATGGTGGTCAAGCCGTTCGCCAACCTGGTGCACGGACGGCGCGGGCTGGTGCAGCCGGGCCTGAAGGTCCGGGGGCGCGAGTACCTGCGGATCATCTACGGCCCGGAGTACACGCAGCACCTGGACCGGCTGAAGGTCCGCTCGCTCGGGCGCAAGCGCGCGCTGGCGCTGCGGGAGTACGCGCTCGGGCTGGAGTCGCTGGACCGGCTGGTCGCCGGCGAGCCCCTGTGGCGGGTGCACGAGCCGGTGTTCGCGGTGCTGGCCCTGGAGTCCGAACCGGTGGACCCGCGGCTGTGAGAGCGTCGGGTGCATGAGCACGGAGGAGATCAGATGACCGAGCGCGCCGTCGGCGTCATGCTGCCGCGGGACCTGCCCGCGCACCTGTTCCGCACCTACGCGCTGCGGGCCGAGGCGTTGGGGTTCGACGAGCTCTGGGTGGTCGAGGACTGCTTCTTCCGCGGCGGCGTCGCGCAGGCCGCTGCCGCGCTCGCGATGACGGAGCGCATCCGGGTCGGCATCGGCATCCTGCCCGCGGCGGTCCGGAACGCGGCGTTCACCGCGATGGAGGCCGCGACGCTGGCCGAGCTGTTCCCCGGCCGGGTCGACGTGGGCATCGGGCACGGGATGCGCGGCTGGATGACGCAGGTCGGCGCGTGGCCGGCCAGCCCGCTGACCATGCTGGGTGAGCACCTGGAGGCGGTGCGGGCGGTGCTCCGCGGCGGGTCCGTGGACGCCGAGGGCCGCTACGTGAACCTCGACGCGATCGACCTGAACACCCCGCCGAGCAGCGTGCCGCGCGTTCTCGCGGGCGTCCGCGGACCCAAGTCGCTCGCGCTCGCGGGCCGGTGCGCCGACGGCACGATCCTGGCCGAGCCGGTGACGCCCGAGTACGTGGCCGAGGCGCTGCGGCACATCGCGCCCACGCGCGAGCACCGGATCGTGGCGTACTGCGTCGCGGCGGTCGACGACTCCGCCGACGCCGCCCGGGACACCGCCCGGCCGGCGCTGGAGTGGATCGGCGAGCCCGACTGGGACGTGCACATCGCGCCCCTGCCGTTCGCCGACGAGTTCCGTGCGCTGCGGAAGGCGTCGCCGAGCCGCGCGGACTTCGGGGCAGCGATGCCCGACGCGTGGGTCGACCAGCTCGCGGTCGTCGGCACGGTCGACGACGCCCGGACGCGGATCGGTCGGCTGCACGACGCGGGAGTCACGACGACGGTGCTGATGCCGGTCGGCCCGGACCCGCTGGTGGCGCTGGAAACCCTGGCGCGGGTGCTCCGAGGAGGTTCGCGGCGAGCCGCCTGACCGAGTCGGCGAGCTCGGCTGGTTCGATCACGGTGACCGGGGCGGTGAGCGCGATGCGGGCCACGATCAGGGCGAGCCAGTCGAGATCCTCGCTGCGGATCTGGACGACGCACGAGTCCTCCGCCGTCTCGATCGGTGTGTGGTCCACCCAGCGGAGCGCACCCTCGAGCTCGGCGAACGGGGCGTCGACGACGAGCGTCGCTCGATGCTGACCGAACAACGAGCCGAGTGAGCTCGCGACGAAGCTCGGCGCATCGCCGCCCGGGATCTCGCGGGGCGTGAAGTGACTGCCCACCGGCCGAGGCTCGCGGAGCCGATCCAGCCGGAACGTGCGCCAGTCGTCACGTCGTGGGTCCCAGGCCACGAGATACCAGCGGCGGCCGGCGGTGACGAGCTGGTGCGGCTGGACGAGCCGTCGGCTGTCCGTGCCATCACGTCGTCGGTAGTCGAAACGCACGTCCTCACGGTCTCGGCACGCCGCGGCGAGGACGCTGAGCGCCTCGGGGTCGACGACGTCGTCCTCGGCCGGCCGCCGCATCGACGAGACGCTCGAGTGCAGCGCCGACACCCGTCGGCGGAGCCGGTGCGGCAGGAGCTGCTCGATCGTGGTCAGAGCGCGCAGCGACGCCTCCTCCATGCCGCCGATCGCAGCCTCGGCGGCGTAGCGCAGGCCGACGGCGACCGCGACCGCCTCGTCGTCGTCGAGGACCAGGGGCGGCAGGTGCGCCCCCGTGGCGAGTCGGTAGCCGCCGTGCTTCCCCGACGTGGCGTCGACCGGGTAGCCCAGCTCGCGCAGCCGATCGACGTCACGGCGCACGGAACGCTCGGTGATCTCGAGGCGTTCGGCGAGCTCGGCACCACGCCACCAGCGATGGGTCTGCAGGAGCGAGAGCAGCTGGAGCGCTCGACCGGTGGGGTCCTTCCGCATCGTCGCAGTCTGGCATCGATCGAGGACCGATCCTGTCCGCAATGCTTCCTACGGTGGCGGCGTCACCTACCGAGAGGAACGTCGCCGTGTTCGATCCCACCAGCTTTCCCGAGCCGACCTTGATCTCCGTGAACGGCGTGAAGCTCGAAGTCTTCGAAGCAGGCGCGCACAACGCCGGACGACCCGTCGTGCTCTGTCACGGCTGGCCGGAGCACGCCTTCTCCTGGCGCCACCAGGTGCCGGCCCTCGTCGCAGCGGGCTACCACGTCATCGTCCCGAACCAGCGGGGCTACGGGAACTCGTCCCGTCCGACCGAGGTGACGGACTACGACATCGACCACCTGACGGGCGACCTCGTGGCACTGCTCGACCACTACGGGTACGACGACGCCACGTTCGTCGGGCACGACTGGGGGGCCAACGTCGTCTGGGGGCTGGCCCAGCTGCACCCGCACCGCGTGAACACGGTGATCAACCTGAGCCTGCCGTACATGGAGCGCGGCCCGGTGCCCCCGATCGAGTTCCTGGAGGCGGTGTTCGGCGGCGACCTCTACCTCGTCCACTTCAACCGACAGCCCGGTGTCGCAGACGCGGTGCTCGAGGCGAACACCGCCCAGTTCCTGCGCAACCTGTACCGGAAGAACGAGCCGCCCGCGGAGCCGGCGCCGGGCATGGCGATGATCAACCTCGCCCTGGCGGAGACGCCGCGGGGTGAGGCCGTCCTGAGCGACGACGAGCTGGCCGTGCTTGTCTCCGCCTTCGAGTCGTCGGGGTTCACGGGCGGCCTCAACTGGTACCGGAACCTCGACCGCAACTGGCACCTGCTCGCAGACGCGGACCCGATCATCCGCCAGCCGACCCTCATGATCTACGGCGACCGCGATCCGGTCGCGAGGTCCGAGAACCTGGCCGAGTTCGTGCCCCACGTGGACGTGGTCAGCCTGGACTGCGGTCACTGGATCCAGGAGGAGAAGCCGGAGGAGACCAACCAGGCGATCCTGACCTGGCTGGAGCAGCAGGGTGCCAACGGGCTCGGCTAGAAGCCGAGGAGGTCGGCGATCTCCGACGCCACCGTGGAGGGCGCCCGGCCGACGTTGCTGACGACCGCGTCCTCGACGCCGGCCGTGACCAGCAGGTCGGCGAGCACGTCGGTGCGGGCCAGGTGCCAGTCGCGCTCCGGGCCGGGGTCGTGCCGGGCGACCAGGCGCGCGTGCCGGGCATCCGCGGGCGCGTCGAGGCGCACCACCCGCACGGCCTCGCCCAGGGCGTCCGCGTAGGCGTCGCGCTGCGCTGCGGTCTCGACGACCCGGGGCAGGATCAGGACCTCGAGCCCGGCGTCACGCCAGTGCGGGCGCATCGCCCGGAGGTGGTCGACGACCACACGCTCGTTGAAGGGGTCGTCGGGCGGCGCGGGTGTCTCGTTGGCGACGGCGTCGACGTCGAGCTCCCCCGCCGCCCGCCCGCGCGCCAGGAGCTCGTTGCGCAGGGCGGCCGCGACGGTGGTCTTGCCCACCCCGACGGTCCCGGAGATCATCACGACGTCCATGGCCGCCATGATCCACCATGTAAAGAACTCTTGACACGGTGTCTGGTTCGCCATACCTTCGCTGTGTCAACAATTCTTTACACGGAGGCTCCGATGGGCGTCGAGACCGAGACCCGTACCATGCAGGCGATCGTCCAGAGCGCGTACGGAGCGCCGGAGACCGTCCTCACCCACCAGACGGTCGCGCGGCCGGTGCCGAAGGCCGACGAGGTCCTCATCAAGGTCCACGCGTCGTCGCTGAACTTCGCCGACGTCGCCATGGTCACCGGCCGGCCGTCGCTGATCCGGGCCGTCATGGGGTTGCTGCGGCCCCGCCACACGGTTCCCGGCAGGGACGTGGCCGGCGTCGTCGAGGCCGTCGGCGCGGACGTCACCGACCTGGCGGCAGGCGACGACGTCTACGCCGAGGCGACCGCGGGATCGTGGGCCGAGTACGTGGCCGTCCCGGCGAGGTTCGTCGGTCGCAAGCCCGCCACCCTGAGCTTCGCGGACGCGGCGACGCTGCCGCTGGCCGCAGGCACCGCCCTGGACTGCGTCGCCGGGGTCCGGCCGGGGCAGAAGGTGCTGGTGAACGGCGCGTCCGGCGGGTCGGCACGTTCGCGGTGCAGCTGGCCAGGGCGCTCGGCGCGGAGGTCACGGGGGTGTGCAGCGGCCGGAACGTCGAGCTGGTCCAGGGGCTCGGTGCGGACCACGTCATCGACTACGACCGGTCCGACTTCACCAGCACGGGCGAGCGCTACGACCTGGTGATCGACCTCGTCGGCAACCGGACCCTCGCCGCCTGCCGACGGGCGCTGACCCAGGGCGGCACGCTCGCCCTGTCCTCCGGCGGCGGCGGCCAGGTGATCGGCCCGATGGGCCGCCTCGCCCGGGCGGTGCTGCTCAACCCGTTCGTGAGCCAGCGTCTGCGACCGGTGTCGGCCACGCGGAGCCGCGCCAAGCTGGACCGCCTCACCGAGCTCGCCGAGGCGGGGCGGATCGTGCCGGCCCCCGAGCGCACCTACCCTCTGAGCGACGCCCCCGAGGCGCTGCGCCGGCTGATCGCCGAGCACGCCCGCGGCAAGACCGTCCTCACCGTCGCCCAGGAGCGCTGATGTCGTACGAAGAGCGGAACGTCTGGGTGTTCCTCGTCGTCGCCGTGCTCGCCTACGCGGCGTACGTCGTGGTGATCCTCAGCCGCGCACGGGACACCCCGCTGACCGAGGTCGCGTACGCCGGGCCGCTGCTGTGGTCGATCGGCGGCGCGATCGTCGCGTCCATCGTCGGCACCATCGCGGTCTCGCTGGCCAACCGGCGCGACGGCCACCTGAGCGACCAGCGCGACAAGGAGATCAACCGGGTCGGCGAGCGCACGGGTCAGTCCTTCGTCGTGATCGGCGCGCTCGGCGCAATGGTCCTCGCGATGCTCGAGGCTGACTGGTTCTGGATCGCCAACGCGATCTACCTCTGCTTCGTCCTGTCAGCCGTCCTCGGGTCGCTCACCAAGCTCGCCGCCTACCGCCAGGACTTCTCGACGTGGTGAAGCCCACGCAGGTCACCAACGCCATCCGCACCCTCCGGTTCACGCACGGGGAGATGACCCAGGCCGAGCTGGCGGAGCGCATCGGCGTCACCCGCCAGACCGTCATCGCGATCGAGCAGGGCCGCTACTCCCCGTCGCTCGAGATGGCCTTCCAGATCGCCCGCGCGTTCGACGTCCCGCTCGACGACGTCTTCCAGTACCCGGGCTGATCGCCCGCTGAGCACGTCCCACCCGCACGAGGCCACGCGGTCTCGCGATCCGTCCTGCCCACAGAGAGGCACTGCCATGCGCACTGCTCGACTTGCCGGTCTGCTCTACCTCGTCGTCGCCCTCTGCGGAGGCTTCGCCGAGCTGTTCGCCCGGGCGAAGGTCCGCGCGTCCGACGACGTCGCCGCGGCCCTGCGCGAGAACGCCGGACTCATGAAGGTCGCGTTCGCCGCGGACCTCGTCGCGTTCACCGCCTTCCTGCTCGTCGGCATCGCCCTGTACGCGCTGTTCAAGGACGTCCACCGGACCGCCGCGCTCACGATGCTCACCATGAACGCGGTGGCCACAGCGATCCAGTGCCTGAACATGGTCAACCACGCCGGAGCGGTGATGGCGGCGGAGCGGGGTGCCGACGAGCTCGCCGTGCTGCTCCTGGACCTGCACGGAATCGGGTACCTGGTGGCGCAGATCTTCTTCGGGGCGTGGCTGATCCCGCTGGGGTACCTGGTCGTGCGGTCCGGCTGGGTGCCGCGACCGTTCGGGTACGCGCTGGTGGTCGGCGGACTCGGGTACGTGGCGGGGCTGGCCGTGGAGCTCGTGGCGCCGGGCGCGGACGCCGCGTCGATGGCGCTGGGCCTGGTGGGCGGGGCTTCCGAGATCGCGTTCCTGCTGTGGCTGCTGGCGAAGGGTGTGTCCGCACCTGTTCGCGAGCGGGTGCTCGTGCCCTAGTTTGGCGATATGTCCGACGCCACCGTCAGCCTGCTGGTGCTGGCGGGGTGCGTCGGACTCTTCGTCTGGAACCGCCTCTCGGTCGGCGTCGTCGCGATCCTCACCGCGCTGACCCTCTACGCCACCGGCCTGATCACCGCCAACCAGGCCGTCGCCGGGTTCGGGGATCCGGTCGTCGTGTTCATCGCGTCCCTGTTCGTGCTCAGTGAGGGGCTGGAGTCGTCGGGCGTCACCGCGTGGGCCGGTCAGCAGCTGATCGCCCGCGCGGGGACGGCCCGGAACCGGCTGCTGATCGCCCTGATGTTCCTGTCGGCGCTGATGGCCGCACTGGTCACCCCCAACGGCGCCGCGGCCGCCCTGCTGCCGGTGGTGGTGCTGGCGTCGCGACGCTCGAAGCAGTCGACGTCGCAGATGCTCATGCCGCTCGCGTTCGCGGCCAGCGCCGGGGCGCTCCTGGTGCTCAGCGGCAGCACGGTGAACGTCATCGTGTCCGACGCCCTGGTCACCGCCACGGGCGAGCAGTTCGGGTTCTCCGAGTTCGGGCTGATCGGGCTGCCGCTGGTGCTCGCGACGATCGCGGTCTCGGTGCTCGTCGGCCGGCGGCTGCTGCCGGACCGCTCGCCCACCGCCCTGCCCGCCGACTACTCCCGGCACGTCGACACCCTGGTCGAGCACTACAGCCTGGACGTGGGCTTCTTCCGGCTCGCGGTCGACGCGGGGTCCGACGTGATCGGCAGCCGGCGCGAGCAGGTCGAGGTGCCGGACGGCGTCGTGCTCATCGGGGTGCAGCGGTCCACCGGTGAGCCCGCCGCCGAGGACGAGACGTTGAGCGTCGGCGACGTCGTCGTGGTGACGGGCGACAACGCGGGGATCGCGTCCCTGGTCGAGCGGCACGCGCTCGCGGTCGCGACGACGCCGCTGTCCCGGGGCACGCGCGAGGCGCTGCTCGGCCGCGAGGTGGGCGTCGCCGAGCTGGTGGTCCGGCCGCGCTCGCGGGTGATCGGTCAGGTCGTGTTCGCGGGGCTCGTCCGCTCCGGTGTCACGGTGCTCGGCGTGCGCAGGCTGGGCAAGGACCGTGGCGCGGACCACCTGGTGCTGGCCGAGGGCGACTCGCTGCTGGTGCACGGTCCGTGGCCCGCCGTCGAGGCGTTCGCGACCGGCGACGACGTGCTCATCGTGGACAGCCCCGAGCTGGTCCGGCGGCAGACCGTGGCGCTCGGGCCGACGGCGTGGCGGGCGGTCGCGGTGCTCGTCGTGACGGTCGCGCTGCTGGCCACCGGGGTCGTCCCGCCCGCGATCGCCGGGCTGATCGGGGCGACGCTCATGGTGATGACCGGCGTGGTCGGCGTCCCGCAGGCCTACCGGGCGGTGTCGTGGCAGGTCGTCGTCCTGGTCGGCGGGCTCATCCCGCTGTCGGTCGCCATCGCCTCGTCCGGCGCGGCCGACCTGGTGGCCGGGTGGCTGGTGGACATCGTCGGCGACGGCGGCCCGCGCGTGGTGCTGGCCACCCTGTTCGTCCTCACGCTCGTGCTCGGCCAGGTGGTGAGCAACACGGCCACCGTGCTCATCGTCGCGCCCATCGCGGTCGCCATGGCCGATGCCTCCGGGGTGGCGCTCGCACCGACCCTCATGCTCGTCGCGGTGGCCGGTGCCGCGTCGTTCCTCACCCCGATCGCCACCCCCGCGAACATGATGGTCATGGGTCCGGGCGGCTACACGTTCAGCGACTACTGGAAGCTCGGCCTCGCGACCACGCTGGCGTGGTTCGTCGTCGCCATCCTGCTCATCCCTGTCATCTGGCCCACGTAAGGAGCACGACGATGACGTTCGACCCGATCCCCTCACGCGCCCTGTTCGAGGACGTCTCGGTCCGTGTGGCGCCGCCCGGTGCGGGAGCCGGACGCGCCCTCGGGCTGGCCGTGACCACCACCGGCGAGGTGCCGTCGGGGGTCCCGCTGGACCGTTCCGCGCTCACCGAGTGGGGGTTCCGCGGGTCGGTCGGCGAGATCCTGATCCTGCCGCGCGAGGGCGGCGCGGTGGTCGCGACCGGCGTCAGCGACGACCCGTCCGACGCCTCGTTGCGCGACGCGGCGGCGGCGTTCGCGCGGGCCGCAGGGCGCGACGACGTCCTGACCACCGACCTGGTCGGAGCCGGCGCCTCGGTGGAGAGCGCCGCGCAGGCGGTCGTCGAGGGGATCCTGCTCGGCCGCTACCGGTACGACGCCCTGAAGACCGACCCGTCGACGGTGCCGGTCCGGGAGATCGTGCTCCTCGTGGCCGACGAGTCTGCCGACGACGCCCGCCGCGGAGCCGACCGAGGCGTCGTGCTCGCGCGCGCGGCGTCCCTCTCCCGCGACCTGGCCAGCACCCCCGCCGGCCACCTCACCGCACCGGACCTGGCCGACATCGCCGTCTGGCTGGCCGGCGAGCACGGGCTGGACATCGAGGTCTTCGACCAGGAGGCCCTGATCGAGATGGGCTGCGGCGGTCTGCTCGGTGTGAACGTGGGGTCGGTGGTCGAGCCGCGCATGATCGTCATCCGCTACGTGCCCGCGACCGAACCGACAGGTCACCTCGGCTTCGTCGGCAAGGGCATCACCTACGACTCCGGCGGCATCAGCCTCAAGCCGTCCAACGCGATGCACGCGGCGATGAAGATGGACATGAGCGGTGCCGGCGCGGTGCTCGCGGCGATGACCGCGCTCGCGGACCTCGACGTGCCCGTCGCGGTCAGTGCGTACCTGGCCTGCACGGACAACATGCCGTCGGGCTCGGCCACCAAGCTCGGCGACGTCCTGACCAGCCGCAGCGGGCGGACCATCGAGGTGGTGAACACCGACGCCGAGGGGCGCCTCGTCATGGCCGACGCGATCGCGCTCGCGAACGAGGACGGCGTGGACGCAATCGTGGACATCGCCACGCTGACCGGGGCTGCCCTGGCCGCGCTCGGCATGCTGACCGCGGCCGTCATCGGCAACGACGACCGCATGCTCGACCTGGTCGAGGCCGCCGCCGAGCACACCGACGAGCAGGTGTGGCGGCTGCCGCTGGACCGCCGGTACCGCAAGCAGCTGGACTCCGAGGTGGCGGACATCAAGAATCTCGGCGGCGAGTACGCGGGGGCCATCACCGCGGCGCTGTTCCTGGCCGAGTGGGTGGGGGACACCCCGTGGGCGCACCTCGACATCGCGGGGACCATGCGGTCCGACGCCGACGACGCCTGGCGCACCAAGGGCGCGACCGGGTTCGGCGCGCGGCTGCTGGTGGAGATCGCGTCGACGTTCACGGCCGTCCGGTGATCGCGACGTGACCGAGCGGCGCGCGATCCACGAGTCGATCGCGGGGGCCGCCGTCCTGGGCACCCTCGCGGTCGTCTGGGGCATCGCTGCCCAGTCGCGCGTGCTGCTGTTCGACGGCGCGTTCATCCTGCTCGGCATCGTGCTCTCGGCGCTCTCCCTCATGGCGTCGCGCGCCGCCGCGGAGAGCCCCACCACCCGGTTCCCGTTCGGCAAGGCCGCCGTCACGCCCCTGGCCATCGCGGTCCAGGGCGTGGCGCTGCTGGGCACGTTGCTCTATGCCGCGGTCGACGCCGTCGCGATCATCACGGCCGGGGGCTCGGACGTCGCGGCCGGCACCGTGGTCGCCTACGGGCTGATCACGATGACGTGCTCCTACGCGCTGGCCCGCTGGCTGACCCACCGCGCGCCCTCGTCGGAGCTGGTGGCCGCCGAGGTGGCCCAGTGGCGGGCCGGCGCGCTGCTGAGCCTGGTGTTCGCCCTGGGTGCGGGTCTCGCGCTCGCCCTGTCGTCGGTCGGCGACGTCGTGCGCTACGTCGACCCGGTCCTGGTGCTCGTGGCGTGCCTGGTGCTGGCGCCGATCCCGCTGCGGCTGCTGCGGGCCGCCGGGCTGGAGCTGCTGGAGGCGGCGCCACCGCCCCTGGTGCAGGACACCCTCGACGCGGCGGTGGCGTCGGTGCGGGCGCAGTTCGGGCTCGACGAGCCGTTCGTCCGCTCCACCAAGCTGGGCAGCCGGCTGTACGTGGAGGTCGACTTCGTCGTGCCGTCCGGCGAGTGGGACGTGGCCGGCGAGGACCGCGTCCGCCGCGCGCTCATCGGGCACCTGGAACCGCTCGGGTACGAGCTGTGGGCCAACGTCGAGCTGACGACCGACCCGGAGCTCGCGCGGTGACGACGGTGCTCGAGCCGCGCTCTTCACGCGAGCACCAGGGACGTCTCTAGTTCAGGTAGATCGACGCCCCCGGGCCAAGCGGGATGCCCAGGAGGTACCAGACCACCAGGAGCGCGGACCAGGTGATCAGCAGCACCACGGTGTACGGGAGCATCAGCGAGATGACGGATCCGACGCCGACCTTGCGGCGGTACCGCTCGGCGAAGATCACGATGAGCGCGAAGTACGGCATCAGCGGCGTGGCCACGTTCACGGGTGAGTCGCCCACGCGGTAGGCGGCCATGGCCAGGTCCGGGGAGATGCCCAGCTGGATGAACAGCGGCACGAACACGGGCGCGAAGATGGCCCACTTGGGCACGACGCCGCCGATGAAGATGTCGATGATCGCGGTCATCGCGATGAGCCCGAGGATGAGCCAGACGGTGCTGAGGTTGGCGGCCTCGAGGGTGTCGGCCATGTTCACCGCGGCGATGGTGCCCAGGTTCGAGTAGTTGAAGTACGCGATGAACTGGCTGATCACCAGCAGCAGGAAGATCAGGCCGGAGAGGCCGGCGATGGTCTTGGTCATCGGGTTGATGACGTCCATCGAGCCGTGGATGGTGCCGGCGCCCTTGCCGTAGGCCAGGCCCATCACGAAGAAGTACACGAGGATCAGGAAGATGATCGAGTTCAGCAGCGGGGAGTCCTCGATCAGGCTGCCGGTCTCGGGGTTGCGCAGCAGGGCGTTCGGCGGGAGCGAGAGCGCCAGCACGACGGCCGTGGTGCCGAGGAAGGCCCAGAACGCCCAGCGCAGGCCGTTCTTCTCCTCGTCGCTGAGCTCCCCGGAGGGCGGCTCGTCCGACTCCGACGGCCCCTCCGACGGGTGGTAGACCCCCAGGCGCGGCTCGACGAACTTCTCGGTGAGCAGCGTGACGACGACCGTGACCAGGAGCGTCGAGACGATCCCGAAGAACAGGTTGCCGGTGATCGCGACGTGGTTGGCGGGGTCCGCGATCGCCTCGTTGGTGATCTCCGCGAGCATCCCGTCGACGGGCGTGATCAGCACGTTCACCGCGAAGCCGCCGCCGACTCCGGCGAACGCGGCCGCGAGGCCGGCCAGCGGGTGCCGGCCGAGCGACAGGAACACCGCGGCGGCCAGCGGGATGAGGACCAGGTAGCCGGCGTCGGTGGCGATGGAGGACAGGACGCCCAGCAGCACGATGATGAACGTGATCGCGCGCGGCGGGGTGACCTTGACCAGCCGCTTGATGAACGAGGCGATCAGGCCGACCTCCTCGGCCATGCCCACGCCGATCATGGCGACGACGATGACGCCGACCACGCCGAAGTTGTTGAAGTTGGCGACCGGTGAGGTGAACACGAACCGCAGGCCGTCGCCGTCGAGGAGGCTCTGCGCGGCCACCGTCACGGTGATCGGCTCCTCGGCGCCGATCTGCGCCTGCTCGAACGTGACGGTGCTCCCGGCCGCCTGGAACACCGCCGAGAGCACCATGATGAACGCGATGAGGATGAGGAAGATGATCACCGGATGAGGGACCTTGTTGCCCACCCGCTCGATCCAGTCGAGCACCCCTTGCAGGGGCGACGGCTTGGCGACGACCTCGGCCTGGCTCATGGGCGCTCCCCTGCTCGAACCGCTGTGTGCTCGACGCTAGCGAACGACCGGACATTTCTGACCCCCCGTGATGGGATGGCGTGATGAAGCAGCCCGACTACGCCCCTGGTCAGTCCGCCTGGATCCGTGACCTCGGCCCCACGGGCCTGAAGGTCTCGGCCGTCTGTCTCGGCGGTGGACCCCTCGGCAGCATGCCGGCGCTCTTCGGCCGGGACGTCTCTGCCGACGAGGGCGTCGCCACCGTGCTGGCCGCCCTCGACAGCCCGATCCGGTTCATCGACACGTCCAACGGCTACTCCGACGGCGAGAGCGAGCGCCGGATCGGCGCCGCCCTGGTCGAGGCCGGCGGCGTCCCCGAGGGCGTCGTCATCGCCACCAAGGTGGACCCGTCCGGCCGCGACTACTCGGCGGACCGCGTGCGTGCGTCGGTGGCGGAGAGCCGCGAGCGCCTGGGCCTCGACCACCTGCCGCTGGTGCACCTGCACGACCCGGAGTCGTTCGACTTCGCGGAGATGTCCGCACCGGGCGGCCCGGTCGAGGCGCTCGTGCGCCTGAAGGAGGAGGGGCAGGTCGGCGCGATCGGCCTGGCGGGCGGCCGGGTGCAGGAGATCGCGAAGTACCTGGACCTCGGCGTCTTCGACGTCCTGCTGGTGCACAACCGCTGGACGCTCGTGGACCGCAGCGCGGGTCCGCTGCTGGACGAGGCGGTCCGGCAGGGGATGGGGATCGTCAACGCGGCGGTCTACGGCGGCGGGATCCTGGCGTTCCAGTCCGGCGGGCCGACCAGCTACGGCTACCGCCCGGCACCACCCGAGACGCTCGCGGCGGTCGACGCGATGCGAGGGGTGTGCGCCGACTTCCATGCCGACCTGGGCACCGCCGCGCTCCAGTTCTCGCTGCGCGACCCCCGGATCGCCTCGACGATCGTGGGCATGAGCCGCCCCGGCCGCGTCGCCCGCACCCTCGACCTGGCCTCGGAGCCGCTGCCGCCGGCGCTGTGGCCCGCGCTCGAGGCCCTGGTCCCGCCGTCGCACGTGTGGTTGGACGCGTCATGAGCCGCGTCGTGGTGACGGGGGGCAGCGGCAAGCTCGGTCGTGCGGTCGTGGCGCACCTGGCCGAGCACGGGTACGACGTGGTGAACGTGGACACGGTCCTGCCGCCGGAGGGTCAGCAGGCGGTGTTCAGCCGGGTCGACCTCACCGACCTGGGCCAGGTGACCGAGGCGCTGACCGGCATCGACGACCGGTACGACGGCGTCGACGCCGTGGTGCACCTCGCCGCGATCCCCGCGCCGGGCCTGCGCCCGAGCGGCGCCACGTTCGCCAACAACGTCGTCGCCACCCACCACGTGTTCAGCGCCGCGCGCCGGGCGGGGATCAAGAACGTCGTCTGGGCGTCCAGCGAGACCGTCCTCGGGCTGCCCTTCGAGACGCCCCCGCCGTACGTCCCGGTCGACGAGGAGTACGCGGTCCGCCCGGAGAGCACGTACTCGCTGGGCAAGGCGGTCGAGGAGGAGATGGCCCGGCACTTCACGCGGTGGGACCCCGAGCTCAAGCTCTTCGGGCTGCGGTTCTCCAACGTGATGGACGTCGCCGACTACGCCGCGTTCCCGGGCTTCGCGGACGACCCCCGCAGCCGGATCTGGAACCTCTGGGGCTACATCGACGCCCGCGACGGGGCGCTGGCCGTCCGGCTCGCGCTGGAGAGCGACCTGCGTGGTTTCGAGGCGTTCATCATCGCGTCGCCGGACACCGTGCTGGAGCGGCCGTCGGCGGAGCTCGTCGCCGAGTACTTCCCGGACGTGCCCGTGAGGCGGCCGATCGAGGGCCGCGAGACGCTGCTGTCCATCGACAAGGCCCGCCGCCTGCTGGGCTACGACCCGCAGCACACCTGGACCACGGAAGTGTGAACCTGCGGGTGAACCCACCCGCAGGTCATCCCACCGACACATCCGCTTGCTTGGCTTCCCCCTGTATCTCCGTGGTGCGTTCGCGCCCCTTCGGGGCACAGACCACCCGCCACAGGGGAGCAACCGATGAGCACCGCTGCACCGTTCGCTTTCCTGGTCCATCCGCGAGGCCGCATCGCGGAGGACCTCGCGCGGATCTGGCGGCCCCTGGGTCGCGTGCCCGAGGGGATCGTCGAGACCGCCGTCCGGCGCCTCCCGCTCCCGCCGTACGCGATGTCCCGGATCCTGCTCGACGACCGGCCGGTGGGCCACGTGGTGCTCGTCCCGTTCGGGGCCAGGCACCTGCTGTCCGAGCCGCACGAGGGCCGCGCGCGCGTCGGTCGGGCGATTGACCACGCCGCGCGGCTCGGCGCCGGCATCGTCGGCCTCGGCGCGCTCACGGCGACGGTCACCGCGGGCGGCGCCACCCTGCGCGGTCGCACGGACATCGGCGTCACCAACGGCAACGCGTACACGGCCGCGATCGTCGAGGACCAGCTGCTGGACCTGGTCGCGGACCTGTCCGACCGGCGCGTGGCCGTCGTCGGCGCCACGGGGTCGGTGGGCACCACGCTGGTCCGCCTGCTCGCCGCGGGCGGCTCGGTCGACTCCCTCCTGCTGGTCGCCCGCGGGGCGGTCAAGCTGGAGGCCCTGGCTGCGGAGGTCGGGGGACGGGTGCCGACGACCACCTCGACCGACCTCCACGACGTGCGCGGATGCGACGCCGTGGTGCTGCTGACGGCGTCGGCCGACGCGCTGCTCGGGGCCGAGCACCTGGCGCCGGGCGCTCGGGTGCTGGACGCGACGCAGCCCCGGAACACCTCCCCCGACCTCGCGGCGGCGCGGCCCGACGTGACGCTGGTGGACGGCGGGGTCGTCGAGATCCCCGGCATGCACCTGCGCGGCGGGGACATCGGGCTGCCGCGCGGCCAGGCGTACGCGTGCTTCGCGGAGACCTTCCTGCTCGGGCTGGCCGGGCACGTCGGCCACTTCTCGACGGGCGTGCCGACGCTCGACCACGTGTCGCACCTCCGGACACTGGCCGACCGGTTCGAGCACCACGGGTTCACCGCAGCCGCACCGGCCAGCTTCGGCCGGCCGTTGGCGGGTGTGCGTTGAAGCGCGTCGTCCTGCTCGGGGGCGGCTACGTCACCCTGCACGCGTACGGCGCGCTCGTGCGGCGGCTGCGCGGAGCCCTGCGGCGCGGTGAGGTCGAGATCGTCGTGCTCAGCGCCGACACCGTGCACAACTTCCACGGGTTCACCGGTGAGGTGGTCGCCGGGCTGCTGCCGATCGCGCTGACGCAGACGCCGCTGACCGAGGCGATGCCGCGCGCCCGCGTGCTGCACGCCCGGGTCACGCGGGTGGACCTCGTCGCGCGGCGGGTGCACTACGCCGGGGTCGACGGGGACGAGGACCTGGCCTACGACGCGCTCGTCGTCGGGACGGGCGGGCGCGAGCCCCTGGACGCGGTCGACGGGCTCGCGGTTCGAGGGCTGACCCTGCGCGGCCCCGGCGACCTCGCCGAGCTGCTCCAGAGGGTGCGCGTGGTGGACGGTCCCGTGGTGGTCGTCGGCGGCGGGCTCGCGGGGGTCGAGCTCGCCGCCGCGCTCGCGGCACGGGTGCCGCAGGTGGTGCTGGTGCAGTCGGCGGACCGGGTGGTGCCCGCGCTGCACGACGAGCAGCCCCGACTGGCCGCGCGCTGCGCGACCGAGCTGACGCGGCTCGGCGTCGACGTCCGCACGGGGGTGCGGGTGGTGGCGGCCGAGGACGGGTCGGTCACCCTGTCCGACGGGTCGGTGGTCCGCACGCACACCGTCCTGGCCACCACCGGGCAGCGCGCGGTCGCCCTGCCCGGTCTCGAGCGGCTGCCCCGCGACGACGTCGGACGCCTGGTGACCACGCGGGAGCTGCTCGTCGCGCCGGACGTCTGGTCCGCGGGCGACGCGGCGTCGGTCGCCCACCCACGCAGCGGTGTCCCGGTGACCGCCAACGCGCTGTGGGCGATCAAGGCGGGCGACCAGGTGGGCCGCAACGTCGCCCGCGCGCTGGCGGGCCGTCCGGGCCGGCAGTTCCGGTACCTCGGGCTCGGGCAGGCGGCGTCGTTCGGGGTCGGCCGGGGCGTCGCGGACCTGTACGGGTTCCCGCTCACCGGGTGGGTGGCGTGGGTGATGCGGGTCGGGTTCTTCGTGCGGTTCATGCCGACGCGCTCGCGCGCGGTGCGGGTGCCGGGGGAGCTCCTCCGTCGCGCACGGGCGGCTCAGCCCCCGGCGCGCCTCGCCGTCACGCGTTGACGAGAACGGCAGCTCCCCGCGAGAACGGCAGTTCGACGTGCCGTTCTCGCGGGAGACGCACGTTCTCGCGCCGGCACCGGTGCGACGACGGACGGTCGGGACCGCACACCGACCGTCCGCCGTCGCCCGCCCGGGCCCCTCGGGAGGCCCGGGCGAACCGTGGGTGACTAGTTGCGGTTGATGGTGAACGTCGACGTGGTGTTCTTGATGTCCTGCGCGTTGTTGCTCAGGCGCAGGTTGGTGAACGTCACCGAGCCCACGGCCGGTCCCTGACCCTGTTCGGGCATCTCGTTGACCCAGATGGCGAACCCGGACTTGGCGTCCCAGGCGTCCCCGCTCTTGCGAGCACCCGTGATCGACACGTTGGTGAACGTGGTGTCGGTGATGGGGTTCTGCGGCTGCGTGGGGCTCGTGTAGTTGGTCTGGAACATGATCCCGGAGTAGGTCGGGTCGACGATGTCCACGTCGCTGACCCGGATGCCCTGGAACTTCTTCGACGCGGAGAACACCCAGATGGCGGGGAACGTCTGGTTGCCCCAGAAGTGGCCGCCGGCCCGCACGATCGAGATGTTCTGGAAGCTCGTCGGCGCCGCGGAGCCGAACTCGTCCATCGGGTACCCGAAGTCGAGCGAGCTGATCGTGATGCCGGAGTACACGAGCGTGTCCGCGATGTAGATGTTCCGGAACGTGTTCCCGTACCCGCCGTAGACCGCCAGGCCCGCCGCACGCCACGTGACCAGCGACGTCAGGTTCTCGTAGACGTTGCCGGTCTGGCCCGTGCCGCCCGCGTCGGTGGCCGCGAACAGGGCGAACGAGTCGTCACCCGTGCCGCGCGCCTCGATGTTGGCCACGCGGTTGTTGGCGCTGCCGTTGGTCATGTTGATGCCGTCGGCGAACGTGTTCCGGATGCGCGAGTCGGTGATGGTGCTGTTGTCCATGTTGGACGCCCAGAACATGCAGATCATGTGCTCGACCCAGAGGTCGTCCACCGTCATGTTCGACACGTTGGTGAAGTCCAGCACCTTGCCCGGGCCGTCGATCCGCGACGTGTAGTTGCCGAAGTAGGCGAACCCCCGGAACTTCGACCCGTTCGACGACGCCTCCGCACGGAAGCCGACGTCGGTGTTCTCCTGGCCCGTGGGCGCGAAGAACCGTGTGAACCAGGGGCCGGCGCCGACGATGTCGACCGCCTTGCCGTACACCTGGAACTTGCTCGACGTGGAGTAGTCACCGGCGGGCAGGTACACGCCCTTGACCGTCCCGGTGGTGTCCATGCGGGCCTTGTCGAGCGCGTTCTGCACGTCCTGGTGCGTGAACCCGGTGGGCTGCACGTACTGCGCCGGGTTCGGGTTCGGGTCAGCCGTCGCCAGCTCGGTGTTGATGAAGTCGATCGTCACCGGCTGCGGGTTGCTGGCCGTGCGCTGCAGGCGGATGGTCGCGCCGGCAGGGACCGTGGTGCCCAGCAGCGTGCTGGCCTCGTCGTAGATGTGCCGCGGTCCTCCGGAGCCGGGCTGGTTGTTGGGGTTGGTCTCGTTGCCGTAGAGCCACGCGAACCGCGACGACAGGTCGAGGCGCTTGAGGTAGGTGCCGTTGACGAAGATGTCGATGCTGCCCGACTGGCCCGTGCCGGCCGCGTTGTCCGGGATGGAAAACCGCGTGACCAGCGTGTTCGTCGGGTTCTTCGTCGTCCACTCGACGTACGACCCCGTGGCGCTCAGTGTCGCCGCGCGACGACCCGACGCCTCGCCGGCGAGGTCGCCGACTGTGCGGTTGGGGCCGACGAGCACCGCCCCGCCGCCCGTGCGACCGTCCTCGGACTCGTACATGTCGAACGGCAGACGCGCGCCGCGGCCGACGAAGATCCCGGCTGAGACCACGTTGTTCGCCTGCTTGCCGGGCACCTCCGTGGAGTCGGCGGCGACCGCGCTGGACACGTCGTACGTGCCGTTGCCGGCCGTCCAGGTGCCCAGGGTCACGGTCCCGCTGGTCGCCCCGGCGGCGATCGCGCCGCTGTTGGAGCCGGTGAGCGTCTTGACCACGGTGCCCGTCGTCGAGTCCTTGATGGTGACCGTCAGTCCGTGCGCGGCGGTCGACGTGGCGATGTTGCCGTTGTTGGCGACCGCCCCGGTGAACGTGACGACCGCACCGGCCGCCGGGTTGCTCGGCGACCAGCTGACGACGGGGACCAGGTCCGAGCTCGCCACGGGCGCCACGACCAGCTTGGTCGGGTTGCTGTACGCGTTGTTGGACTCGTTCTGCTCGACCACGGTGTTCGCCTGGTCGGCGGTGGCGCCGATCGTGTACGAGCCGGCGGCGCGGGCGCCGATGCTTCCCGTCACCGTGGCGGTGGCACCGGGGTTCAGAGCGCCGACGTTCGCGTTGACGACGTTCTGGCCGTCCACCTGGAAGGCGAGCGTGGTGGCAGCCGATGCCGAGGTGCCGATGTTCTTCACCGTCGCGGTGAGCGTGACGGGCGTCGACTCGGTCGCGTTCGCCGGGCCGGTGACGCCGGTGACCGTGAGGTCGGGGTTCGGGGCTGCTGCGCCGAACACCTGGAGCTCCGCCACCTGACCGTTGCCCGCGCCGGTGTTGCCGGTGAACACGAGGCGGACGTCGGTGGCGGTGCCGCTGACGGGCACGGTGACCGTGTTGCCGGTCGAGGGGCTGAACGCACGGGCGGCCGAGGGCGCCAGTGTGGAGAACGCCCCGGTGCCGGTGCGGCCCTCCACCGAGAACGTCTGGGCGCGGTTGCCCCACGCGCCGTCAGGGTTGAGCTTGACCGTCACGGCCGAGAGCTGGCTGGCCGAGGCGAGCGTGACGGTGAGGGTGCCCGGGTACTGGCCGCCGGCACCCTCCCAGTAGGTGCCGAGGTTCCCGTCCACCGCGTTGCCGGCGACGTAGGTCCACTCGGTGGAGGACGCGGCGATGGGCCTGCTGAGCGCGAGGTTCTGGCCGGTCGGCGAGGGCGTCGGCGTCGGCGTGGGAGTCGGCTCGCTCGTGCCGTAGACCTCGAGCTCCGAGAGCTGCCCGGCCGGCCAGCCGGTGTTGGCCGTGATGCTCAGCCGCACGAACCGCACGGAGGTGTCGGCGACGTCGACGTTCACCGTGTTGGCGGCGCCCGGGTCGAACGTGTAGCCCGTCGACGCCTTCAGGGTGGTGAACGTCGAGCCGTTGGTGGAGCCCTGCACGGTGAGGGTCTGCGTGCGCGCTCCCCAGGCGCCCGTCGGCAGCTTGAGCGTCAGGTCGGTGACCGTGGCGGCTGTGCCGAGGTCCACCTGCACCCACTGCGGGAACTGGTTGTTGGCCGACTCCCAGTAGGTGCCCTGGTTGCCGTCCGTGACGTTGCCGGCGCCGTAGACGTCGACGGTGGTGCTGGCGGTGGCCGGCTTGCCCGCGGCGAGGTTCGGGCCGGCCGCGATCGCTCCCTGCGCGAAGACCGCGAGGCCGAGCGGTGCGACCAGCGCCGCCGTGGCGGTGGCCACGACGGCGAGCCTGACGTTCCTTCTCATGCTCATGAGGTGGCTCCTCGTTCTCCCGCCGGGGGCGGGGTCGATACCGAGTGCGCTGCCCGTGTCTCGAGCGCCCGACGCTGGACGCAGGGGCCGGACCGGCGGAGGGGCGTCGGTGCCCCAGGGCCGAGTAGTGCCAGGAGTCGCACAACTTTGTGCGTGCTGACTGTCGAATTCTTGCGAGGTGGTGACCAGACACTACGAACGGTCACCCGCACAGTCAAGGGATCGTCGAAAGACTGCACACGAGGGTGTGACTCGGACCCGGGCTGATCGCTCAGGTACGGTCCGGGACGTGACGCTCCGACGGACCCTGGCCCGCGCCTACTGGCGCCTGAGCCGCTGGACCCTGCAGACCGAACGCGTGCCGGTGGACGGCGCCGGCCTGCTGATCGGCGCACCGCACACGTCGAACTGGGACTTCATCCTCATGCTCGCGATCAGCAACGAGGCGGACCTGACCGTCAAGTGGCTCGGCAAGCACCAGCTGTTCCGCGGACCCGCAGGCCCGGTCATGCGCGCGCTCGGCGGCATCCCGGTGGACCGCCGCGACCCCGCCGGCCTGGTCGACGAGCTCGTGGCGCGGATCCAGGGCGGCGACCGCTTCTACCTCGTCGTCACCCCCGAGGGCTCGCGCAGCGGCTCCGGCTGGAAGTCGGGGTTCTACCGGATCGCCCGCGCGACGGACCTGCCGGTGACGCTCGGCTACGTCGACCGGACCACCATGACGGCCGGCCTCGGCCCGACGCTGCGCCTCACCGGTGACGTCACGGCGGACATGGACCAGGTGCGCGCGTTCTACGCCGACAAGGCCGGCTTCGCTCCGTCCCGGCGGACCGAGCCGCGCCTGCGGGAAGAGACCGCCGCCGACTGAGTGTCACAGGGCTTCGCTACGGTCGGGGCGCAGCCGACCCCCTTGTGAGGAGCCCTGGCATGGATGACTTCGACTGGTCGATCCTGAGCGTGCCGACGCCCCGCGCGGTGGTCCGCGGGCAGCTGGAGTTCTCCTGGTGGGAGCTCGGGCGCCGCCTGGAGACCGTGACGCAGGACGAGTTCGAGTGGGAGCCGGCGCCGGGCGCACTGAGCGTCCGGCGGCGCACGGAGTCCACGGCTCCCCGCACGTTCGGCGTGGGCGAGTGGGTGGTGGAGTGGCCCGAGGGTCCGGACCACCCCGGCCCACGGACCGTCGCGTGGCTGGTCGCGCACCTGACCGAGGTGCTCACCGAGCGGTACGACTGGACGTTCGGCGCCCACGAGGCCAAGCGGCCGACGCTGACCTACTCGGGCGAGGTCGGACCGGCCGTCGCGGAGCTCACGCGGGTGGCCGACGCCTGGCGCGCGGGGATCGCGGGGATGTCCGACGATGAGATCTTCACGGTCGGCCTCAGCCAGGCCACCGAGATCGATGCGCAGTCGCCGTTCGCGCACCTGGTGGCGCACATCAACCGCGAGATCATCCACCACGGGTCGGAGATCTTCACGCTCACCGACCTCTATCGCGTCCGGGGAGGCGCACATGTCTGAGAACCATGTCGCTCGAGCGTCCGTCGACATCCCCGCACCGGCCGACACCGTCTGGGACACCCTGGTCGATCCCGAGGCCACCTGGATGATGGGAGCCCGCGTGTCCAGCACCTACGTGGTCGGCGTGCCCATCACGTTCGACGGCGAGTGGGACGGCAGACCGTTCCAGGACCACGGCGAGATCCTCGAGGTCGACCGGCCACGGCGCCTGCGCTACACGCACTACTCGCCACTGAGCGGGCAGCCGGACGTCCCCGAGAACTACCACCACCTGACGTTCACCTTCGACGAGAACCACGGGTCCACGAGCGTCACGCTCGAGCAGGACGGGAACGGTTCTGCCGAGGAGGCGTCGCACGCGACCGCCAACTGGGAGCAGGTGCTGGCCGCGCTGCGCGACGCCGTCGTTGCGGATGCGGAGCGCGCAGGACCGTCGTAACGTCGAGGAGTTGCCAACCCGAGAGGAGTGATTCTGATGGGTCTCGACGACAAGATCAGCAACGCTGCGGAAGAAGCCAAGGGCAAGGTCAAGGAAGCGGCCGGCAAGGCGACTGACGACGAGCGTCTCGAAGCAGAGGGCAAGGGCGATCAGGCCAGCGCGAACGTGAAGCAGGCTGGCGAGAACATCAAGGACGCGTTCAAGTGATCTGACCCGTCCCCGCAGTACGCGAAGGCCCCCACCACGGCGGTGGGGGCCTTCGTCGTTCACAACAGCTCTTTCGCAATAACCCTTGCGCAACGAGCGTTGCGCGTTCTACAGTCACACCATGAGCACCGAGCAGAGCACCGAGATCCGGCTGAGCCGGAGCGACCCCGAGCGGATCCGCGCGCTGGCGCACCCGCTGCGGCTCGCACTGCTCGAGTACCTCGACGACACCGGCGAGGCCACCGCCACCCAGTGCGCCAAGCACACCGGTGAGTCGGTGGCCAACTGCTCGTTCCACCTGCGCCTGCTGGCCCGCTACGGGTTCATCGAGCCCGCCGAGCCCCGCGGACGCGAGCGGCCGTGGCGCCCCAGCGCCCACCGCGAGCAGTTCGTGCCCGACGAGTCGGTCCCCGGGTCCGTGCGCGCGGTCGTGGAGCTGGCCGAGGTCGCCGTCCGCCAGGAGGCCGAGGGCTTCATCAGCTTCCTGCACGAGCGCGCCGACCGAGGCGAGGAGCTGGTCGGCCGGTCGCTGCCGGCGTCGATGACCAAGGACACCTTCTGGGCGACGCCCGACGAGACGGACGCCCTGCTCCACGCGATCGGTGCCCTGCTCGAGCCGTACGTCGCCCGCATGAAGGACGCCTCGACGCGTCCCGCGGGTGCCCAGCTCATGCGCTGGTTCGCCACCAGCCACCCCGACATCGCGGTCGATCCCGCACCCGGTCCGGAGGCGCCCGACGCCCCCCACCCGCTCGCTCCCGACTCATCCGAGGAGGCGTGACATGGTCGCGCTGACGTACGACGTGCGCACCGTGCGCATCCCGATCCCCCGACTGATCCTCCGCTCCTCCCGTGCGCGGCTCGCCCGCCCGGCTCCCGTGCCTGCCGAGTCTTGGCAGCACACCGAGCGCCGGGCCCACGAGCAGCGTCGCGAGGCGCACCTCGACGCGGCCGTCGCCCTGCGCCGGTGACCGGACGGTCGTAGCCTCGGGCCAGGAGGTCCGATGACAGGCTCGACGGTGGTTCCCGTGCTCGTGGACCGCCCCGCGGTGCCCTACGTGGGCATCAGCGCGGCGGTCACCCCGGGCACCTTCGGGCGGGCCGCCGGCGGTTTCCCGGAGCTGTTCGCCTGGCTCACGGCGCACAGCCTGCACCCGGCCGGTCCGCCGTTCTTCCGGTACTCCGTGGTCGATCCGGAGCACGGCATGGTCGTCGAGGCCGGCGTACCGCTCGCCGAGGCCGTGCACTGGACGGACGGGGGCGTCGTCACCGGCGTCCTGCCCGCCGGCCGATACGCGGTGACCAGCCACGTCGGCCCGCCCGACGAGCTGGCGCAGGTGACCGCGGGCATGCAGGCGTGGGCCGCGGCCGAGGGGCTCCGGTTCGATCGCTGGGACACCCCCGAGGGTGAGGTCTGGGGGTGCCGGCTCGAGCTCCAGCTGACCGACCCGCTGATCGAGCCCGAGATGGCGCGGTGGGAGACGCAGCTGGCGCTCCGGCTCGCCGACGACGAGCCCGCCGCCGGCACCGGCGGCGACCTCGGAGACCTCGGGCTGCTCTGAGCCATCCGTGCGGGCGTCGGCGCCGAACCACTGCTGACCCATCCGACCCGACGGACGACGGACCCGATGTCCCTGCCTCAGCTGTCGACCCCACCGGTGTGCCTCCCCGGGCACACCGGTCTGCGGCGCGCGACCGCCGAAGGGCGAGCGGCGATGCGGTGGGGCACACTGGCCCGCGTGGAGCGAGGACCGGACGAGGCTGACGCGCCCCGCTCCGCCGAGTCCCTGCTCGCGGACGTCGGGCAGGGCGACGACTCGGCCTTCGCCGCCCTCTACGACACGCTCGGCCGCGGGGTCTTCGGCACCTGCCTCGGCGTCCTGCGGGACCACGACCACGCCGCGGAGGTCGCGCAGGAGGTTTGGGTCGAGGTCTGGCGCACCGCCGCCCGGTTCGACGCCACCCGTGGGTCGGCCCGCACCTGGACGCTGACGCTCGCCCACCGGCGGGCCGTCGACCGCGTCCGTGCGGTACAGGCCCAGCGCGACCGTGACCAGCGGGTGCTCGACGGGAGCGCCGAGCGGGAGTTCGACGTCGTCGCGGACGAGGTCGAGTCCGCCCTCGAGCAGGTCCGCGTCCGCGACTGCCTGGGCACCCTGACGTCCACCCAGAAGCAGGCCGTGGTCCTCGCGTACTACGGCGGCCGGACCTACCGTGAGGTGGCCGACGAGCTCGCCGCGCCGCTGCCCACGGTGAAGAGCCGGATCCGGGACGGCCTGCTCCGCCTGCGCGACTGCCTGGGGGTGACGTCATGACGATCTCCGACGACGACGCCCGCTCCCTGCTCGGCGCCTACGCGCTGGACGCCGTGGACCCCGACGAGCGCGCGGTCGTGGAGCAGCTCGTCGCCACCGACCCCGAGGCCGCCGCCGATCTCGCGCAGCTCGCCGCCGTCGCGGCGACCCTGGGCGACGCCGTCGCCGGCGAACCCCCGGCCGCGCTGCGCGCCTCGGTCCTGGCTGCGATCGCCG
Organism: Cellulomonas sp.; assembly: GCF_965229465.1. Taxonomy (GTDB): domain Bacteria; phylum Actinomycetota; class Actinomycetes; order Actinomycetales; family Cellulomonadaceae; genus Cellulomonas. The sequence continues at coordinate 1,633,740 of NZ_OZ245882.1, read as the reverse complement.
ACGTCTCGCAGCTCGGCCCGCTCGCCGGTCCGCGCCACGCGGTGACGGACGCTCCGGCGGGTCCCGCGTCCGTGTCCGGTGACGCCCCCGCGTCGCCCGAGGGCCCCCGACCGTACGACGCCGCAGCGCCTGCCGACGCCGCTGTGCCTGCCGACGCCCCGGAGCAGGGCGTCACGAACCTCGCCGACCGCCGGCGCCCGTCCCGCACGCGCTGGCTCGCCGTCGCGGCGGCCGTCGTCATCGGCGCCGCCGTGCCCACCGCGCTCGCGGTGCAGCAGGCGCAGCGAGCCACCGAGGCCGAGCAGCAGCAGCAGGCGCTCGCCGACCTGCTCACCGACCCGTCGGCCGTCGTCGTGCACGGAGACGTCACCGGCGGCGGCACCGCGACCGCGATCCTCACCGACGACCGCGCCCTCTTCAGCGCGACCGGCCTGCCGGACCCCGGCGACGACAAGGCGTACCAGCTCTGGGTCGTCGACGCCGACGGCGCCGCCTCGGCGGGCGTGCTGGCTGACGACGCCGGCTCCGTCCGCCAGCTCGCCGACGACTACTCCGCGGGCGCCGCCCTGGCCATCACCATCGAACCGGCGGCCGGCTCCACGCAGCCGACGACGGACCCGCTGGTCGTCCTCTCCGCCACCTGACGGCCCGCGTCCCCGCGAGCTCGGTGCTCCGCGTCGAGCTCGGCTGCTCGAGCCACCGAGCTGGGCACCGACCACCGAGCTCGACACCGAGAAGGTGAGGTCGTGAGTTCGCGACGAGGTCGTCAGTCGCAGCTCACGACCTCGTCGCCGACTCACGACCTCGTCGGCACCACAGGTGCGGGTCCGGACGCGACGAAGCCCCCTCGCCGTACCCTGCGAGGGGGCTCCGCTGCTCGCCCGCTGACCGGGCGAGCGTAGACGGGCCGACCGCCGCAGCGACCGGCCCGTCGGGTCGTCACATCGTCGGCATGAGCACCGAGTCGATGAGGTAGACGGTCGCGTTGGCGGTGTGGACGCCGCCGCAGATGACGTTGGCGCCGTTGACCATCATCGAGTCGCCGGAGCCGGTGACCTCGACCGTCCCGCCCTGGACGGTGGTCTGCGTGCCCTCGACCATGGCCGGCGACAGCTGCCCGGGCACCACGTGGTACGTGAGGATCGAGGAGAGCGTCGCGGAGTCGGTCTTCAGGGACTCGATGGTCGCGGGGTCGATCTTGGCGAACGCGTCGTCGACCGGCGCGAACACCGTGAACTCGGCACCGTTGAGGGTGTCGACGAGGTTGACGTCGGGGTTGAGCTGCCCGGACACGGCCGCGACGAGGGTGGTCAGCAGCGGGTTGTTCGACGCGGCCACGGCGACCGGGTCGGTCGACATGCCGGTCACCGAGCCGGGGCCGTCGGGGACGGCGGCGGCGTAGTCGGCACAGCCGGGGCCGACGAGGTCGGCGGCCGGGTCGGCCGTCATCATGTCGTCCTCGGTCGCCATGTCCGACGGCGTCTCCATGGGCGTCTCCATGGCCGACGAGTCGGAGCCGGCGGTGTCGTCGGCCGCGCCGGAGCTGCAGGCGGTCAGGGCGAGGCCCGTGACGCCGGCGAGCAGGACGGCGGCGATGCGGGTGCGGTTCGTGGTGCGCATGGTGACTCCTTCGAATGTGGTCCGGGTGGGGTACCCGCCCGGTCATCTCGGGGGTGGTTCGGGGCCGCCGGGGGAGCGGATGGGTGGGACTTCTGACGAGTTCGTGGACCCATCCGTCGAGGTCGCCGCGGCGAACTCCCGCCATGGACCTGCTCACGCTCGCGCTCATCGGCCTCGTCGGTGGCCTCATCACCGGCATCTCGCCGTGCATCCTGCCCGTGCTGCCCGTGGTGTTCTTCGCGGGCGGCGTGCAGGGGGCACGCGCCCGACCATCCGCCACGACGAGGACGACGAAGGGCGCCGCCGGCTCGGTGGGGGCGATGGCCCAGCCGTCGTTCCTGTCGAGCGGCAGCACGTGGACGCCCGGTGGCGTCGCCACCCTAGAACCACCCGCGGAGGTGACGGCCACGCGCGACAAGGCTTCCGCCCGCCGTCCCTACCTGGTCATCGCCGGCCTGGTCACCAGCTTCACGCTGGTCACCCTCGTCGGCACGGTGCTGCTCAACCTCCTCGGGCTGCCGCAGGACCTGCTGCGCTGGGCGGGCATCGCGGTGCTGGCCCTGCTGGGCGTCGGCCTGCTGGTGCCCAAGTTCGAGGAGGTCCTGGAGCGCCCGTTCCAGCGGCTGACCCCGAAGCGCGCGCCGGGTGCCGGCCGCGGCGGCTTCGTGCTGGGCCTGGGGCTCGGCGCGGTGTACGTGCCGTGCGCGGGGCCGGTGCTGGCGGCGATCACGGTGGCCGGTGCGACGGGATCGGTCGGCCCCGGCACGGTCGTCCTGACGGTGTCGTTCGCGCTGGGCGCGGCGATCCCGCTGCTGATCCTGGCGCTGGCTGGCCGTCGGGTGGCCGAGCGCATCGCCGCGTTCCGCACGCACCAGCGGGGGATCCGCGCGGCGGGCGGGGTGCTGATGGTCGCGCTGGCCCTGGCGCTGGCGTTCAACCTCACCGACGCGATCCAGCGCGCGCTGCCCGGCTACACGGAGCAGCTCCAGGCGAAGGTCGCCGCCAACGAGACCGTGCGCGAGCAGCTGGACCTGGGCGGGCTGGTCACGGACGAGAACCGGCAGCTGGCCGAGTGCAGCAACAACTCGGCCGAGCTCGAGGACTGCGGACCCGCGCCGGCCATCCGAGGCATCGACACGTGGCTGAACACCCCGGACGGCGCCCCGGTGGACCTGGCGGACCTGCGCGGCAAGGTGGTGCTCCTCGACTTCTGGGCGTACTCCTGCATCAACTGCCAGCGCTCGGTCCCGCACGTGACGGCCTGGGAGGAGGCCTACGGCGACGACGGCCTGGTGGTGATCGGGGTGCACACCCCCGAGTACGCGTTCGAGCGCGAGACCCGCAACGTCGTCGACGGTGCCGAGCGGCTGGGCATCACGTACCCCGTGGCGCAGGACAACGCGTACGCCACGTGGACCGCCTACCGGAACCGGTACTGGCCGGCCCACTACCTGATCGACGCCGACGGACAGATCCGCCAGGTGTCGCAGGGCGAGGGCGGCTACGCCCAGACCGAGACCCTGATCCGGGAGCTGCTGACCCAGGCGGACCCGGGGGTGACCCTCGGCGCGAGGACACAGGTGGACGACACCACCCCGGTGGCCGACGTGACGCAGGAGACCTTCCTGTCGGTGAGCAAGAAGACCAACGTCGCCGGCGAGTACCGCGAGGGCGAGGCGACGTACACGCTCCCCGGGGACCAGCCGGCGGACACGGTCGCGCTCGGCGGGACGTGGACCACCGACTACCAGGGTGCGACCGCGGGACCCGACGCGCAGCTGCGCCTGCGGTACCACGCCGAGGTCGTGCAGGTGGTCCTCGGCGGGACGGGGGCTGTCACGGCCACGGTGCGCGACGAGGACGGGAGGGTCGTGGACCGGGTGGAGCTGGCGGTGGACGGCTCGCCGCGGGCGTATGCGCTGGTCGACGACGATTCAGTGCGGAGCGGCACGGTCGAGCTGACTGCGCAGTCGGGAGTCCAGGCCTTCTCGTTCACCTTCGGGTGAGCGGCGACGAGCGTGGAGCCCCCGCTCAGATACGCCCGAGCGGGTGAAAAGGGCGTATGTCCGGTTCTGGTTGCGGTGACACGCTTCCACGAACTCTCATGTTGCTCTAATGTCGGACTTGTCAGCGAAACGGCAAACCCTCTGCAAGGAGGGGACGCAAAGCCACGGGACCTACATGGTCAGCCGGGCTACCGAACAGACAGGACAGTTCCATGGACCAGCGTGGGTACTCAGCGGACCCTTCCGACACCTCCAACGTCACCCCGGTGATCCCGGCTCTGCGCGTCACCGCGTGGGCTGGACTGGCCGCGCGCCGCAGCGTCATCGAGCTGGTGCCGGCCCAGCGTGAGCACGCGGCCGCCTGAGTTCAGGCGCCGCAACCCTCTTCCCAGAACCCCTCGGACCGTGATGGTCCGGGGGGTTCTGTGATGCCGCAGGTCAGCGCGGCGGAGGCGCGCGTGGAGGGGTGCTGTTTGCGTGGGATGTCCGATACTGTCGGACGCGAGCGAGCTCGCCGCTCGGGGGGCTGCCGTCGAGAGAGGTTGAGATGAACAGCTTCTTGGATTGGTTCTGGCTGCTGGTCTACTGGTTCCTGTTCTTCGCGTACCTCGTGATCCTCTTCCAGATCCTCGGCGACCTGTTCCGCGACCGTGACCTCGGCGGCTTCGCCAAGGCTGTCTGGATCATCGCGCTGGTCTTCCTACCGTTCCTCACCGCGCTGGTCTACGTGATCGCCCGCGGCAAGGGCATGGCGGAGCGGCAGCTCGAGGCTGTCCAGCAGGCGAAGTCCGACACCGACAGCTACATCCGGCAGGTGTCGGGCAAGTCCCCTGCGGAGAACATCGCGGACGCCAAGGCGCTCCTCGACGCCGGCACCATCGACGCGGGCGAGTTCGCGACCCTCAAGGCCAAGGCTCTCGCCTGACCGTGTGACCGCTCTCCAGAGGGCCGGCCTACAGCTCGCCGGTCCTCTGGAGCACGCGCATGGCCACCCAGCCGAGCGGGATGCGCAGCCAGTAGGTGGCCACCCGGAACAGCACGGCGATCGACGTCGCGATACCGGGGTTGATGCCGGTGATGAAGGTGAGCGTGCTGGCGAGGGACAGCTCGATCGTGCCCATGCCGCCGGGGGTCGGGACGAGGGCGCCCGCCGTGTTGCCGGCCAGGTAGACCAGCGCCACCTGGATGAGCGTGGCGTCCTGGCCGAACGCGGCGAGGCTGGCGTCGAACGCGAAGATGAAGCCGAGCGTCATGAGCAGGTTGCCGCCCACGGCCAGCGCCAGCCGCCAGGGCTGACCGAGCACCTCGATGAGTCGCGGCCACGTCTGGCGCAGGGTCGGCATGGTCTTGGCGAGCACCCACTGACGCACCTTGGGCACCAGGAGGGCCGACGCGACGAGCGCGGCGACGATCCCCAGGACGAGCAGGACGACGGGTGAGACCGGCAGCGCCGACTCCTTGTTGCCGGACGCGATGGTCAGGACCAGCAGCAGACCGAGCGTGACGACGAACTGGCTCACCTGGACGAGTGCGACCGTGGCCGCGGCGAGGGTCGTCGACACCCCGCGCTTGGTGAGCATCCGCAGGTTCAGCGCGGCCGGTCCGATGCCGGCGGGGGCGGCCAGACCGACGAAGGTCGCGGCGGTCTGCACGAGCGTGGCCCGCCACAGCGGCAGCTTGACCGGCGAGAACGCGACGAACGCCAGCGCGGCCCCGACGAGCGTGACGAGCCCGAGCACGAACGCGACGACCGTCCAGCGCCAGTCGCCGGCCGCGAGCGCGGAGGTGATCTCGTCGACGTTGATGCTGGTGATGACGAAGACGATCGCGATGATCGGCACGACGATCGTCAGCACGGTGCGGGCGCCGAACCGGACCAGCTGCTGCGGCTCCACGTCGGCCTCGGGGAGCCGGGCCACGAGCGCCGATCGCAGCTCCGCCAGCACCTTCTTGTCCGCGCGCATCTCGTCGCGGGTCAGCCGGGGCAGCGTGATCGTCTGGAGCAGGGGGCCGATCGCGGCGACGTGCTCGGCCGGGACCACGGTCGCCGCCGACTCGAGCGCGCGCGTGGCACCGACCCGCAGGGCGAGCAGGGCGACCAGCTGGGTGACGTCCATGCGGCGGGCCAGCTCGGAGGAGGCGACGTCGCCCTGCTCCCAGCTGGTCAGCCAGACGACAGGGCGGCCGACGACCATCTCGACCAGCAGGACGTCGCTGGTCAGCGAGCGGTGGGCGATCCCGGCGTCGTGCGCGAGCTGGAGCTGCGACCAGAGCTCGTGGAGGACCTCGTCGGTGAGCTCCTCGGTGGCCAGGTCGCTCAGCGGGACCGCGTGCCCGGGGCGCTCCTGGACCAGCAGCATGGAGTCGTCGGCCTCGGCGATGCTCAGCAGCTTGGGGGTGCGGACGCCGGCGGCGCGTGCGGCGTAGGCGAGCAGGGCGGTCCGCTCGGCCGCCTGCCGCAGGGACACCACCGAGCGCCCCTCGATCCCGCGCAGCCGCAGCGACCGCCACAGCCGGGTCAGCATGCCGACCACCTGCCGGTCGCCGTCCACGACCACCAGGTCCAGCTCGTCGCCGTCGTCGGTCGTCAGCTCGTACACGCGGTGGTCGGTCGACCGGGTGAGCGCCCGGGCCGCGGAGTCACCGTCCAGCTCGTCGGCCCCGGCCTCGGACTCGGCCTCCGTCGTCGCGTCCGCCACCCGGCTCAGCTGGACGGGTTCGAACCCGGCGCGCCGCACGCCGGCCACCAGGCTCGCCCCGTACGCACGCTCCGACTGCACGCCGGACAGGTAGCGCACCCCGAGGCCCGTCACGCGGCCGACCAGGAACGAGACGGCCAGCCCCGGCAGCGAGACCCCGGCGGTGATGAGCAGCACGCCGACCGCGACCCAGATGAGGTTCCACGACCACTTGACCGTCCGGCGGCGACCGCGCGGGCCGACGACCGTGAGCAGGGCGACCAGCAGCGCGACGTACCCGGGGAGCGTGACCACCCACTGGCCGTCCGACCGGATCGACATGCCGACCACGAGCTCTTCGGACCCGAGCGTGGTGATCGCCCAGTAGACGCCCGCGTTCAGGGCGAGGGCGGCCAGCGCGGCGACCAGGCCCTCGACCAGCTGCCGGCCGAGCCGGCGGATCGCGAGCTCGGTGATGACCGCGAGGGGGACCGCGACGATGACGAAGCCCTCGAGCAGGGTGACGGGGACGAAGAGGATCTGCTTGAGCAGGGTGGCGAAGCCCTGGACGTCCTCCGCCACCCCGGTGGTGGTGTTGTGGGCGTACGTCGCCAGCACGAGCACGAGCGCGATGCCGAGGGCGGACAGCACGGTGCCCAGCAGGTCGCTCGGGTGGTGGACGCGGACGGTGGGGACGTCGTGGATCACGACCTCGCGTGCAGGATCCGCTGCCACCTCGGCAGGCTCCGCGGGCGCGACGACGTCCGTGGGCGCAGCGGCGTCTGCCGCTGCGCGACTGGCGGGCGTCGCGGGCATAGGGGCGAGTCTAGGCAGCCACGCGGGACCTGCCCGGTAGGGCGCGTGACCTGCCGCGACGGTCGCGCGCGCGTCGGGGCGCTTCGTCCGGATCCTCCCGCTAGCGTGAGGATCAGGATCCCGTCGTTCCCAGCCCTGTGGAGGCCCCGATGTCCGACGACCTGACCACCGCTGACGTCTCGTCCGCGCTCCGCCGGATCTGGTGGCTCCCGATCCTGCGCGGCGTGGTGCTGGTGATCCTGGGGCTGTTCATGCTGGTGCAGCCGCTCGGCACGGTGAAGGCGCTCGTCTGGGTGTTCGGGATCTTCGCGATCATCGACGGGCTGGTGGCCATCGCGCAGTGGCTGGGCAACCGCAAGGAGCCCGGCGCCGGCTGGTGGCTGATCTCGGGCCTCGTCGGCATCGCGTTCGGCGTGACCGCGGTGGTGTGGACGGGGCCGACCGCGCAGGTGATCTTCTACCTGATCGCGCTCTGGGTGCTGGTGCTCGGCGTCCTGTCGGTGATCGCCGCGGTGGTCCTGTACCGGTCGCGGGACATCGGCTGGTACTGGGTGCTCACGTTCGGCCTGATCGCGTTCCTGTTCGGGCTGCTGCTGATCATGAACCCGCAGACCTCGGTGAGCGTCATCGTCGTGCTGCTGGGCCTGTACGCGTTCGTCGGCGGCGTGGTGCTGATCGTCAGCGGCTTCGCCACCAAGCAGCTGGCCAAGCAGCTCGACAAGGGGTCGGCCACGATCTAGTTCAGCCCGATCGCCGCGAGCCACGCCGCAGGGACGAGCGCGTAGCCGACGAACACGACCATGTCCATGATCGTGTGCGCCATGACGAGCGGCATCACGCGTCGCTTGCGCCGGTAGTACTCGGCGAACAGCAGGCCCATGATCGCGTTCCCGACGAACGCGCCCCAGCCCTGGTACAGGTGGTACGAGCCGCGCAGGAGGGCGCTGGCCACGACGATCGCCGGCGCGCTCCACCGCAGCTCGCGCAGCCGCTCCATGAGGTAGCCGACGACGATGACCTCCTCGAGCAGCGCGTTCTGCAGCGCAGCGAGCAGGAGCACGGGGATGGTCCACCAGGCCGCGTTCAGGGCGGACGCCTGCACCTCGACCGCCAGCCCGAGCGCCCGCGCCGCCGCGTACAGGCCGAGCCCCGGGATGCCGATGAGCGCGGCCAGGCCCACGCCCACGGCGAGATCCCGCCAGGGGCGCGTGAGCTCGAGCCCGATGCGCCGCACCGCCGACCTCCCGTTGGCCGAGAGCAGGTAGAGGGCCAGCGCGACGGGGACCAGCGCGAAGCCGATCTGCAGCAGCTGGTAGGTGAGGTCGAGCCACGGGCGCGGTGAGCGGCTGGGGTTGAGCGTGGTCGACTGGTCCGCCAGCGGGGGACCGGCGGTGAGCCGGTCGATGATGTTGACCACCGCGTACAGCCCGGACCTGCCCAGCGACAGGCCGAGGACGATCCAGATCTCGGTGGTGAGCCGGCGGCGGTACGCGCGCTGGCTGGGCGGCGGGGCCGTGAGCACCGGCGCCGCGAGCTCGTCCGGGGTCGCGTCGGCGGGCGTCGGCGCAGTCATGGCTCGCAGCGTAGGCCGCACACCTGGACGTCGGCTGGATCCGACCTGAACTTCCCCCTTGTCAGGACGGATCGCGACAAACTACTTTGTGATACAAACCCGGGAGGACCCGATGACGACCGAGCAGCCGCGTGACGCGACCCCGGCCGGTGCGGACGAGGCGCCGGACCCGGCGGACGCCCTCGCGATCATCGCCGCGCAGCGTGCCCGGGCCGAGAGCACCCGCCCGTCGAGCACCTGGATCTTCGGGCTCTGGGGCGCCGCTTGGTTGGTCGGCTACGGCGCCATGTGGCTGACGGCCCGCGACGACGACAGGCCGTCGTGGCCCGCCGTCGTCGTCGCGATCGGCCTCGGGGTGGTGGCCGTGGTGCTGACGATCGTGCACGTGCTGCGCAGGACGCACGGGATCGCCGGCGCCGGGGCGCGCCAGGGGGCGCTCTACGGCTGGGCGTGGCCCATCGGGTTCCTCGCGCAGAGCCTGATCGTCGCCGGGCTGGGCCGGGCGGGGGCGTCGGACGAGGTGACCGGGCTGGCGGCCAACGCGATCGCTGCGCTGGTGGTGGGCCTGCTGTACCTCGCGGGCGGCATGCTCTGGCAGGACACGCCGATGTACGTGATCGGCGGCTGGATGGCGCTGGTCGGGGCGGCCGCCGCGCTCACCGGGCTGCCGGCGTCCTACCTGGTCATGGCGCTCGCGGGCGGGGGCGGGATGCTCGCGCTCGGCCTCGTCACGCGGATCCGGTCCCGTGCCTGACGAGCAGCTCGACCCCGTCATCCACGCACAGGCCAGGCTCCGGGTCGTGGCCACGCTGGCCTCGCTCGGTGCGCACGACCGCATCTCCTTCCCGCGGCTGCAGAAGCTGCTCGACATGACCGCGGGGAACCTGTCCACCCATCTGCGCCGGCTCGAGGAGGCGGACTACGTGCAGATCACGAAGACCCATGAGGGCCGGACCCCGGCCACCTACGTGGAGCTGACGCTGGCCGGACGGCTCGCGTTCGAGAGGTACACGCAGTCGCTGCGTGCACTGTTGGGAGGAACGTCATGACCACCGTCGTGGAGCTCGAGGGCGTCACCCGGACGTTCGGGGCGGTGACCGCGCTGGACGACGTGTCCCTGACGGTCGGCGAGGGGGAGCTGGTCGGGCTGCTCGGTCCCAACGGCGCGGGCAAGACCACGCTGCTCAGCCTGGTCAGCGGCCTGCGCAAGGCCGACTCCGGCACGGTCCGGCTGTTCGGCGGCGACCCCCGCAACGCCTCGTCACGGATCGCGCTGGGGACCACGCCGCAGGAGACCGGGCTGCCGCCGACGCTGACGGTCGGGGAGGTCGTGGACCTCGTCGCGAGGCACTACCCCGCTCCCATGACGCGGGCCGAGGTGCTCGCGCGGTTCGGGCTCGAGGAGCTGGTCGCGCGGCAGACGGGCGGCCTGTCCGGCGGGCAGAAGCGGCGGCTCGCCGTGGCGCTCGCGCTGGTGGGCCGGCCGCGGCTGGTGCTCCTGGACGAGCCGACCACCGGGCTCGACGTGGAGGCGCGGCACATCCTGTGGCAGGCGCTGCGCGACTACCACGCGGACGGCGCGACCGTGCTGCTGACCAGCCACTACCTGGAGGAGATCGAGGCGCTCGCGGAGCGGGTGGTGGTCATCGGCGAGGGTCGGGTGCTGGCCGACGACACCCTGACCTCGGTGCTCGGGCTCGTCGGGCTGCGCCGCGTGATCTTCTCCGTGCCGCGTGGGGACGCGGTCGACCTGGCGCGGCTGCCCGGCGCGGCCAGCGCGCAGCAGGGCGGCGACGGGCGCTGGACCGTGCTCGCGTCGGACGCGGACCGCGTGGTGCGTGCCCTCGTCGAGCAGGCCGTGCCGTTCGAGGGCCTGGAGGTACGCGGTGCCTCGCTGGAGGAGGCGTTCCTCACGCTCACGCACAAGAAGGAGGAGGTCGTCCGATGAGCACCGTGCTCGCCCCACGCCCGTTCTGGTCGCTGGCCGTCCTGCACGCCAGGTTCCAGTTCCTGGAGACCATCCGCATCCCCATCGCGGTGATCGGCAACCTGCTGTTCCCGTCGCTGGCGCTGCTGTTCTTCGTCATCCCGCAGCGGGCGGTCGCCGACGACCCGGGGATCGCCACCGCCGCGATCGCGCAGCTCGGGGTGTTCGCGGTGATGTCCACGTGCCTGTTCTCGTTCGGCGTGGGCGTCTCCGAGGATCGCGCGCTGCCGTTCGACCCGTTCCTGCGCACGCTGCCGGCCGGCGCCGGACCGCGGCTGGTCGGGCGCGTGCTCAACGGCGTCCTCTGGTCCTACCTCGCCCTGGTGCCGCTGGTCCTGCTCGGCACGTTCCTCACGGCGGCCACGCTCACCCCGGCCCAGGCGGTGGCGGCGATCGCCATGGTCCCCGCCGTCGCAGTGCCGTTCCTGCTGCTCGGGCTCGCGATCGGGTACCGGCTGAGCTCCAAGGCCGCGATCGCGGTGGTCCAGGCGACCCTGTTCCCCCTCGCGTTCGCCGGCGGGCTGTTCCTGCCGCCGGAGGCGTTCCCGGGGTGGCTGGACACCCTGTCGAAGTTCCTGCCGTCGCGGGCCGCCCGTGACCTGGCCGTGCAGGCGGTGACCGGGTACGAGGCCTACGCGGGGGCTCTCGTGGTGATCCTCGCGTGGACAGCGGTGTTCGCGGCCCTCGCCGTGACGGCGTACCGCCGCGACGAGGGCCGCCGGTTCCACTGAGTGGTCCCGGGCGCCTCGCTGACCTCGAGGTGCGATCGCGAGCCAGCCAGCGATCAGGTTCGGAACTCTCCCTCATCATACTATGGTGATCCATAGTATGATGAAACGAAGTCAACTTCAGGAGAGTCATGAGCTTCATCGGACGCGAGCGCGAGCTCGCCGACCTGACCGGGCAGCTGGACACGGTGCGTGCAGGCCGGCGCGCTGACCCGGGCGTGGCCGTGATGATCCGAGGGCGGCGACGCATCGGCAAGTCTCGGCTGGTCGATGAGCTGACGCGGCGCTCCGGGGTTCCGTTCGCCTACTTCCAGGCGGCACGCAACGCCCCGGTTGGGGATGAGCTGTCCTCGTTCGCGTGGTCGGTCGCGACGTCGACGCTACCGAACGCTGCGGTTGCGGCGGGGAACACACCGCAGTCGTTGACCGCTGCGCTGACCTTGCTCGATGCGGCACTCGACGACCAACCGGCGATCGTCGTCATCGACGAGCTGCCGTGGCTGCTCGAGCAGATCGGTGGGGGAGCGGGGGAGCTCCAGCGTGTGTGGGACACGCGCCTGTCGAAGAAGCCAGTCCTGTTGCTGCTGCTCGGGTCCGACCTGGCGATGATGGAACAGCTGATGGCACCCGACCAGCCGTTCTACGGTCGCGCGACCGAGATGAACCTGGGCGCGCTCACCCCCACCGACATCGGACACATGGTCGGCGCTGTCGACGCCATGGCGGCGTTCGATGCCTACCTGGTCACCGGCGGGCTGCCGTTGGTCGCCCAGGAGTGGGAGCACGGCGAGTCGTTGACCTCGTTCCTCGAGCGGTCGTTCGCATCCTCGACGTCCGCGCTGGTCGTCTCCGGCGGTCGAGCCTTGGATGCGGAGTTCCCTGAGGCGTCGATCTCACGACGCGTCCTGACAGCGATCGGCGGCAAGGGGGAGCGGACCTTCACCGGTATCCAGAACGACGGCGCGAACGACGCGATGAACGCCAGCACCCTGACCGCGACGCTGCGGGCCCTGACCGACAAGCGCATCGTCGCGGCCGACGAACCGCTGTCGGCGAAGCAGGCGGCGAAGAATCGCCGGTACCGCATCGACGACCCCGCCTTGCGGTTCTGGCTCGCGTTCGTCGATCCGGCCCTCGGCGAAGTTGATCGGGCCCGTCCCGACCTGGCGCTGGCACGCGTCGAACTCAGCTTCACGTCCTGGCGTGGGCGCGCCATCGAACCTGTCGTTCGCGCCAGCCTCGAACGCCTGCTGCCCGACGAGAGGTGGCCTCAGGTGCAGAAGGTCGGCGGGTGGTGGCCACGCAACAACACCCCCGAGATCGACCTCGTCGGTGCGACTCGCCACCACGAGGTCCAGTTCGCCGGCACGATCACGTGGCGCAGCTCGCCGCTGACCGCGCGCGACGTCACCGACCTGTCCGTCGACGCGACCTCCATCCCTGGCGTCGGCGTCGGCACGGCGCTGGTCGCGGTCTGCCCCGGTGGCGCCGACCCGAGCGCGCGCGATGACCTCGCCCAGGTATGGAGTGCCCGCGACCTGCTCGCTGCGTGGCCCTGACGGTGCAGCAGCTGGAGGACATGGGGGCGTGGACGGCTACGCGAACCGGCGCAGCCTGAGCGAGTTCCCGACCACCAGCACCGACGAGAGCGCCATCGCGGCGCCCGCGATCATCGGGTTGAGCAGGCCGAGCGCGGCCAGCGGGATCGCGGCGACGTTGTAGGCGAACGCCCAGAACAGGTTCTGCTTGATCACCCGCAGGGTGCGCCGGGACAGCCGGATCGCGTCGCCGGCGGAGCGCAGGTCGCCGCGGACCAGCGTGATGTCGGCCGCCTCGATCGCCACGTCCGTGCCGGTGCCCATGGCCAGGCCGAGGTCGGCCGTGGCCAGGGCGGCGGCGTCGTTGACCCCGTCGCCGACCATCGCGACGCGAGCGCCCTCGGCCTGCAGCCGGGTCACCACGGCGACCTTGTCGGCGGGCAGCACGTGGGCGATGACGTCGTCCTCGGAGATCCCGACCTCGCGCGCGGCGGCGCGGGCCGCGCCCGCGTTGTCGCCCGTGAGCAGGACCGGCCTCAGGCCGAGCGTGCGGAGCTCGGCGACCGCCTGCGCGGAGGTCGCCTTGACCGGGTCGCGCAGCACCAGCACGCCGCGCGGCGAGCCGTCCCAGGCGACCATGACCGCGGTGGCGCCGTCGGCCTCGGCGGCGTCGAACGGGTCCCGGAAGGTGGTCGGGTCGATGCCCTGCTCCGTCAGCCACGCGGGCTTCCCGACGAGGACCCGACGGCCCAGGCCGACGCCCGCGTGCGCGGTGCGGACCACGCCGGAGACGCCGTGCCCGGCCTCGGCGCGGAAGTCGAGCACCTGGTCGGAGCCGATGATGACGCCGTCGCCCCCGGTCGGTCCGTCGGTCCGTCCCGCGGCGGCCGCGACGGCCTGGCCGATGGGGTGCTCGGCCAGCTGCTCGACCGCGGCGGCGTACCGCAGCACGTCGTCCCCGCCGATGACCTGGACCAGCGCCATCCGCCCCTCGGTGACCGTGCCGGTCTTGTCCAGCACGATGGTGTCGACGGCGCGGGTCTGCTCGAGGACCTCCGGGCCCTTGATGAGGATGCCCAGCTGCGCGCCGCGGCCGGTGCCGACCAGCAGCGCGGTGGGCGTGGCCAGGCCGAGGGCGCAGGGGCACGCGATGATCAGCACGGCGACCGCCGCGGTGAACGCCGCCTGCACGCCCGAGCCGGTCAGCAGCCAGGCCGCCAGCGTGCCGAGCGCGAGGACCAGCACGACGGGCACGAACACCGCGGAGATCCGGTCGGCCAGCCGCTGCACGGGGGCCTTGCCGGTCTGCGCGGCCGCGACGAGCCGGCCGATCTGCGCCAGGCGCGTCTCGGCGCCCACGCGGGTGGCCCGCACGACCAGCGCGCCGGAGGTGTTCATGGTCGCCCCGGTGACCTCGTCGCCGGGGCCGACGTCGACCGGCACGGGCTCGCCCGTGAGCAGCGAGGTGTCCAGCGCTGAGGTGCCGCTGACCACCAGCCCGTCGGTGGCCACCTTCTCCCCCGGACGCACGACGAACTCGTTCCCGACCACCAGGCAGTCGATGGGGACGCGCCGCTCGATGCCGTCGACCAGCAGCGACACGTCCTTGGCGCCCAGGTCCAGCAGCGCGCGCAGGGCGTCGCCCGCGCGGCGGCGCGACCGGTGCTCGGCGTACCGGCCGGCCAGCAGGAACGTGGTGACGACGGCCGCGACCTCGAAGTACAGCTCAGGGACCGCCATGCCCTCCTCGGCCGCCCGGGGCCAGAGCGTGGGCGTCATGGTCGTGCCGAGCTCGCCGGCGCCGCCGAGCAGGAGGGCCCACAGGGACCACGCCGTCGCGGCGATGATGCCGATGGAGACCAGCGTGTCCATGGTCGAGGCGCCGTGCCGGGCGGCCCGGAACGCGGCGCGGTGGAACGGCCAGGCGGCCCAGGTGACCACGGGCAGGGCCAGCGCGGCGACGACCCACTGCCAGCCGGTGAACTGGAGTGCGGGGATCATCGAGATCAGCAGGACGGGGACCGTGAGCACCGCCGCGACGCGCAGCCTGCTGCGCAGCTCGGTGCCGCGGGTGTCGGTGGGGGCCGAGGTGTCCTCGTCGGGGTCCATGTCGTGGCCGGGCGCCATCGAGTGCCCGGACAGGGCGTGCTCGATCGGGTCCATGTCGGCGTGGTGCGGGTGCTGCTGGTGGGGCGGGGTGACGACCGTGGCGCCGTAGCCGGCGGCGCGGACCGCGGCGACCAGGTCCTCCGTGGCGGTCGGCCCGTCGACCCGCACGTGCGCCGACTCCAGCGGCAGGTTCACGGTCGCCTCGACACCCGGCAGCCGGTTCAGCTTCTTCTCGACGCGCGCGACGCAGGAGGCGCAGGTCATGCCCTCGATCGCGAGATCGACGGTCCGCTCGCTCACAGCAGCCTTGTCGGTCACAGCAAGGACCTCCGCGGGGTGACGGCGTAGCCGGCCTCGACGATCGCCGCCGCGATCGCGTCGTCGGCCAGGGGCGCGTCGGAGACGACGGAGACGGTCGACGACCCGCCGACCACCAGCTGGACCGTGACGTCCTTGACGCTGGGGACGGCGGACAGCTCGGAGGTGACCGCGGAGACGCAGTGGCCGCAGGTCATGCCGTCGACGCCGAACGTGGTGGTGATCGTGGTGGTGCTCATGGTGGTGCTCCTTCGATCAGCTGCGGACGAGGCGGGCGATGGCGTCGGAGGCTTCCTTCACCTTCGCCGCTCCCTCCTCGGGGGACTGGCGGGCGGCGTCGACGACGCAGTGCGCGAGGTGGTCCTCGACCAGGCCGATGCTCACGGCCTGGAGGGCCTTCGTCACCGCGGCGACCTGGGTGAGGATGTCGATGCAGTACACGTCCTCGTCGACCATCCGGGCGATGCCGCGCACCTGACCCTCCACCCGGCGCAGGCGCTTGAGGTAGTCGTCCTTGGCGTCCGTGTAGCCGTGCATGGGGGCCTCTTTCGTCGTCGAGCGGGTGCTCTTTGCGCAACACGATACCCCCATGGGGTATTCCCGACGCTGCCGGGGGGCAGAATCAGCGGCATGCGGGTCTCGGCGAAGGCGGACTATGCGGTGCGGGCGTGTGCCGAGCTGGCGGCGTCCCCTCACGGGGACCCGGTGCGCGCTGACGACCTGGCCGGTGGGCAGCAGCTCCCCGTCGCGTTCCTGGAGCGGATCCTCGGTGACCTGCGGCGCGGCGGTGTGGTGTCCAGCGTCCGCGGTCGGTCCGGCGGCTACCGGCTGGCGCGGCCGGCCGACGAGATCACGCTGGCCGACGTCATCCGCGCGGT
This sequence comes from Cellulomonas sp., assembly GCF_965229465.1. GTDB lineage: Bacteria > Actinomycetota > Actinomycetes > Actinomycetales > Cellulomonadaceae > Cellulomonas. The sequence goes on along the minus strand of NZ_OZ245882.1, from coordinate 1,617,489 downwards.
GGACGGTCCCCTGGTGACGGTGCGCGACGAGCGGCCCACCGCGCTCGAGTACGGCGGGTCGGCGGAGGCGCTCCTCCAGGTGTGGGTCGCGCTGCGCGTGAGCGTCCGCGACGTGCTCGACCAGGTGACCCTCGCGGCCCTGGTCTCCGGGGAGCTCCCCCCGCACGTGAGCGAGCTCGGCGCCCGCGAGGACGCCTGGGTCAACCCGTAAGGACGGTCAGTCCGTCGGTGCGGTCGCCTGGGCGGCCGCGCGGACGGCTGCGGGCAGGGCCGACACGATCCGGTCCACCGCGGCGTCGTCGTGCGCGGCCGAGACGAACCACGCCTCGAACGGCGACGGCGGCGCGTACACCCCGGACTCCAGCAGCGAGTGGAAGAACGGCGCGTACCGCCACGACTCGGTGGCCAGGACGGCGTCGTAGTTCCGAGCCCCGTGCGCGGCGGCGTCGGCCCCGAAGAACGTGCTGAACAGGTTCCCGGCCCACTGGATCGCGTGCGGCAGACCCTCGGCGGACAGGGCGGCGCCCAGCTCCGCGCGCAGCTGCGTCGAGACGGCGTCGACCCGGGCGTACACGTCCATGTCGGCCAGCCGCAGCGTCGCCAGGCCCGCGGCCGTCGCCACCGGGTTCCCGGACAGCGTGCCTGCCTGGTAGACGGGGCCGACGGGGGCCAGCAGCGCCATGACGTCCCGGCGCCCACCGACCGCGGCGACCGGCAGGCCGCCGCCGATGACCTTGCCGAACGTGTGCAGGTCCGCCGACCAGCCCTCGCGCAGGCCCTCGAGCCCCCACCAGCCGGAGTACCCGACCCGGAACCCGGTGAGGACCTCGTCCTGGATGAGCAGCGCGCCGTGCAGGAGCGTGAGGCGGCGGAGGTTGGCGTTGAACCCGGGCAGCGGCGGGACGACGCCCATGTTGGCGGGCGCCGCCTCGGTGATCACCGCGGCGATGCGGTCGCCGTGCTCGGCGAACGCGGCCTCGAGGGCCTCGACGTCGTTGTACGGGACCACGATCGTCTCGGCGGCGACCGCGGCCGAGACGCCGGCCGAGTCGGGCAGGCCGAGGGTCGCGACGCCGGACCCGGCCGAGGCCAGGAGCGCGTCGACGTGGCCGTGGTAGCAGCCGGCGAACTTCACGATGAGGTCCCGCCCGGTGAACGCACGAGCGAGACGCAGGGCGGTCATGGTGGCCTCGGTGCCGGTGGACACCAGGCGCACCTTCTCGGCCGGGGGGACCCGCGAGCGGATCTCGTCGACCAGGTCCACCTCGGTGACCGTGGGTGCGCCGAAGCTCAGACCGTGTCCGGCGGCCTCGCGGACGGCCTCCACGACCTCGGGGTGCGCGTGGCCGAGGAGGGCCGGGCCCCAGGAGCCGACCAGGTCGACGTACTCGTTGCCGTCGACGTCCGTGACGTAGGCGCCCTTCGCGGACGCGAGGAACCGGGGCGTGCCGCCGACGTTGCCGTAGGCGCGCACGGGCGAGTTGACGCCGCCGGGGATGACGGCTTGCGCGCGCGTGAACGCGGTCTCGCTCGTCGTCGCGTGGGTGGTGACGCTCATCGGTTCTCCTCTGCCAGCCAGCCGGCCAGCTCTGTCGCGCTGTACGTAAGCACGTGATCGGCACCGGCGCGCCGGATGCTGAGCACGGACTCCAGGATCGCCCGTCTGCGCTCGATCCAACCTCGCGCGGCGGCGGCCTCGATCATGGCGTATTCGCCGGACACCTGGTAGGCCGCGACCGGAACTGACGACATCGCGGCCACGTCGGCCAGGATGTCGAGGTACGCCAGGGCCGGCTTGACCATGACGATGTCGGCGCCCTCCGCGATGTCGAGGGCCACCTCGCGGACGGCCTCGCGGCGGTTCGCGGGGTCCATCTGGTACGTCCGGCGGTCGCCCTCGAGCTGCGACTCGACCGCGTCGCGGAACGGTCCGTAGAAGGCCGACGCGTACTTGGCGGCGTAGGCCAGCACGGCGACGTCGTCGCGACCGGCGGCGTCCAGGGCGTCGCGCACGTACCCGACCTGGCCGTCCATCATGCCGCTGAGGCCCACCAGGTGGGCGCCCGCCTCCGCCTGCGCGAGGGCCATCTCCGCGTACCGCACCAGGGTCGCGTCGTTGTCCACGGCCCCGTCCGGCGTGAGCACCCCGCAGTGCCCGTGGTCGGTGAACTCGTCGAGGCACAGGTCGGCCTGGACGACGAGCGCGTTGCCCACCTCGGCGACCGTGTCCGCGATGGCGAGGTTGAGGATGCCGCCGGGGTCCGTGGCCTGCGACCCGACCGTGTCCCGCACCGTGGGGATGGCGAAGAGCATCACGCCGCCGAGCCCAGCGCCGGCCGCCTCGGCGACCGCCTTGCGCAGCGAGTCGCGGGTGTGCTGGTAGACGCCGGGCATCGAGCTGATCTCGCGGGGCTCGGGCAGCCCCTCCTTGACGAACACCGGGAGCACCAGCTGCGCGGGGTCGAGGCGAGTCTCGGCGGTCAGGCGGCGCAGCGCCGGGGTGGCGCGCAGGCGCCGGGGGCGGATCCGGCGTGCGTCCGTCATCAGAGCTCCTCGGGGCTGGGGATCGGGCCGGGCAGCACGGTGGTGACCGCGCGGGTCAGGGCGTCGACCATGCCGAGCATCGTCTGCTCGGTCGCGATCCCCGCCAGCGGCAGACCCAGGCGGGCGGCCTCGGCGGCGGTCGACGGGCCGATGCCGATCATCAGCGTGGTCGTCGGGGGCGTGCCCAGGCGCGCGGCGAGCTCCCGGACGGTGCTCGCCGACGTGAGCAGCGCCGCGCGGATGGTGCCGTCGGTCCAGGCCTCGCGGACGTCGTCGGGGGGCGGTGCCGCGGAGACCGTGCGGTACGCGACGACGTCGGTGACCTCCCAGCCGCGGTCGCGCAGCCCGTCGGTGACCGTCGCCGCCGCCAGGTCGCCGCGCGGGAACAGCACGCGGGCTGGCTCGGCGGGCTCCGGCCACGCCTCGACCAGGGCGCGGGACGAGGACTGGCCGCGCGGCACCAGGTCGGGCTCGACGCCCGCCTCACGCAGCGCGCGAGCGGTACCGGGGCCGACGGCGGCGACGCGCACCTTCCCGTCGGCAAGCAGCTGCGTCAGGCTGCCGGCGCTCTCCTGCGCGCGGTCCACGAGCACCGGGACCGCGGCTGCGCTGGTGAGCACGAGCCACCCGTACCACCCGGACTCCAGGGCGAGCAGGGCGTCGTCCAGGTCGGTCGGGTCCTCGGGGGGCACGGTCTCGATGAGGGGCACGACGACCGCCTCGGCACCGGCGGCGGCCAGCGCGACCTCGGCGGGGCTGCGGCCGGCCGACGGACGGGGGACCAGCACGCGCCAGCCGGACAGCGGGAGCACGGGGGTCGCAGTCATCGGACGGCACCCAGGACGGCGAGGTCGGCGGCGCCGGCGGCCAGGAGCGTCTCGGCCAGCTCCACGCCCAGGCGTCGTGCGTCGTCCAGGCTGTCCGTGCCGAGGGTGGTCGCCGCGCCGCGGCGCAGGGACGCGGAACCGTCGGGGCGGGCGATCACGGCCTCGAGGCTCAGCGACCGGCCGTGGTCGGCCAGCTGGGCGACGGCGCCGATGGGCGCGGCACAGCCGGCCTCGAGGCGGGCGAGCAGGGCGCGCTCGGCGACGACGGCCAGGTGGGTGGGCCGGTGGTCGAGCGCGCGCAGGGCCGCGTCGAGCGGGGTGCCGGGCACGCGGTCGGCGGTGCGGACCTCGACCGCCAGGGCGCCCTGTCCGGGCGCGGGGGCCATGACGTCCACCGCGAACGTCTCGGTGACCGCGTCGAGGCGGCCCAGCCGGGCCAGACCGGCGCGTGCCAGGACCACCGCGTCGAGGTCGCCGGTACCGCTGCGGGCGCCCGCCACGCGCCCGAGGCGGGTGTCGACGTTGCCGCGGATGTCCACGACCACGAGGTCCGGGCGGGCGGCGAGCAGCTGGGCGGCCCGGCGGGGGGACCCGGTGCCGACGGTGGCGCCCTGGGGGAGGCCGGCCAGGGTCAGGCCGTCGCGGGCGCAGAGGGCGTCGCTGGGGTCCTCGCGCAGCGGTACGACGACAGAGATGCCGTCGACGTCGCCCGTCGGCAGGTCCTTGAGCGAGTGCACCGCGACGTCGCAGCGGCCGTCGAGCAGGGCGTCGCGCAGCGCGGTCACGAAGACGCCGGTTCCGCCCAGGCTCTGGAGCGAGCCGGTCAGCCGGTCGCCGTCCGTACGGACCCGGACGGTCTCGAGCGTGAGGTCGCCGCGCCCCAGAGTGGTGAGGGCGTCGACCACGTGGCCGGTCTGGGTGAGCGCGAGGGCGCTCGCGCGGGTCCCGACCCGCACGTGCTGGAGCATGCCGTCAGTGTCCCTCTCCGTCGCGGGGATGTCGAAGTGCGAGAGAAGTCCGGGGACTTCCGAGAGAAACTGTGACGCGGTGGTGACAGCCTGTCAGAAAATATCCGCGGAGAATGTGACCTGCGACATTCTTCCACCGTTGACGACGCGTTGTCAGAAAATGACGAAAGAAATTCGGTCAGATCACCGAGAGCGCCGCGGCGCGGGCATCGGGGATCACCGACGCGAGCCCGTTGCCGGCCACCCAGGCGCCGCAGACGGCCACGCCGGGGAGCGCGTCCACCGCCGCCCGGACGTCCGCCACCACCTGCGCGTGCTCGGCGCTCGGCCGGGGGAGGGCCTGCGTCCACCGGACGGTCGCCTGCCCGACCAGCTGGTCCCGGGTCAGCGGGGTGCCCAGCAGCGTCGCCGCGTCGCGCAGGGCCAGGTCCACGTCGGGCTCTGGGGCGTCGACGCCCGCCCGGCCGTACGACAGCCGGACGACGTGCCGCCCGGGGCCGGCCGCACGGGCGAGCCAGGCCCACTTGGCGGTGCCGTGCGTGAGCGCCTTGGCGGTGACGTCGGTGGCCTCGCGCGCGACGAGCACCCCGGTGCCGCGCGGTGCCGCGTCGAGCGCGGGGGCATCGAGCACGAGGGTGACCAGCGTGACCTGCGCGCCCGGGTCGGGGCTGCCGACCGAGAGGCCGAGCAGGTCCACGGCGGACGGCGTGGCGAGCACCCAGCGGTCCGTGTGCTCGTCGTCCAGGGACGTGACGGTCGCGTGCGTGCGGACCGTGCCGCCGTGCGCCTCGATGTCCGCGACGAGGGCATCCACGAGCACGTGCAGCCCGCCGTCGATCCCCTGCACGGCCGAGCCGGCGGGTGCCGAGGCGCGCAGGCTCTTGACCGCCCGGGAGAGGGAGCCGCGCTCGCGGCGGAGGGCGTCGGGCAGGCCCGGGGAGACCGCGTCGATGGCGAGATCGTCGGGATCCGCCGCGTGCACGCCACCGACCACCGGCCGGACCAGGCGGTCCAGCACCCGGGCGCCCATGCGCCGCCGGACCAGGTCCCCGAGCGTGTCCGCGCTGGAGGGCGGGAGGACCAGGTCGAGGCTCGCGCGCAGCGCGCCGAGCGGTCCGAGCGTGCGGCGCACGTCGGCCGCCCACGGATCCGCGGGGATGCCGAGCAGGCCGGTGCGCGGCAGCGGGCCGTCGCCGTGCGGCAGGTGCACCCAGGAGCCGTGCGGCTCGGGCGTACGGACGCGGTCGGTCAGTCCGAGCTCGTCGAGCAGCGCCGTCACCGTGCCGCCGCGCGTGGCGTACGACTCGGCGCCGGCATCGAGCCGCAGCCCGGCGACCGTGTGCCCGCGGACCGCCCCGCCGGGTGCGTCGCGCCCCTCGAGCACGAGCGTGCGCAGGCCCTGGTGGACCAGCTCCCGCGCGGCGACGAGGCCCGCGATCCCGCCGCCGACGACGACCGCGTCCCAGGTCATCGTCAGATCTCGTGGACCAGCTGGGCCACCCGCGTGAGGACGGTCGGGTCGGTCTCCGGGGGCACCCCGTGACCGAGGTTCACCACGTGCCCGGGCGCCACCGACCCGCGCGCGACGACGTCGCGGACGTGCGCCTCCAGCACCGGCCAGGGGGCGGCCAGCAGGGCGGGGTCGATGTTGCCCTGGAGCGGCGTGGTGCCGCCGAGCCGCCGGTTCGCCTCGTCCAGCGGCAGGCGGTAGTCGACGCCGATGACGTCCGCGCCCACGTCCCGCATGGCACCGAGCAGCTCGCTGGTCCCGGTGCCGAAGTGGACCTTCTTCACGCCCAGGTCCTGCACGTGGCTCAGCGCGCGGGCCGACGCCGGCGCGACGTGGGCCGTGTAGTCGGCCAGGCCGAGCGAGCCCGCCCACGAGTCGAAGAGCTGGGTCGCGCTCGCTCCGGCCAGCACCTGCGCGCGCAGGAAGGCCCCGGTGACGTCCGCGGCCCACTCGGTGAGCGCGGTCCACGTGGCGGGGTCGGCGTGCATGAGGGTGCGGGCGGCCAGGTGGTCGCGTGACGGCCCGCCCTCGACCAGGTAGGCGGCGAGCGTGAAGGGCGCTCCCGCGAAGCCGATGAGGGGCGTGGAGCCGAGGGCCGCGACCGTCAGCGCGACGCCGTCCGAGACCGGCTGGAGCGCCTGCGGGGTCAGCGGGCCGAGGTCGCGCAGGCGCGCCACGTCGTCGGCCGTCCGGACCGCGGAGCCCATCACGGGTCCGACGCCGGGCTTGATCTCCACGTCGACGCCCGCGAGCTTGAGGGGCACGACGATGTCCGAGAAGAAGATCGCCGCGTCCACGTCGTGCCGACGCACCGGCTGCAGGGTGATCTCGCTGGCCAGCGCCGGGTCCAGGCAGGCGTCCAGCATGGCCGTGCCGACGCGCGCCTCGCGGTACTCGGGCAGGGACCGTCCGGCCTGCCGCATGAACCACACAGGCCGGCGCGCGGGCCGCTCGCCGGAATAGGCACGCACGAGCGAAGAATTCTCCGTGCGGCCGTCGACGAGGGGGTGCGAGGAAGGAAGGATCACGGGTTCGATTGTGCCGGACAATTGTCGAGATGATTAACTCGGGGACGTGGTGCTGCTGTCCCTCGCTGCCAGCCACCACGACCTCGACCTCGATGTGCTGGAACGTCTCTCGTCGGACGTGCAGGCCGTCGCGTCCGAGCTCGTGGGCTCGGTCGCGTCCGTGTCCGGTGCCGTCGTCCTGGCGACGTGCAACCGGTTCGAGCTGTACCTGGAGGTCGACGACGCCGCCGACACCCCGTCCGCCCTGGCCACCGCAGCCGTCGCCGTCGCCGGCCGCTCCGGCTACACCGCCGACCAGGTCTCCGGCCACCTCCGCGTGCGCACCGGGACCGACGCTGCCGCCCACCTGTTCTCCGTCGCCAGCGGCCTCGACTCCATGGTGGTCGGCGAGCGCGAGATCGCCGGTCAGGTCCGCCGCGCGCTGACCAGCGCCCGCCGCGACCGCACCACCACCTCCGGCCTCGAGTCCCTGTTCCAGGCGGCCTCGCGCGTCTCGCGCTCGGTCGAGAGCCGGACCGGGCTCGGCGCCACCGGACGCTCGGTGGTCGGCGTCGCGCTGGACATCGCCGAGCAGCACCTGCCCGACTGGTCCGCCGTGCGCTGCGTGCTCATCGGCACCGGCTCCTACGCGGGGGCCTCGCTTGCCGCGCTCAAGGCCCGGGGTGCGCGCGACATCCGCGTCTACTCCGCCTCCGGCCGCGCCGGCTCGTTCGCGGCCGCCCGCGGCGTCCGGTCGCTGCCGGCGTCGGCCGACCTCGCGGCCGAGGTGTCCGACGTGGACCTCGTGGTCGCGTGCAGCGGGGCCGCGGGTGCCGTGCTCGGCGTCGACGCGCTCGCCGCCGCGCGCGTCGGGACGCCCGCCTCGCTCACCGTGGTCGACCTCGCGCTCCGGCACGACGTCGACCCCGGCGTCCGCACGCTGCCTGGCGTCCGGCTCGTCAGCCTGCACACCGTCGCCGAGCAGGCCCCCGCCGAGCACGCCGCGGTGCGTGCCGCGCACGAGGTCGTCGAGGCCGCCGCCGAGGCGTACGAGGCGGACCGTCGGGTGCGCGAGTGGAACCCGGCCGTCGTCGCGGAGCGGACCCGCGTGCTCGGCGGGCTCGAGGCCGGCCTGAGCGCGCTGCCCACCGGGCTCCGCGACGAGCGCGCCGAGCGGGCCTTGCGTCGTCGCACCCGTGCGGCGCTGCACGCACCGACCGTCCGCGCCCGCGAGGCGGCCCGCGCCGGCGACGCGGCGACGTACGCGGTCGCGCTGACGGAGCTGGCGTCGATCCCGGTGCCGACCGTGGTGGCCGACGCGCACTGAGCCTGCTCGGGCGCTGACCGTGTCCTGGTGATCGCTCAGAGGACGGAGACCGAGCTCGACGACATGGTCGTCGGCGATCCCGAGGTGGAGCGTGCCGGGCCTGGACGGGGGGGAGGGCCAGGCCCGGCACGCGTTCCGCGAGGGTCACAGCAGCTGTGGCGTGACCCTGGTGAGGAACCCTCGGGACGATGCGCTCAGGAGCGCACCACCTGCTGTCGGGGGGCAGCAGGTCCGGGGGCCCAGGTGTGAGGGACCACCTGGTTGGTCTGGATGTCGGTCAGCTCGGCGGCGTAGACGATGCCCTCGTACACGCCGGCCTCGACGCGGTTGAGGTGCAGGCGCTCGGCGCGCTCGATGTCGTCGCCGAGGTGCGAGATGCGGGCCACGACGTAGCGCTGGGCGTCCTGCCACTGGTCGACGACCCGGACGCTCAGGCCGTTCCAGCGGGCCGTCAGGTCCAGCTCGAACAGCTCGGTGACGTCCTCGCGGGCCACGCGGCGGTACCAGCGGCCCGACGGCGACTGGTGGAACCCGGTCTCGGCCAGCGGGGGGTTGGCCAGGGCGAGGACCACGGTGTGGCCGTTGTCGACCACGTCGGCCTCGAGGTAGGCGCCGTGCCACTTGGCGACGGGCCCGACGCAGCGGGACAGGGAGGCGAGCGAGGGGCGGGGGGCACCCAGCTGCGTGACGGTCCAGCCGGCACCGACGTCGCCGTAGCGGGCCAGGAGCGTGGACGTGCCGTTGTCGTAGATGCGGATGAGCTCGGCGCCCGGGGGGATGCGGGAGTGGCGGAGCCACCACAGCGGAAGGATGTAGCCCGGGACGTCGCGGTACTGGAGCTGCGGCGACGACTCGAAGCGCAGCACGTCGATCGAGCGGTCGTACGGGCTGAAGGGGGAGCCCTCATAACCCAGGCCGTGCACCTCGAACAGCTGGGCCGGAGTCGTCGCGAAGGCGACGTCCTCGGCGCGCACCACGTACCCCGCCAGACGATCGTGCCCCGCGGTGAGGTGAGCGCGGGTGAGCGCTGGCGTGATCGCCTTCTGCATGAGCGTCACGATGGGCTTCCTTGCCAGAAAAGGGATGAACCGGATGTTTCCGACCGGTCGGTGCACGATTGTGCAACCCAAATAGGGCACGTGTCCAGGAGGGATCACTCATTTGAGTGAAGATGCAGGTCAGAGGCCCTGAGAGCGGTTCCGTCGAACCGATTCGTCTTCCGACGAAGAGCAGGCATAAGTGGCGAAGTGGACGCCTAGCGTTCACCCGAACGGCCTAGTTGCTCTGGCGGTCCGTCAGGCGTCGAGGTATACGACCAGATCGCCCGCGAGTCCCGTGTACGACGCGGGCGTGAGGGCGGCGAGGCGCGCGGCGACGTCGTCGGGAAGCCCGAGCCCGCCGATGAACTCGCGCATGTCGGCGGCCGTCAGTCGGCGGCCCCGGGTGAGCTCCTTGAGCCGCTCGTACGGGTTCTCCATGCCGGTCACGCCGGCCACCGACGCGGCGCGCATGGCCGACTGGACGGGCTCGCCGAGCGTCTCCCAGTTCTCGTCTAGCTCGCGCGCCAGCAGGGCCGTGTCGACCGAGAGCGCGCGCAGACCGCGGGCCACGTTGTCGATGGCCAGCAGCGAGTGCCCGAACGCGGGACCGATGTTGCGCTGCGTGGTGGAGTCGGTGAGGTCGCGCTGGAGGCGGCTGGTCACCAGGGTGCTGGCCAGGGCGTCCAGCAGGGCCGACGAGAGCTCCAGGTTGGCCTCGGCGTTCTCGAACCGGATCGGGTTCACCTTGTGCGGCATGGTCGAGCTGCCGGTGGCACCCGCGACGGGGATCTGGATGAAGACCCCGCGCGAGATGTACGTCCACACGTCGGTGGCCAGGTTGTGCAGCACGCGGTTGAACCGGGCGACGTCGGCGTACAGCTCGGCCTGCCAGTCGTGCGACTCGATCTGCGTGGTCAGCGGGTTCCAGGTCAGGCCCAGGTGCTCGACGAACGCCTTGCTGACCGCGGGCCAGTCCGCCCCCGGGACCGCGACGACGTGCGCGCCGTACGTGCCGGTCGCGCCGTTGAGCTTGCCCAGGTACTCGTCGGACGCGATCCGCCGCAGCTGCCGCCGCAGCCGGTGCGCGAGGACCGCGAGCTCCTTGCCGAGCGTCGTCGGCGTCGCCGGCTGCCCGTGCGTCAGGGCCAGCATCGGCTGGTCCTTGAGCTCGTGCGCGAGCGCCGCGACCTGGTCGACGAGGGCGGTCGCGGCCGGCGCCCAGACGTCCCGCACCGCACCGCGGACCATCAGCGCGTACGACAGGTTGTTGATGTCCTCGCTCGTGCACGCGAAGTGCACCAGCTCGCCGACGTCCCGCAGAGCCGACCCCTCGGGCGCGGCCGCGAGCCGGCTCTTGAGGAAGTACTCGACGGCCTTGACGTCGTGCACGGTGATCTTCTCGATCGCGGCCAGCTCGGCGACCTCGTCGGGCCCGAAGGTGTCGACGACGTCGCGCAGGTACTGCTCGTCCGCCGCCGTGAGCGTGGGGGCACCCGGGACGACCGGGCTTCCCGAGTACCCCGCCAGGTGGATCAGCCACTCGACCTCGACGTGCACCCGCTCGCGGTTGAGGGCCGCCTCGCTCAGGTGGTCGACCAGCGGCGCGACGGCGGCGCGGTAGCGACCGTCGAGCGGGCCGAGCGCGATGGGGGGCGTGACGTCCGCGAGCCGGACACGAGAAGGCATGGGGCCAGTGTCCCAGAGCGGCCCGGTCGCGTGCGGCGGTGTCCGAGGACGGTCAGCGCTCGCGAGCGTGCCCGTGCAACCACTCCGCGATCCGCGAGAGTGGCACGTGGTCGCCGCCGACCTCGCGGATGAACCGGTCCCCCTCGGCCGCGTCGACCACGAGGTCCCAGCCGAACAGGTCGTAGAACCGCGCGACGAGCAGCCAGGAGAGGCGCTTGTTCCCGTCGATCAGCGCGTGTGACCGGTTCACGGCGTCGAGCAGCGCGGCGGCCTTGGCGTCGAGCCCGACGTAGGCCTCGACGCCCCACACGATCTGCGCGGGCCGCTCGAGCGCGGACGCGAGCGCACCCGGGTCCCGGACGTGCAGGGACAGGACCTCGCAGATCAGTGACGCGGTATCGAGAGTCGGGTAGAGGTACTCGCTCACTGCGCGAGCAGGTCGAGCAGCGCGCGGTCACGCTCGATCAGGCGAGCGATCGCGTCGCGGTCGGACTCGGCACGCACGTGACGCGCGGCGCGATCACGGATGGCCAGGACGACGACGTCGTTCATCGAGCGGTGCTCGAGCTCCGCCTGCTCGCGCAGGAGCTGGGTGTCCTCGTCGCTCAGCCGCAAGGTCAGTGCCACGTTCCAGGCCTCCTGGTATCAAGGTGATACCAGTGTCGGACCTGCGCGTCGTCGGGGTCAACCGGGAAGCCCTGTCGTCCTGGTCAGTAGCCTGGGCGCACCGACGCGTCCCGTCGGTTCCCGACGACGAGGAGCCCCGTGGCACCGCAGACCCGCAGGCCCAGCGCGGTCCTGCTGGTCGGCGCGTTCGTGGTGGTGGCGGTCATCGGCGCGGCTCTGGCGGGTCCGTTCCGGCTCGGCCAGCGCAACGCGGGCGGTGCGCCCTTCACGCTCCCTCCGCCGGTGCTCGCGACCAACATCCCCACCCCGATGCCCTCGGAGACACCCCTCGACGGCGAGCGGATGTCGATGGAGGCCCAGCGCTGGATCTACCTGCTGGTCATCGCGGTGATCGGGGCGCTGCTGGTGATCGGGGTCGCCATGCTGGTCCGGCGGATCCGGGCGCTGCGGGAGCGGCGTGCGCCGCACGAGGTGGACTCCGCCGTGCCGGACATCGCGCTGGTGGGTGACGTGCTGGACGGCGCGACGCCCGCGCTGCGGGAGGGCGTCCGGCGGGCCGCGCAGGTGCTCGAGGACGAGGTGCCGCCCGGTGACGCGGTGATCGCGGCCTGGGTCGCGCTGGAGGCGTCGGCGGAGCGCAGCGGGCTGGTGCGCGACCGCGCGCAGACGGCGACGGAGTTCACGGTCGAGGTGCTCGACGCCACGCGGGCGGACCCGGACGCGACGCGTGCGCTCTTGCAGCTGTACCTGGCGGCGCGGTACTCCGAGCACGTGCTCACCGCGGGGGACGTCGCGCGCGCCAGGGAGAGCCTGGCCGCGATCGCCGACGATCTCGGGCGACGGGCCGAGGAGGACGCATGAGGTGGTGGGACTGGCGCCCGCTCGCCGGCTTCGGCGCCGGCTTCGTCGCGGCGTGGGCGGCCGGGCTGATCGTGCAGACGTCCGCGCTGCTCGGCCTCATGGTCGCGGCCGGGGTGCTGCTGCTCACGCGCCTGGACGGCACCCCGGATCCGGGGTGGACCCGCGACCGGCTGGACCGCCGGCACGGTGCGCGCGGCGAGGTGCAGGACCTGGCGTGGGCGATGGTCGGGCGCGACGGGCGGATCGGTGAGCGCGTGCTGCGGCGGCTGCGTGAGGTGGCCAGGAGCCGGCTCGCGCGGCACGGGCTGACGGTCGACGATCCCGAGACCGAGGCCCTGCTGGGCACCCGCGCCGTCCGCACCCTGACCCGCACCGCTGCGCCGCTGCCGACGGTCGCCGACGTGAAGTACACCCTCGACGTGCTCGACCGCCTCGGACCGAGGCGTGCCACCCCGAACGACGATGGAGCCCCCGCCGATGACTGAGCAGCCCACCGCCCTGACCGTCGCGCAGGTCGCAGACCGCGGGAGCGCGGTCCTCGACGAGGTCGCGACGCTCGTCGTCGGCATGCGCGAGCCCCTGAAGGTCGCGCTCGCGGCCATCCTCGGCGGCGGCCACGTGCTGTTCGAGGACGTGCCCGGCCTCGGCAAGACGCTGGCGGCCCGGAGCCTGGCCACCGCGCTCGGGCTCGCGTTCCGGCGGGTGCAGTGCACGCCCGACCTGCTGCCGTCGGACATCACCGGGTCCAGCGTCTTCGACCCGGCGACGGCGTCGTTCCTGTTCCGTCCCGGGCCGGTCTTCGCGGGCCTGCTCCTGGCCGACGAGATCAACCGGACCGCCCCGAAGACGCAGTCGGCGCTGCTGGAGGCGATGGCCGAACGGCAGGTGACGGTCGACGGGGAGACGTACCCGCTGCCGGACCCGTTCCACGTGGTCGCGACGTCCAACCCGGTGGAGTACGAGGGCACCTACCCCCTGCCGGAGGCGCAGCTCGACCGGTTCATGGTCCGCGTGGCGGTCGGCTACCCGGAGCGCGACGCCGAGGTCGACGTGCTGTCGCGACGGCTCGCGCGGCGGCAGGAGATGGGCTCGGTGCGGACCGTGGTCGACGCCGCCACGCTGCGCGCGATGCAGGCGGGCGTCGAGGAGGTCACGGTCGACGGCGACATCCTGCGGTACTGCGTCGACCTCGCGGCGGCCACCCGCACGCACGACGCCGTCGAGGTGGGTGCCTCGCCGCGCGGCTCGCAGGCGCTGGTGCTCGTCGCGCGCTCGCTCGCCGTGCTGAGCGGCCGGGACTTCGTCACCCCCGAGGACGTCAAGGCGGTCGCCGTCCCCGCGCTGGCGCACCGCCTCTCCCTGACCCCGCAGGCGTGGGCCACCGGCACGGCGCCGCAGAAGGTCGTGGCGGACGTGCTGACGCGGGTGGCGGGGCCGACGACGGCGCGACGCGGATGATCTGGGAACGCTCGCGGGCGACTGCCGCCGGGGTCGTCGTCGGCCTCGCGCTGGTCGCCGTCGGGGCGCTGGCCGGCCGACCGGACGTCGCGGTGCTCGGCGCGGCACCGCTGGTGGCGGGGGTGTGGGACTGGCGTCGCCGGCCCTCGACGGACCCGACCGTGCGGCTGGAGGCGTCGGACGAGCCGCCCGCCGCCGGGAGCCTGCGCGCCGACATCGTGACCACCGCGCCCACGGACGTGCTCGTCGGGGTGCGCAGGGGCGTGCGTGTCCTCGCCGAGGCGTGGGTGCGGGTCGACCGCTCGCGGCGGCTCCCGCTCGTGGTGCGCACGGTCCGGACCGGCCCGCAGGAGGTGGCGTTCGTCGACGTGCAGGGCGTCGGACCCGGCGCGGCCAGCGTGTCGGAGCCCAGCCCGGCCGCGTCGCGGTCCGCCCTCGTGCTGCCCGCCCCGCGACCGCTCGGCGACCTGCCGCTGCCCCCACGGCTGCGCGGGCTCACCGGCGCCCACGAGTCCCGACGACCCGGCGAGGGCGGCGGGCTGCGCGACGTGCACCCGTTCTCCCCCGGCGACCGGCTGCGGAGGATCGACTGGCGCGTCACCGCCCGCCGCGCCCCCGACCTGCACGAGCTCTACGTCCGGCGGGAGCACGCGCTCGCGGAGGCGGTCGTCGTGCTCGTCGTGGACTCGCGCGACGACGTCGGGCCCGACCCGATGACCTGGCGCGGCTCGACCCCGGCGAAGGCGGAGGACCCGACGTCCCTGGACCTGGCCCGGCAGGCGGCGACGTCCGCGGCGCAGGGGTTCCTCGACCTGGGCGACCGCGTCGGGCTCGACGACCTCGGCGCGCTCCGCCGACCGCTCCCGCCCGGCGGTGGGCGCCGGCAGCTGGACCGCATCCGGCACGCGCTGGCCCTGACCCGGCCGGAGGGCGACCCGCTGCGGCGGCTGCGCGCCCCACAGATCCCGTCGGGCGCGCTGGTCCTGCTCTTCTCCACGTTCCTCGACGACGAGGCCGCCCTGGTGGCCTCCGTCTGGCGGCGTGCCGGGCACCGCGTGATCGCGGTCGACGTGCTGCCCACCCTGCGCGAACGCCAGCTGGGGGAGCGCGAACGGTTGGCGATGCGGCTGATCCGGATGGCTCGCGAGGACCGGCTGGCCGAGCTGGTGGACCTCGACGTCGAGCTGGTCACGTGGCGCGACCAGCCGCACATCGCACTCGCGTCGCTGGCTCGCCGGGCGCAGCGGCGGGCGGGGGCGTCACGATGAGCGAGGTCACGCTGGAGCTGGACCGACCGGTGCCCGCGTGGGCGCTGCGCGCGTCCCTGGCGCTCCTGTCGGCGGCCACGCTGGCGGTGGCGTTCGCCGGCACCGGTCCGCGCCCGCCCGCGGTGCTCGACGTCGGCTTCGTCGCCCTGGTCGGGGCCGCCGTGCTCGTCCCGGGGCTCGGTCTGGCCGCGCTCGTGGTGCTCGTCGCCGGGACGCGGCTGCTCGTCGGCGACCCGCCCGCGCTCGCCGTGGTGATGGTCCTCGTCCTGCTGGTGCACCTGACCCTGTGGGCGGGGGCGGTCTGCGCGCGGACGTCCTGGCGGACGAGGGTCGAGGTCGCCGTCCTCGTGCGCGGGCTGCGTGAGGTGGCGGTCGTGCAGGTGGGCGCCCAGCTGCTGGCCGTGGTGGCGATGCTGCTGGTCGGCGTCTCGGAGAGCGACCTCTGGCGCGCGGCGGCCCTGGTGGCCGCCCTCACGCTCGCCGCGGTGATGCTTCCGCGACCGAACGCCTGATCCGCCCACAGCCCCCGCGCACGCACAGGTCGGGTCCACGGATCCGCCGGGCTTCGTAGCGTCCTGCGCATGCACCGTGACGACGGACTTCCCCTCGTGCTCCGGGCCCTGGACGACGTCGAGGCCGCGACCCACGCGCTGCGCGGCGCCGCACAGACCGAGTGGTGCTCCGACGCCGCCGACCGGTTCCGCATCGCCGTGGAGGAGGCCACGGTGTGCGTCGCGCGGGTGCGCACGGTGATCGAGCGGACCGTGCAGCCGGTCGCGGCGAGCGACCTGGAGGCGACGTCGCTCGCCCCGGCGTGGTACCAGTGAGCGCGCCGACCGACTGGGCCACCGGGTACCGCGTTCTCGGCGGCCCCGGGCCGACCGTCGCCGACCTCGACGAGCTCACCTTCGCGTGCCGGCTGCTGGAGGGCGCCGCGGACCGGCTCGACGCAGCGGCATGGGCCCTCGGTCAGGCATCGCTGGGGTGCTCCGTGACCCCGGTCGGTGGCGAGGCGCGGCGCGCGCTGGCCGATGCTCGGGAGGGGCCCGACTCCCCGGGTCGGGTCGCCGACCACCTGCGGGACCTGGCCGCCGCGCTGCGACGCGTGGTCGAGGTCTACACGGAGGCCGAGTCGATGGCGCACCGGGCCCTGCGGGTGGGTGTCGTCACCGCGGCCTCGCAGCTCGGCGAGCATCCGGTCGTCGTGGGCCTCCTCGGTGCCGCCGGCGTCGTGCTCGGGGTGGCCGCGGTCGGCAGCGTGGTCGCGGGCGGCGTCGGGCGCTCCGTGCTCCTGCGCCGGCCCGACCCGGTGCTCCCCTGGCTCGCGCGGCGCCTGGGCCCGCCGGCGCGTGAGATTCCGGGGATGCTCACGGCCGACGGCCGCGCGGAGCTGGCCATCCTCGCGGTCGGCTCATTCGTGCGCTCGGCGGCGCCGGGGCGGCAGATCCCCACGCTCCGGCCCGTGCAGGACGCCGCCGGGCTCCTGTCCGGTCTGCTGCCGCCGGCCGGTCCCACGGCTCTCGTGGTGCGGGCGCACCCGCCCCAGCTGCCCGTGCCACGGACGACCGCGGGAGTGCTGGCCAACGTGGGCAGGAGCTACCAGGGCGGCACGGAGACCGGTCTGGCGGGCACCCCCACGGGCGTCATCTCGGTGCAGCAGCTCACGCACCCCGACGGCACGCGCGCCTGGATCATCGAGATCCCGGGCACGGAGAGCTGGCTGCCGAACGACCTGACGCCGTTGGACGCGACCACCGACCTGCGGCTGCTCGCCGCGCTGTCGGACGACGTGACGGACGCGGTGCTGGACTCGATGCGGCGCGCGGGGATCGGGGCCGACGAGCCGGTGATGCTCGCGGGGCACAGCCTGGGCGGGATGGCCGCCGTGTCGGTCGCCGCGGCCGTCGGGAGCACGTACACCGTGCGCGCCGTCGTCACGGCGGGCAGCCCGGACCTGGCCCGGTCTGCACCCGCCGGCGTGGAGGTCCGGCACTACCGGCACACGGGCGACGCCGTCCCCCAGCTCGACGGGACGCCGGACACGACTGTCGGCCGGGTGACGGTGGTGACGCGCGACCTGGACGTGACGGGCGGCCCGCCGGTGTCCGACCCGGTGGGGGCGCACGCGATCGCGCGGTACGTCGAGACCGCGGACGTCGCCGACCGTGAGCTGGCGGGCAGCCCGGGCATGCGGGCGTTCGACGCCGCCGTCGCGGACGTGCTCGGTCCGCCCGGCACCACCGGAGTGACCCGGCAGTTCCAGGCGACGCGGGACCCGGCGCTCGTCGCCGCGCAGCCGCCGACGGTGCGGCCTAGTAGCTGACCTCGGTCGACGACGAGCTCCGCGTGCGGTCGCCGGGGATCAGGACCGAGAGGACGAGGCTGACGATCGAGACGATGATCGCGCCCCAGCAGGCGGTGCCGAAGTTGTCGATCCGCAGACCCCAGCTGGTCGCCTCGGTGATCCACGCGGTGAGCATGAGCATGAGCGCGTTCACGATGATGGTGAACAGGCCGAGCGTGAGGATGTACAGCGGGATCGAGATGAACGCGACGATCGGCTTGACGATCGCGTTGACCAGACCGAAGACCAGCGCGATGAGCAGGATGATCCCGAGGGTCTCCCAGTTGCTGTCGCCGCCGACGATGTGGAGCCCCGGCAGGATCAGCGTCGCGAACCAGAGGGCGACGGCGTTGATGAGGACGCGGACGAGGAAGGCCATGCGGTCGATCCTGCCACCGCAGGCAGGGGCGTGGTCGAGAACCACGGGAGTCGCGTTCTGTGGTCGCCGGGGTCCTAGGTGGGCGGTGGCATGCTGTGCCCGTGACCCGCGTCCCCCTCCGCCAGGCACTGTCCGACCTGCCGCCGTACGTCCCGGGGGCGCGCGTCCCCGTCGGTGCGGCCGCGTACAAGCTGTCGTCCAACGAGAACCCGTACCCGCCGCTGCCCTCGGTGATCCTGGCCATCTCCGACGCGGCCGAGGACGTCAACCGGTACCCGGACATGTACGCCACGGAGCTGACCGGGGCCATCGCGGCGTCGCTGCGGGTGGCCCCGGAGAACATCGTCGCGGGCTGCGGCTCGGTCGCGGTGCTGGGCCACGTGCTCACCGCGGTGTGCGAGCCGGGCGACGAGGTCGTGGTCCCGTGGCGCTCCTTCGAGGCGTACCCGATCGCCATCACGCTGGCCGGCGGCGTCGGGGTGCACGTGCCGGTGCGCGACGACGGCCGGCTGGACCTCGAGGCGATGGCGGCGGCGATCACCCCGCGCACCAAGGCGGTGCTGGTCTGCACGCCCAACAACCCGACCGGCCCCGCGGTGCACGCCGACGAGCTGGCCACGTTCCTGGCCGCCGTCCGCAAGGACGTGCTGGTGGTGCTGGACGAGGCCTACGTCGAGTTCGTCCGCGACGCCGACGCGCCCGACGGCCTGGCCGTGTTCGCCGACCACCCCAACGTGGTGCTGCTCCGCACGTTCTCCAAGGCGTTCGGGCTGGCCGGTCTGCGGGTGGGCTATGCGGTCGCGCGCCCGCGGCTGGCGGCGGGGATCCGGGCGGCGTCGACGCCGTTCGGGGTCTCGCACGTCGGCCAGCTGGCGGCGCTGGCGTCGCTGCGCGCGACGGCCGAGCTGATGACCAGGGTGGACGCGATCGTCGTCGAGCGCTCTCGCCTGCTCGCCGGTCTGCGGAAGCAGGGCTGGACCGTGCCGGACAGCCAGGCGAACTTCGTGTGGCTGCCGCTCGGCGACCAGTCCTCGGCGTTCGCGGAGCGGTCCGGCCGCGCCGGCGTGCTCGTCCGGCCGTTCCAGGGCGACGGCGTCCGGGTGAGCGTGGGGGAGCCCGAGGCCACCGACCTGCTGCTCGAGATCACCGCGGAGTGGCTCGCTCGCTGAGCGTGCCGGGTGAGGTGTAGACAGTCCACAAGGGCGTGCGCCGAGGCTTGTCGGGGTCCTTCGCGCGCTACCTACGGTGCCGTAGCCTACGCTGACGTAGGTTTCGAGACTGATCCCGGCGCGGCCCCCGCCGCAGCACCCGCGAAGGAGAACCGCGTGGTCCCGAACGGCCCGCTGACCGACGACGGCCTCGTGCAGCTGCTGACCCCCGCAGGTCACCGCACGGCTCACCCCGACTACGACCCCCGCGTCGCGCACCTCGACGCCGACGCCCTGCGCGGGCTGTACCGCGACATGGTGCTGGTGCGCCGGTTCGACAACGAGTCGACGTCCCTCCAGCGCCAGGGCGAGCTGGCCCTGTACGCCCAGTGCCTCGGCCAGGAGGCCGCGCAGGTCGGCTCCGGCCGCGCGCTCCTGCCGCAGGACCAGGTGTTCCCCAGCTACCGCGAGCACGGGGTCGCCTACACGCGCGGCGTCGACCTGGCGGAGGTGCTGCGGCTGTTCCGCGGCATCGACCACGGCGGCTGGGACCCGACGGCGTACGGGTTCCACCTGTACACGCTGGTCATCGGATCGCACACGCTGC